>WFQC01000079.1 GCA_015487235.1 Alteromonadaceae bacterium
ACAATTTTTCCACCTAACTTTTCTTGTAAATAAGGGGCTGCTGTAAGGTGGTCTGCATGAGCATGGGTTTCTAAAATCCATTGGCATTGCCATTGCTGTTTAGTGATATAAGCAATAATTTTATCTGCAGATGAAGTTGAAGTAGTTGCTGAGTGCAAGTCAAAGTCTAAAACTGAATCAATAATAGCGCATTGTTTGTTTTCAACATCGGCAACCACATAGCTTGCGGTAAAGGTTTGTTCATCAAAAAAAGGAACAATACTCAAAGTACTCATTATTTTCTCCATTTTATGTTGCCATTTTTCTACCTTATGGCTCTTATATTAAAAAGAGAACAATCGCTTGCTCTCTTTTTATTATGCTATTGTTTATAAGCTTTTCTTACTAAAGTACCAGTCTGTATAATCATAGCCTTGATCTGCTCGTTCATTCGCTTCTTCAATAGTTTGTGGTGGTGGAATTATTACCTTATCACCTGCTTGCCAACCTTCTGGCGTTGCTATGCCATGCTCATCTGATGTTTGTAATGCGGTAAGTAAACGTAAAAACTCAGGAATAGAACGACCGTTCGACATTGGGTAATAAACCATTGCGCGCAAAATTCCATCAGGGTCAATAAAAAAGGTTGAACGTACTGCAGAGGTATCACTTGCTCCCGGTTGGATCATGCCATAAGCATTCGCTACCTTCATTGATAAATCATCAATAATAGGAAATTGTATGCGAACACCAAATTTATCTTCTATACTCTTCATCCAAGCGATATGTGAAAAAGTAGAGTCAATAGAGAGACCTAATAATTCACAATTTTTAGCTTGAAAATCATCGTAATGCTTTGCAAAAGCCATAAATTCTGTAGTACAAACTGGCGTAAAGTCAGCAGGATGAGAAAATAAAATGAGCCATTTACCACGGTAATCGCTTAATGAGCGTTGGCCGTGTGTTGTTTTAGCATTAAAGTTTGGAGCTGGCTCGTTTAAACGAGGTAAAGTTACTACTGCTTCGGTACTTGTTGTATTTGTATCAGTCATGGTGTATCTCCTTAATAAAAACCATTATAGATTAGTTTATTCTAATTTACACTTTTTAAATATAGAGGTTTTATTGCTTAAATAAAATAGTTTTTACCAATCACTTTAATAGATGTTTTCTATCTTAAAAAAAACTTGATTTAAATCACTAAAGAACTAAAATATTAGCTATAACTAAATTAATTAATTTTAATATTTAAGTAAATGTTTAATTTTAATTAATATTTTATTGCCTGGCACTTAATGATGGACTCTTTTTTTAAAAAGCTCTTAAAAATAATAGCTGTTAAAATAGTCGCTATTACCATTATTTTTTATCTTTTTTTTAATGAACCCGCATTAAGTCAAGATCCACAACTTAAACAGCAGCAAATTCACTCTCATTTTTTAACAACCTCGGAGAAAGATAATGATTGATCCGACTCTCGTTGAACTGTCGCGTGCACAGTTTGCAATGACAGCCCTTTATCACTTTTTATTTGTACCTTTAACACTTGGTTTGTCATTTATTTTGGCAATTATGGAATCGGTTTATGTGATCACCAATAAACAAGTTTACAAAGATATGGTCAAATTTTGGGGAAAGCTCTTTGGTATTAACTTTGCGCTAGGCGTTACCACAGGGTTAACCATGGAATTTCAATTTGGCACTAATTGGGCCTATTACTCGCATTACGTTGGTGATATTTTTGGGGCACCTCTTGCGATAGAAGGCTTAATGGCATTCTTTTTAGAATCTACCTTTATCGGCATGTTTTTCTTTGGCTGGGATAGATTAAGCAAAGTTCAGCATTTAACAGCCACGTGGATGGTAGCAATAGGCTCTAACTTTTCAGCGCTTTGGATCTTAATCGCCAATGGCTGGATGCAAAACCCTGTTGGCTCTGAATTTAATTTTGAAACCATGCGCATGGAAATGACCAGTTTTGCTGAGTTAGTTTTTAACCCTGTTGCGCAAGTTAAGTTTGTACATACTGTATCGGCAGGTTATGTAACGGGTGCTATTTTTGTTCTAGCGATAAGTTCTTATTATTTATTAAAAAAACGAGATATAGCTTTTGCTAGGCGATCGTTTGCGATTGCGGCAAGCTTTGGTTTTGCCAGTGTGTTATCGGTTATTTTATTAGGTGATGAAAGTGGCTATGAAATTGGTGACGTGCAAAAAACCAAATTAGCGGTAATTGAAGCCGAGTGGAATACTGAAGAACCCCCTGCCGCTTTCACTTTATTTGGCTTACCGAATGAAGAAACCATGGAAACCGATTACGCAATAAAAATTCCTTATGCCTTGGGTATTATTGCTACGCGTTCATTAGATACACCGGTTGTCGGCATTAAAGATTTAATTCAAGAGCATGAACAACGTATTCGTACGGGTATTAAGGCGAATATTTTGTTAGATAAGCTGAAAAATGGTGAAAAAACACCTGAAAATATTGCTGCGTTTAATGAGGTTAAAGACGATTTAGGTTATGGCTTGTTATTAAAACGTTTTACTGATGATGTCTCAAAAGCAACTGAAACCCAAATAAAGCAAGCTGCTCGAGAATCGTTACCTAAAGTGGCGCCTATGTTCTTTTCTTTTCGGATTATGGTGGCATCAGGCTTTTTGATGTTATTACTGTTTGCTTTAGCTTTTTGGCACAGCAATCAAAAAGACTTACTGCAAAAAACATGGTTATTTAAATTTGCGCTTTATTCACTCCCTCTACCTTGGATAGCGCTTGAAGCGGGTTGGATTGTTGCAGAATATGGTCGTCAGCCATGGGCTATAGGGGAAATTTTACCTACAGGTTTAGGCGTTTCAAGTGTAAGTAGTGGCGATGTATTAAATACAATTATTGCCTTGGCAACTTTTTATACGGGGTTATTAATTGTCGAAATGTACTTAATGATCAAATTTGTTAAACAAGGCCCTTCAAGTTTACATACGGGTAATTACCATTTTGAGAAATTAGCGCAAGGAGAAAGCCATGTTTGATTATGAAACGTTACGTCTTATTTGGTGGCTATTAATTGGGGTTTTATTAATTGGTTTTGCGGTAACAGATGGCTTTGATATGGGAGCTGGTATTTTATCGCTTATTTTAGGTAAAACAGAAACTGAACGTCGGGTTGTCATTAACTCAATGGCACCGCACTGGGAAGGCAATCAGGTGTGGTTTGTAACTGCAGGTGGCGCTATTTTTGCTGCGTGGCCGCAAGTTTATGCGGTGGCTTTTTCAGGGTTTTATACGGCAATGTTAATTACCTTAAGTGCGTTGTTTTTTCGCCCCGTAGGGTTTGATTATCGCGGCAAAATTGATGATCCTAAATGGCGTAGTACGTGGGATAAGCTGCTGTTTATTGGCAGTGTTGTTCCACCTATTATTTTTGGTGTCGCTTTTGGTAATTTATTTTTAGGTGTACCTTTTAGTTTTGATAATTTATTAAGAGCACATTTTGAAGGGGGATTTTTAGATCTCCTTTCTCCTTTTGCTTTATTGTGTGGTGTGATCAGCTTGTTGATGATTATCACACAAGGTGCAACTTGGTTAGCTATGAAAACCTCTGATGAAATAAGAATAAGGGTAACTAAAGCAGGCATATTTACAGCACTAGTTACCGCTATTTTATTTATATTAGCCGGTGTTTGGGTTGCTCAGCTTGATGGCTATGTAATAAGCAAAATAGGTGATTTAAATACGGCGTCTAATCCGCTGTTAAAATCAGTGATCCTCGAAAAAGGCGCGTGGCTTGCTAATTACAATCAATACAGTTGGATGATCGCTATGCCAGTTATTGGTGTGCTGTCATTATTGTTGACCGCAGGGTGTTTAAAAATGAAAAAAGAAGGTTTAGCGTTTATTTTTTCAAGCCTTGCTACGTTAGGCATTATTATGACTGCTGGCTGTAGTTTGTTTCCTTTTATTATGCCGTCTTCATTAATGCCAGATCATAGCTTAACTATTTGGGATGCAACATCAAGCTATAAAACCTTAAATATTATGACTATTGTTGCAGGTATTTTTGTGCCTATTATATTGGCTTATACCGCGTGGACTTATTCAAAAATGTTTGGCCGTTTAGACAATAAATATATTGAAGATAATAGTCATTCACTTTATTAATCAGATTAAAAAGGAAAAATAGTATGTGGTATTTTACGTGGATTTTAGGGGTATTACTGGCTTGTTCTTTTGGTATTATTAATGTGCTGTGGCTAGAGCATACGGGTTTATTAGAAGATGATGAGTGATCTTATGACTAAAAGCCAAAGCCATAAAGCAAGCTATAATGAAAATAAAATAGCAAGTGCATCAGCTAAAAAACGAGGGGTGAAAAGTTATCTTTTTATTGCCCAAGAAAATGCTTTTATTGTGCGTTTAGGCTCTTTTCTTTTGGCCTTGGTTTTTAGTGTGATTATTTTATTTAATCCACACTTTGTGGCGGTAGACTCGCAAAGTATTCAACATGGTTTACTCAGTTTACAAATGCTGGCCATTTGCTGTGCTTTTATTCATGGTATTGGTTTTTCAGCTGAAAACATTTATTTTCGAGTCTTAATAAGCCCATTTTGGCATTGGCCCGTAATGTTGAGTTTATTGTGGTAATTTATTTAGAATGAAAAAATGCGCTTATTAACAAGCGCATTTTTTATGTTGATTGGCTATTATAACCTTAACACCAACTTGCGGTATTTTGTGGTTTATTTAATACTTCTTCAATATTGGCTTGTAAAACACGATAGCCAACATTGCCGTATAAAGTTTGTCGACCTTCATTAATAATATAGCTTGGGCTGCCACGTAATAGTTGCTGTTTGGCACTTTGATAATCAGACATTAGCATCGCCATTGCTTCACCCGTATTAACAGCATGGCGTATTAAGTTCTCATCTAGTGAATTTTGCTGCACTATATCGTATAAGGTACTTAATTTACTAATATCTTTTGCATCAATAAAAAAAGCTTGGCGAATTGTACAGGCGAGGTTTGCGGCGGTTTCTTTGTTATAACAATGCTCAATTGCCTTGATAACAAGGTGTGCATTAGCAGATGTTGTCGGGCGAACCTCTGTCCAAATTTTTTGATTAATAGATGCATGTTCATACGCTTTTACTGAATTAACCACATGTTGAGCAAAACCTTGATAACCGCCTTTTTCTTGCCATTGTTTTTGCATTTTTTCTTGAGTATTACCAAAAATATCAATGTAGCGATGATGAATAATAATTTTATCACCTAAACTTTTTTCTAACTCATCAATACGCTTTTGTGCAATCCATGCCCAAATACATAAAATATCGGTGTAATAATCAATAATCAAAGGTTGGCTCATGGTAGTTGTTCTCTTGGTTATAACGCTCAGTGTTAATAATTGAATAGTAACACGAGTTTTTTAAAAAAGTAGCATTTAATGCTATATGTAATATAACACCCACTCTAATAAATAACGGTTCAATCTTGCGGGTTAAAATACTGCCTAATAGAATTGCTATAACTTTTAAATCCGTCTGAATAAAAAAGCCCAAGCATTAACTTGGGCTGAATGTTGACAGAATAATAATGATAATTTAGAGAGTTACTAACCTATATTAGGTATTATTTACACCCGAATTGTTATTGTTAATTGCTATTTTTCGTGGTTTGTAAGCTTCTGGAATTTCTCTTTCTAAATCAATATGAAGCAGACCATTTTCCATACTTGCACCAATCACTTTAACATGGTCACCTAATTGAAATTTACGTTCGAAATTACGCTCAGCAATGCCTTGGTATAAAAAGTTTCTACCTTCATTATTTTTGTTTGTTGGTTTGGTGCCGGTAATCGTTAAGGTATTTTGCTTTGACTCAATATGCAGTTCATTTTCAGTAAAGCCCGCTACAGCCATAGAAATTCGATAATTATTTTCCCCTAATAATTCAATATTGTAAGGAGGATAAGCAGGTTGTTTTTCAGCTCTTGATGCTTGGTCCATCAAACTAGCTAAGTGATCAAAGCCAATAAAAGAACGGTAAAGTGGAGTTAAATCAGTTGAATTACGCATAAATCATATCCTATTTTATTTTAGCAATATGGTTAAGCTTTTATCTTGTATTCTATTATCCAGCTTGTTGCTGCGATAATTTAAGTTATTTAAAGCTTAACGAATGTTTAATGATGCCTTTCAAAAATGAACAGGCGATTAATGTAGCCCCTGTTTATATAATAAACATTAAGGCGACTACATTAATTAATATGGGGATAGTCAATGAGCTTTCAAGCAAAAATATTAATTTTTTTTCTCTTCTTGAACAGGGGTTTGATCAGTTTTAGGCGTGTTATCGGTTGTAGAGGCTTGCGCTTTAGTTGCTGACATTGCTTTTAACTTAGCTAAAGCTGCATCGTAGTTAGGGTGGTTTGAAATGTTAGCTACGAGCTCTTTATAAGCAACTTTACCCTGTTGGTCAATAATAAAAATAGCGCGAGTCAGTAAGCCCATATCTTTAATTAACAAGCCATATTTACTGCCAAAGTCTCGCCATACTGAATCAGACAATACTTTAACTTTGTCAATATTTTCTAACTTACAAAATCGTTTTTGTGCAAAAGGTAAGTCATTGCTAATGGTTAACATTACAATGTTGTCAGGAAACTGAGCAACTTCTTCATTAAAACGTTTGGTTTGTAAAGAGCATACGCCGGTATCTAAACTGGGTACCACAGAAATTAACACAATATTGTTGTTAAATTCTTGTAACTGTACTGGGGTAAAGTTTTCATTAACCACTTTAAAGTTTGGCGCTTTATCTCCCTCATTAACTTGAGTGCCAAGTAAGGTTACAGCTTTATTGCCAGCCTTTACCAACCCCGTTGTTTCACTAAGTTGTGTTTGGCTAAAAGGTTTGGCGACTAAGGTGTGAGAAAAAAGCAAATAAAGTAGAAAAAGTGTTAAATATTGTTTCATTTTCTTATATTATTAAATCAGTTGAAATTATCTTTTTATACCTTAACTGGGTTAAGTAAAAAAATCTACTAACTTGGTGACCAATTGCACTTTCTTTATAACTAGACTAATGGTTATAGTAGAGCAGTAAGCGCAAAGTAAAAAGAACTTATTTTTCAAAATAATAAGAAAATAGTTTTTATATTTTGATTTTCAACATTTAAACTTGTCTACAGACAAAATTTTGACCCATAATAAAACTATAAAAACTCTTTAGGGAATTAATATGTCAACTCAATTATTAATTTGTGATGATTCTAATATGGCGCGTAAGCAGGTTGCACGCTCTTTGCCTGATGATTGGGATGTTGACATTAACTTTGCCACCAATGGTGCAGAAGGTATTGGGGCTATCAAAGCAGGTAAGGGTGATGTACTTTTACTTGATTTGAATATGCCGGTAATGGACGGTTATGAAGTACTAGAAACAATTTTAAAGGAAGATCTGCCTACCTTAGTTATTGTTATATCAGGTGATATACAACCAAGTGCTTATCAACGTGTAAAAAGCTTAGGTGCTTTAGATTTTATTCAAAAACCAGTTAATAAAGAAAAACTGACTGAAATTTTAAAAATGTATGGCTTATTTGAAAGCAAAGAAGCCACAACAACAGCGCCTACAACTACTCAAGCGGCATCTACTTCAACAGTAAATGCCAATGATTTACCTGCTATGGCTATTGCGCCTCAGGTGGCTAAAGAAGCGACGGCCGAGAGCGCAGAAATCACCATAGATAACAATTTACGTGATTGTTATCAAGAAATTGCTAATGTTGCTATGGGACGAGCAGGTGACTTGCTTGCACGTTTGCTTAATGTTTTTGTTAAATTGCCTATTCCTAATGTTAACTTAATTGAAGTAAGCGAATTAAGCATGGCATTAAAGGCAGTTGAGTCTAATGAAAGCATTTCAGGAATTTGCCAAGGATTTATTGGTGGTGGCATTTCAGGTGAAGCATTACTTATTTTAAATGATTCAAGCTTTCAAGATGTTGCTAAATTGATGAACTATCAAGGTAATGTTGATGAAAGAGCTGAATTAGAGCTTTTAATGGATATTGCTAATGTGTTAATTGGTGCTTGTTTAAATGGTATTTCAGAACAATTAGATATGCCGTTTAGTCAAGGGCACCCTGTGGTTTTAGGTCAACACTGTGATATTTCTGAACTGGTGTCTAATAATATGACCAAATGGCAAAAAACCTTAGCGATTGAAATTAGTTATGGCATAGAAAACTATCCTATAAAATGCGATATTTTGCTGCTATTTACCGAAAAATCAATGAAAACTCTTAATAATAAAGTTTCTTATTTACTGGATTAATTATGTCATTAGAAAACACCCAATTAAATGAATTACATTGGTTAATGGAAATGCTCCATAATATTGATGTAGGTTTGGTGGTATTAGATAGGGATTATACCATTCAAATTTGGAATGGTTTTATGGAAAATCATAGTGGCTTATTACCGCGAGAAACGAAGGGAAAGGTACTTTTTGATTTATTTGCAGAGATCCCAAAAGATTGGTTTGTACGTAAAGCCGAATCGGTATTTATGTTAAAAAACAAAGCATTTACAATTTGGGAACAGCGCCCGTATTTATTTAAATTTGATAATTACCGTCCTATTACGGGAACTGCTGATTTTATGTACCAAAATACGACGTTTATCCCATTGATGTCATCAACAGGGGAAGTAACGCATTTATGTTTGATTGTTTATGATGTAACCGATAGTGCCGTGCATAAACAAGAACTAGAAAAAGCTAATGATAGTTTAGAAATTTTAAGCCAAACAGATGGTTTAACAGGCTTATTTAATCGAATTCATTGGGAGTCTTGTTTACAGGCTGAATATAAGCGCTGGACCCGAACTCATACCACAGCAAGCTTAGTGATGTTAGATATCGATCATTTTAAGAAAATAAATGATGGTTATGGGCATATGGTAGGCGATGAAGTTATTCGACACATATCAGGCTTAATTAAACAACACGCACGCGAGACCGATACTGCGGGCAGATATGGTGGCGAAGAATTTACTATTTTATTACCTGATACCAACCTCAAAAATGCCTATGTTTTTGCTGAGCGCTTACGTAAAGCGGTGGAATCATCCATGGTAAAATATAATGATATTGAGCTTAATTACACCATTAGCTTAGGGATCGCTGAAGTTAACGAGTCGTTTGCAAGCTATGAAGCATGGATAGAGTGTGCTGATGCGGCGCTCTATCAAGCTAAAGAAGGCGGTCGTAATCAAGTCGGTCTATACCGCTCTTAATACTTTTTATGACGATTTATTTTGCTTTTTTGAATTGCTTCGTTGTCGCCAGTTTAGTACTTATCAGTAAAATAATGGCTAACAAATAGGTTAGCCATTCACCCCATCTTGCATAAGGTGTTGTTCCTGCTACTAATGTAATCTCTGCTCGTAATACGGTATCAATAAATTGTGGCGCTTGCGCGATAATTTTTCCTTGATGGTTTATTACTGCGGTAACGCCATTATTGGTTGCACGTAACATCGGACGATTAAACTCTAATGCCCGCATACGGCTTATTTCTAAATGTTGCCAAGGGCCATGAGAATCACCAAACCATGCATCATTACTTACGGTTAATAATAACTGGGTATTGTGACTAAAGTTAGCCCTTAGCTGATCACTAAAAACGACTTCAAAGCATATTAAAGGGAGAATATTTAAGCCATTAGCATGAATATTAGCTTGAATATAATCACCACGAGTAAAAGACGACATCGGTAAGTTAAAAAGAGGTGCTAATGGTTTTAACCAAGCTTGAAAAGGTACAAATTCACCAATAGGTAATAAATGATGTTTATTATAGCGATTACGGTTGTTATATGTGTAATTATCTTGAGGATTTTCCTGTTCACCTAATACAATTAAACTATTAAAATATTCTTTATTTTCAAAGTTATAGTTAATAATACCGGTAATGATTGAGCTATTATTTAAACTAGCAGAGCGATTAGCCATATCAAGGTAATCTTGTGCAATCGCTTCTACTTCAGGAATAGCTGATTCAGGCCAAACAATTAATTCAGCATCATAATTTTTTCGGGTTAAATCAAGGTATTTAAGCATAGTTGGCCATGCTTGCTCTGGTTGCCAACGTAATTCTTGCTTAATATTACCTTGTACTAGGGCTACTTTTACCTGTTTATTCAGTGGTGTTACCCAAGTGAAAGTTGAAGCAACCCATGTACTTAAAGCCATTATAAATAAAATAATTACTTGGTTTTTAATGTGCTTTTTAAGTAGGAGCTGGCTTATGGCAACAGCAATAAGGAGTAAAATAAAACTAATACCGATTTCACCGATAATAGGAGCATAAACACTCAAAGGGCTATCTATTTGGCTATAACCTAAAGAAAGCCACGGAAAGCCGGTAAGTATAACTGAACGTAAATATTCGCTTACTAGCCAAAAAGAGGGTAACAGCCAAGGTTCAAAACGATTATTACCACTAAACTTACTTGCTAAATAGCAGGCTAATGCAGGGTAAATAGCTAAATATAAGCACAAAATTAGCATCAGTAACAATGAAACGAGCAGCGGCATTCCGCCAAATTGATCGATGCTAACATGCACCCAGCTAATACCTGCACTAAACCAACCAAAGCTAAAGAAAAAACCTAATTTGGTGGCTTCTTTTGTGTTTTTATTCTGTAACAAGAGTAGCCAAAAAGTTAAAACGATAAGTGTTATTGGCCAATAACCGAAAGGAGCATAAGCGAATACAAGTACCAACCCAGCTAAAAAGCTGAGTAAGTACTGAATTTTTATCGAAATTTTTTCGACAGTATTAGCTAGGTTTAACATTTAGTCAGCTAACTTGCCTGTGATGGTATGATTTTTAGGAATAGTCACTTGCAAAACTAAAATTCGACGACTATCGGCAGAGGTAACTTTAAACGTAAAGTTGCCTATCGCTATTTCTTCACCTTTTTTCGGTAAATGGCCAAAATGATGTAATACTAAACCACCAATGGTATCAGCGTCTTCTTTGTCAAATTCACAGTTAAAGTATTCATCAAAATCAGCCAAGTCGGTTAAGGCTTTTACTTGATAAACATTACCCGCGAGGCGTTTTATTTCTTCTTCTAGCTCGTCGTCGGTTTCATCTTCTATTTCACCCACAATTAATTCGAGAATATCCTCAATGGTAACCAAACCTGAAACACCGCCGTATTCATCTACAACAATGGCCATGTGGTAGCGTTTTGAGCGAAATTCTTTTAATAAAGGTTCTACTTTTTTGCTTTCTGGAATAATAATGGCAGGACGTATTAGATTGGCTAGGGTTATGTTTTCCGTTTGTTCTTTAAAGCCGTAAGCCAGTAAGTCTTTGGCGAGTAATATGCCTTCGATATGATCTATATCATCATTTACCACGGGAAAGCGTGAATGGGCTGACTCTAAAATAATCGGTAAAAACTCATCAAGTGATTGGTTAATGTCTAAGGTGATCATTTGTGAGCGAGGGATCATAATATCTCGCACTCGCATGTCAGCTACTTCCAACACACCTTCGATCATTTGCTTGGTTTCAGGTTTTATTAGTTCACGTTCTTGCGCATCATTAAGTACGTCAACTAACTGGTCTTTGTTTTTAGGTTCTCCAGTAAATACTTGTACTATTTTATCTAAAATAGATTTATTTGAAGAACCATTACTAGGGTGAGGGTTGTCATCGCTCATAGAGCTTCTTTATGTCCTTTGTTAGTAAAAATTAATTTATACCGTATGCTTTTCGCTGGAGTATAAACGGTCAATCATATACCTTATTCAACTTGAATAAGTATAAGGGTTATTAAACCCGAGTTTTGTTAATATGTCTATCTCAAGTGCTTCCATCTGCTCTGCATCGAGATCATTTATATGATCATAGCCAAGTAAATGCAAACAACCATGAACAACCATATGTGCCCAATGAGCATTTATTGCTTTAGTTTGTTGTTGTGCTTCAGTTTCAACAATATCAGCACAAATAACTAAATCGCCTAATAAGTTTAGTTCAATGCCTTTAGGTGCTTCAAAAGGAAAAGACAGTACATTGGTTGGTTTGTTTTTACCACGGTATTGCGCGTTTAATTGTTGGCTTTCGTCAATATCGACTAAACGTATTGTAAGCTCAGTATTATCATATTGAGGTAACAAGCTAGCATTAACCCATTGCTGAAACTGTGCCAGTGTAGGAATATTGCTATTGGTACACGCGTTTTGTAGATCTAAAGTGATTGACAAAATATTCCCTTACTCTGTGTTGTGGGAGGCTTGTTTTTTTGCTTGTGCTTTTTCAAACTTAGCTTTGGCTTCTTTTTGTTCAAATACCTCATAAGCGTCAACAATACGAGCGACAACAGGGTGACGAACAACATCTTTTGCTTGAAAAAAGCTAAAGCTAATGCCTGGAATATTAGGCAACACTTCAATGGCATGACGTAAGCCTGAACGAACACCTCGCGGTAAATCAACTTGTGTAATATCTCCGGTGATCACCGCTCTTGAATTGAAACCAATGCGGGTTAAGAACATTTTCATTTGTTCAACGGTAGTATTTTGGCTTTCATCTAAAATAATAAAGGCATCATTTAACGTTCTACCGCGCATATAAGCTAATGGAGCTATTTCAATAACATTACGTTCAATGAGCTTTTCTACCTTCTCAAACCCTAACATTTCAAATAATGCATCATAAAGAGGGCGTAAGTAAGGATCTACTTTTTGTGATAAATCACCGGGTAAAAAGCCTAATTTCTCGCCTGCTTCTACCGCAGGACGCGTCAATAATATACGTCTTACTTCTTGTCGCTCAAGGGCATCAACAGCACAAGCAACCGCTAAATAAGTTTTGCCTGTTCCTGCAACACCAACACCAAAACTTATGTCATGAGTTAATACATTGCGAACATAATGGTGCTGATTTTTATTACGCGGTTTGATAATACCGCGCTTAGTTTTGATCGCCACCATTTTTTCATAATCACGATCAAGTGTATTCTGGGGCTTTTGTTCAAGTACGTCGGCATTTAAAATAGCAAGGTGTACCATTTCAGGGCTTATTTCTTGCGCTTTACCTTTTACGGTGGCAGTTTCTAAATAAAGGTTTTTTAAAAGCGCAACAACGGCTTGGCAATTAGACGGTTTACCTAGTACTTTAAACTTGTTATTGCGATAGCTAATTTCTACTCCAAGACGTCGCTCAATCGCTTTTAAATTATCATCCATTGGCCCACATAAGTTAGCTTGGCGCTGGTTATCTTGCGGCTCTAATAAAAGTTCATGACAAATGTTTTTAGTCAAAAATCTATTCCTACGTTAAAGAAGAAAAAATAATTGGTGTTAAGGCGTATAAGTACTGACACCTATTTCATCCGTATTAGCGACACTTTGATGATGACTATTCGCTAAAATATCAGCGGGGCTATGCTCGGCACGCAAAGCCATTTCATCTTCAGTGCGAATTAATTCGCCGCGTAATGAATTTGCATAAACATCGGTAATTTTTACATCAACAAACTGTCCTATGACTGTGTGAGGAGCCGTAAAGTTGACGATACGGTTATTTTCAGTGCGGCCACAAAGCTCCATAGGGTTTTTCTTTGAAGGCCCTTCAACAAGCACTCGTTGAGTTGTGTTAAGCATTTGGCGAGCAATACGTAAAGCTTGTTGCGTAATTCTGTCTTGTAGTATTTGTAGACGTTTTTTCTTGGTTTCATCACTAATATCATCAGGCAAGTCAGCGGCAGGTGTACCGGGGCGAGCACTGTATATAAAGCTAAAACTAAGATCAAAATCAATAGCTTTAATTAAGTCCATTGTTGCTTCAAAGTCAGCGTCTGTTTCACCGGGAAAACCCACAATAAAGTCAGAAGACATACTAATATTAGGGCGTACTTTGCGTAATTTTCTGATTTGAGATTTATACTCTAAGACGGTATGGCCACGTTTCATTTGCGTTAAAATACGGTCAGAGCCGCTTTGTACGGGTAAATGTAAGTGACTAACTAATTCTGGTACATCAGCATAAACATCGATAATATCATCAGTAAATTCAACAGGGTGAGATGTTGTATAGCGAATTCTATCAATGCCTTCTATTGTGGCAACTAGGCGTAATAATTCGGAAAAACGGCAAATACTGCCATCATGGCATGCCCCACGATAAGCATTAACATTTTGTCCTAACAAATTTACCTCACGCACACCTTGTTCCGCTAATTGCGCGATCTCATAAAGCACATCATCAAGCGGGCGACTTACTTCTTCACCACGAGTATAAGGCACTACACAAAAGGTACAATATTTACTACAGCCTTCCATGATAGATACAAAAGCAGTTGCACCATCGGCTTTAGGTTCAGGCAAGCGATCAAATTTTTCAATTTCAGGAAAGCTCACATCAACAACAGGGTTATGATCACCAGTAACTTGCTTAATCATCTCGGGTAAACGATGTAAAGTTTGCGGGCCAAAAACCATATCAACAAAAGGCGCACGTTGACGAATAGCATCACCTTCTTGTGAAGCAACGCAACCACCAACACCAATTAATAGGCTTGGGTTGTCTTTTTTAAGGTTTTTCCAACGCCCAAGTTGATGGAAAACTTTTTCTTGAGCTTTTTCGCGAATAGAGCAAGTATTTAACAGAATAACATCCGCCTCTTCAGCGTTTTCTGCTAATTGATAACCATGGGTTGAATCTAATAATTCTGCTATCTTTTGCGAGTCGTACTCGTTCATTTGACAGCCCCAAGTTTTAATATATAACTTCTTACTCATGTTAATTTGATACCCAGAAAATGTGCTTAAATGATAACTACAATGAGTTATATCAACTACGTTAAAAAAGGAGGCATATTCTACCTTAAAATAATAAACAAAACGAGTATGGCCTTGGTGTGATCAGTAATTTTATATTTAAATTAATTTTAGATAGATTACACTAGCCCAGCGTTAATCTTATAAGATAAAGAGTTATGGTGAAAAAATTTGATTGTATTGTCATTGGTGGCGGTATGATAGGTGCGGCGAGTGCCGTTTCGCTGGCACAGTTAGGCTTAACAGTTGCGGTTGTTGAAAAATTTGCACCTAAAAGCTTTTTGGCTGAACAAGCATTAGATTTAAGAGTTTCAGCCATTTCTTTGGCCTCTCAACAACTATTAATGCAGCTTGAAGCATGGCAACAAATTCACGATTGGCGTATTTGCCCTTACCAACGCTTAGCGGTTTGGGAACATGAGCTTG
This sequence comes from Alteromonadaceae bacterium, assembly GCA_015487235.1. Taxonomy (GTDB): domain Bacteria; phylum Pseudomonadota; class Gammaproteobacteria; order Enterobacterales; family Alteromonadaceae. Next base: position 15,278 of record WFQC01000079.1, read on the forward strand.
CTTACACTGAATTTAATGCGACTGATATTGAGCAACCTTATTTGGGCCATATTATTGAAAATAGGCTAATACAGCTTGCTTTGTGGCAGCAATTTAATCAACATCCCAATATCACCTTATTTTGCCCTGAAGCATTAGTCAGCTTTAGTGACAATACACAAACAAACACTATTGATGTTGAGTTAACGACACAACAACTGTCTGCTCGCTTATTAATTGGTGCTGATGGTGCTAATTCAAAGGTGAGAACTTTAGCTAATATTGGCTTAACAGGGTGGGATTACCAGCAATCGGCAATGTTGATCAATGTTGAAACCCCAATTTTTCAAGACAATATCACTTGGCAGCATTTTTTACCAACAGGCCCTGTGGCTTTTTTACCCTTAGCGGGTAAAAGTGATTTAGGTGGTTATGCCTCGCTAGTGTGGTATCATCATCGTGATAAAATAAAACAATTAGTTGCGCTACCTAATACACAACTTGCTAAGGCTATTGAAATACATTTTCCTCAACGTTTAGGTGAAATTAAGGTACTTAACAAGGGCGCATTTTCGTTAACTCGTCGTCATGCTAATCAATACTATCACCATAAAGTTGTGCTATTAGGTGATGCAGCGCATACCATTAATCCTATGGCGGGGCAGGGAGTTAATTTGGGTTTTAAAGATGTATTAGCACTGCAAACGGTTATTGCAGAAGCCATTGCTCATGGTGAATCGTGGTCAAGTGAGCAGGTGCTAGCACGTTATGAAAAAAAACGCCGTAGTGATAATTTAGTGATGATGACGGCGATGGATGCTTTGTATCAAGCTTTTTCTCATCCTTCTATTGCAATGAAGCTATTGCGTAACACTGCTTTTTTTATGAGTAATAAATTAACACCCGTAAAAAATAAAGTATTAAAGCATGCTTGTGGTATTGATTAATACCAACTCGAATAAATAACAGATCAACCTTGTTGGTTGAAATGTTGAAATAATGTCTAGCTTTGTTATTTATTAGGGTTGGTATAATACAGTGACACAGTGGATCTTTTATTATACATAATAACATTGATTATAAAATAGAGAGAAGAAAGTGGCTGGGGTACAAGGATTTGAACCTTGGAATGACGGGATCAAAACCCGCTGCCTTACCGCTTGGCTATACCCCAACAGGAGGATCTAAAATCGTTACATTAACTTTTTATGCTTTAAAAAGTGGCTGGGGTACAAGGATTTGAACCTTGGAATGACGGGATCAAAACCCGCTGCCTTACCGCTTGGCTATACCCCAACAATGTAACGCTTTGCAACATCAATGTTGCTAGAAATGGTACGGGAAGAGAGACTTGAACTCTCACATCTTGCGATACTGGAACCTAAATCCAGCGCGTCTACCAATTCCGCCATTCCCGCATTTCTATTATGGTGGCTACACCGGGATTTGAACCTGGGACCCCATCATTATGAGTGATGTGCTCTAACCAACTGAGCTATGTAGCCTTTCCATCTTGCCTCTGTGCAAGTGGCGCGTATTATGCAAATCTGATCGGGCTACGTCAACCGTTTTTTTGGAAAATTTTATACTTTTTGTTTGTTTGCCTAAAGCATCAACAAATTGTTTATAAACTGTGCGAAAAACACTGAGGTTAGTGCTATTTATAAACTAACCTATAACTCAATAAAATAGTATTCATTTATTGATAGAAATATCTTAATACACTATTCAATGCGTTTTTTAGCTTCTGCAAGTAACTCGGGTGAAAGTTTTTCTAAATCACTTAAATTAGCGCTAACAATTTTTTTAGAGAGTTTCCTAATAATCATTTCACCGGTTGAAAGTGAACCTGAGGCAGCGGCAAATACTAAAATATTTTGGTGATTACAACGTAACTCTTTAAATATTTTGCGAATTTTTAAGTGATTACTTTTTAAAAAAGATCTAAGGCGTTTTTTATCATCTGCAGCGACATACTCACAAATACTTAACGATATGTTCGCAGAGAAGCTTGGTGGACTATAGCTAAATATTGAAGAGGCGAAAATAACAGTAAATAGTTTAACAAAATTACGCATAAAATTTTCCTTCAAATTAAACAACCTATTATCTAGTGTAGTGTATTTTCTTTATGAGTCAAAAAGCTTTCTTTGATTAATAAAATATATAATATTATAAAAAAGTAAAGCCTATCAAAAAGATAGGCTTCATATAGATAATCGAGAGTAATTATTAAGGTTATATTGCGTTATATGAAATTACCTATATTATTCAACTCGCTTTTTAGCTTTAGCTGCTAAATGAGCTGAATGCTCTGCAATGGCATCAATATTGGCACGAATCACTTTTTTAGAAAGCTTACCAATCATGAGTTCACCAACATCAAGTGCATTAGACGAAGCAGCAAAGACTAATAAGTTTTGGCCATTACATTGAATATTTTTAAAAATAGAGCGTAACTTTAATTTATTGGCTTTTAAGAAACCTCTCAGGCGCTTTTTATCGTTTACTGATACATACTCGCAAATACGCAATGAAATACTGTCGGCAGCGCTTGCGGTAGGTGTCATAGCAAAAGCCGTTGTAATTAAACTAGCAATAAGTAATTTTTTCATGTTTTTTCCTTTTTTATTAAGTTATTACAACACTTGTATCTAAATTTCTGATCTTCCTGATGAATTGTAATCCTTATTCTTATAGCAAGTATTTAGGCTATACCTATTGAACAGGTGAATTTCATTGCTGATAAAACAGGTAAAAATGAAATAAACAGCGTTTTATAGGTACAAGTATAATTTTAGTGTAGTCATAAAAAAAAACTTTGCTGTAAAACATAAGTATTACAGCAAAATTAAGTTTGTTGGTCATTTAAAAATGGTTTGGGTACTGTAGGGTATTAGTGTTTAAACATTAAAACGAAAATGGATCACATCACCATCTTGAACAAGGTAATCTTTACCTTCTAAGCGCCATTTACCCGCTTCTTTGGCGCCGGCTTCACCTCGGTATTGAATAAAGTCATCGTAAGCAATAACTTCGGCACGAATAAAGCCTTTTTCAAAATCAGTATGAATAACACCAGCCGCTTGTGGTGCGGTAGCATTGTGTTTTACTGTCCAAGCGCGTACTTCTTTTACGCCAGCAGTAAAATAGGTTTGTAAATGTAATAGGGCATAGCCAGAGTTAATAACACGATTTAACCCAGGTTCAGTAAGCCCCATTTCACGCATAAATTCTTCAGCTTCTTCTTTGTCAAGTTCTGCTATTTCGCTTTCTATTTCAGCACAAACAGGCACAACCACAGCACCTTCTTTTTCTGCAATTTCGCGCACTTGATCAAGATATGGGTTATTTTCAAAACCATCTTCATTGACATTAGCAATATACATTGTGGGTTTAATGGTTAGAAAATTTAGGTAGGCAACGGCTGCTTTTTCTTCTTTTGTTAACTCAAGCGAACGGATCATATTGCCATTTTCAACATGCTTTAATATTTTTTCTAATACAGGCACTTCGAATTTTGCGTCTTTATCGCCACCTTTAGCTCGTTTTCCTTGACGAATAATCGCACGTTCGGCAGTGTCCATATCGGCTAAAGCAAGTTCAGTATTGATCACATCAATGTCATCAGCAGGGTTAACACTACCTGAAACATGCACAATATTTTCGTTTTCAAAACAACGAACCACATGGCCTATGGCATCAGTTTCACGAATGTTTGCCAAAAATTTATTACCTAAACCTTCTCCTTTTGAAGCGCCAGCAACAAGGCCTGCGATATCAACAAATTCCATTGTCGTTGGTAACACACGTTGAGGGTTTACTATTTCAGCTAAAGCATCTAAACGAGGATCGGGTACAGGTACAACACCCGTATTGGGTTCGATAGTACAAAACGGAAAGTTTGCTGCTTCAATTCCTGCTTTGGTTAATGCGTTAAATAAGGTTGATTTTCCGACGTTGGGCAAACCAACAATGCCACATTTAAATCCCATGATTTACACCTATAAATAGTTTTTAGCTTGCTTTAAATGAATGCAGACGATGTTGTGCTTTTTTCAAATCATCTTTTTGCCATAACTCAATACAGCGTGTTGCTTCATCAATTGCTTGCTCGATACGTTGTTGCTCGTTTGCGGGAGCTTTACCTAAAACATGACCCGTTACTTTGTCTTTATGACCCGGATGACCTATGCCAATACGCAAACGGTAAAAATTTTTATTATTAGCGAGTGAAGCAATAATATCTCTTAAGCCATTATGCCCACCGTGACCGCCACCTAATTTAATTTTACAGATCCCAGGTTCCATGTCTAATTCGTCATGTGCTACTAATATATTTTCAACGGGAATTTTAAAAAAATTAACCAAAGGAGCCACAGCTTTACCACTGCGATTCATAAAAGTCGTTGGAATTAATAAGTGAACAAGTTGACCGGCTATTTCACCTTTACCATAAAGGCCAAAATATTTTTTTTCTGCTCTAAGTGATATATTGAAACGCTTTGCAAGCTCTTCAACGAACCAAACACCAGCGTTATGACGGGTTTTACTATATTCGGGGCCTGGATTACCCAGACCCACTATTAGTTGAATACTCATAAATACTAAGGTATTTAGTGATTACTCAGCTACTGCTTCTTCATCAGCTTCATCATCACTGCTGCTGCCTTTAGGAGCATTTGCAGTAACAACTGCATGGTCGTGATCAGCACCTTTACCTAATTCAACAGAGCTAACACCTTTTGGTAATTTAACATCTGATAAATGTAATGTTTGTCCTACTTCCATTTCTGTTAAATCAACTTCAATGAACTCAGGTAAATCAGCAGGTAAACAGGTAATATCGATATCACTGATGTGATGAGCGATAATAGCGCCTTTCTTCACAACAAAACGCTCATTCACAAAATGAACAGGTACTGTTTTGTGAATGGCTTTGTTGTCATCTACACGTAAAAAGTCTAAGTGCATAATCATTGGCTTGAAAGGATGGCGTTGCATATCTTTAATTACAGCTTTTACAGGCTTACCATCAACATTAATGGTTAAAATATGCGAATAAAAAGCTTCTTCTTCTTGTGCACGGAACACTTTGTTGTGTGCTAAGGTTAAGGATACAGGCTCTTCACCGGCACCGTATAGGATTGCTGGAACTTTGTTGTTATGACGAAGGCGGCGGCTCGCACCTTTCCCTAAGTCTGTACGTACTTCAGCATCCAAAGTAAATAAATCAGTCATGGTTAATTCTCTTATATTTTATACTTAACTATCAAATAGATATCGTATAAGTTAAATGTACATTGTTTTCGCGACCAAAAACAATAATGAAACCTTGTTTATAAAGAAGTTACTTAATAACTTCCCCAGATAAAAAAGGCGCGGCATAATACCACTTCAGCGCATGAGATCCAAGTGCTATGTACAATGAAGCTAAAAATTTAGTGCGATATTTTCTTGGTAATAAGCTAATTGTTCGGGCGTTAAAATGCCTTCAAGATGTTTTTGTAGTTGGGCTTTAAAATCTGCGTTAAGTGGTGTACTTCTTCTATTTAAAGGATTACGCGCCCCAGCAATCGTAATATGACTTAAATCAGCAGGTTGCTCATCAAAAAAACGTTGTATTTCATCTTTTTGGTAAGGCTCTAAAGCAGGAATGCGTTGGATCATTTGAGCTTGTCTATTCATCGCTAGGTTATGTTGCTGCGTTGCTTGCGCCACTTCATATTCATAATAATCATTAATTTGTTCTTCGGTTAACACAGAGGTTAGCGTACTTTCAAAATAACTTTGTTGGCTTTGTAATTCTGCTTCTACTTGTTGAGTTAATTGTTCATTATCTATTTGACCGTACTCGCCATAGTTAAATAGTTGCTCAACGCTGCCTTGTGCTAGTGCTTCTAAAATGGGTGCCATAATGTCGAGATCGGTCAGCATTTTATTACGCAATAATAGGGCAAGTGCTTGGCTTTGTTCTTCTGTTAAATCGAGTGCTTTTCTTAGTTTTTCAGGCACAATGTATTCAACAGGTGGCAGGTTCTTTTTCATAAAATCAACAGATAAAAAGCGCATATTAGCAGGGCGCTTATGTGATTTTTGTTGCAAATGAGTGGTGTTGCTATTTTCTTGAGTAGCCCCTTTAAGTGCATTGAGTTTGGCAAGTTGATTTTTAAGTTGAATAACTTGCTCATTTAACTCTTGGTTTGATTTTTGTAATGCTTGCCATGATAAGTCATCATTTGAAACTGACGCTAACATATCATCATGGGCTATAGGGATTATTTGAGCGCTTTCACTTGTACTATAAAGGCTTTTGAGCAGCCAAGCAGCAACAAAGCCTAAGATAAATATAAGTAAGTACTTATATGATACAGATTTAAAATTATTGTTAGCCACAATGTCCCTTTGAATACTTACTTAATAGAATGGTATTATTTCAATTTGCTATGAGAAATATTAAACCTTATACCAACTCGGATAAATAATTGATCAACCTTGCTAGTTAAAATAATGTCTAGTTTCGTTATGAATTTTGCAAGTAGAATAACTACTTACTGCAATTCAAGCCTTGCTAACCATCATTTTTCTTGCGTAAATTTTAATCGAATTGGTATTAAATCTAAACTATTTATTGAAAAAACAAAAGTAATAAAAAAGGGATAAAAACTCATCCCTTCGCAGTAATTATTTACTTATTATTAAGAATCAAACATTGCTGAAATGGATTCTTCGTTTGAAACACGGCGAATCGCTTCAGATAACATACTACTTAAACTGAGTTGGCGTACTTTGCCTGTAGCTTTAATCGCGTCAGTTAAGGTGATAGAGTCAGTCACAATGACTTCATCTATTACTGAGTTTTTAATATTTTCAGCAGCATTACCTGAAAAAACAGGGTGAGTAGCGTAAGCATAAATACGATTAGCGCCATGTTCTTTTAAGGCTTCAGCAGCTTTTGCTAATGTTCCACCCGTATCGATCATGTCATCAACAATAATACAGTCACGACCTTTTACATCACCAATAATATGCATTACTTGCGCAACGTTTGCTTTAGGGCGACGTTTATCAATAATAGCAAGATCGGTATCATTTAATAACTTAGCAACAGCGCGAGCACGTACAACACCGCCAATATCAGGTGAAACAACCACGGAGTCTTCTAATTTATTAGCCAGCATATCTTCTAATAAAATAGGCGTACCAAAAACATTGTCAACCGGTACATCAAAGAAGCCTTGAATTTGCTCGGCGTGTAGATCTACAGTTAATACCCGATCAACACCTACATTTGAGAGAAAATCGGCAACGACTTTAGCGGTAATTGGCACACGAGCACTACGTACACGACGGTCTTGGCGAGCATAGCCAAAATAAGGAATAACAGCCGTAATACGACCTGCAGATGAACGACGCAACGCATCGATCATCACAATTAATTCCATTAAATTATCATTAGTTGGAGCACAAGTTGATTGAATAATAAAAACATCCGCACCTCGAACATTTTCATTAATTTCAACACTGATCTCACCATCACTAAAACTGCCAACTTTGGCATCACCTAATGAAATATATAAACGATTTGCTATTTTTTTGGCCAGTTCAGGGGTGGCATTACCCGCAAAGATCTTCATGTCAGGCACGGTGTGTTCCTCAGAAACATTGACATTAAACGTTAGCTTATCTTAAACAGAAAAAACTATGTGAATTATAACACTCATTGGCAAGTTTATTTTAACTTGCTTAACTGTATTTATTACCAAAGACATAACTGGCAATAAATAATGACAAAAAGCCAAAATATAATAGCTGGCTTTTTATCGTTAACTTTTAAACTTTTATTTATAACGCTTCAATCACTTTAAGTAAGGGTGATTTGTTTAAACCTTTTGCTACAAAAGAGCTTATCTTTTGTGGAAGCTTAGCTTGTAAGTTTAATGCCTCGGCTTTGCTATTAAAGCGCGTGAAGATACAAGCCCCAGTACCTGTCATTCGAGACGGCGCGTATTCTACCAACCAAGCCAGTAGCTTGGCAACCTCAGGATAATGTTTTACAACCATTGTTTGGCAATCGTTATGGCAGTCTTCGATGACTAATTTATCAAGAGAAATTTTTGCCGTATTGCGAGGCAAATCGGCTGAATTAAATACAGCGGCTGTGGAAATACTGCATTGAGGTTTGGTCACTAAATACCAATATTCTTTAGGATTTGCTGGCGTTAACTGCTCACCAACACCACAGGCAAAAGCGGCAAAACCATGAATAAATACGGGAACATCTGCCCCTAAACTTAGCCCAAGTTGAGCAAGTTTTTCAAGCGAAAAATTAATATGCCATAACTTATTCAATGCCATTAAAATAGTCGCTGCGTTAGAAGAACCTCCACCTAGCCCACCTCCCATAGGTAATACTTTGTCTATTTTTATTTCGACACCGCAGGAAGAAAAATCTTGTATTTTTAGTTCTTGCTGGGCTGATGTTTTAAGTAAATTAGCGGCTTTTACCATTAAATTATCTTGTGCTTTGAGTTGTTCAAAGTGCGTTAATAGCGTAATTTTCCCTGAATTGTTAGTCGCTAATTCAATAGTATCGCCATGATCTAAAAATTGAAATAAGGTTTGTAATTCATGATAACCGTCGCTACGACGTCCGTTTACATGCAAAAAAAGATTTAACTTAGCGGGAGAGGGAAAGTTTAAAAAAGAAGATTTCACTTTATACTCCAGTGATTTAAGTGTATTTTTATGCGTAAATTACCTTGTTTTATACTGAGTTTTGTTGGTAATTGATAACCCTGAAAAAGCTGATAATCATGATAAATTATTTGCCACGTTTGCTGATAATAATAACTTGTTAATGATTTGGGTAAGAGAGAGTTTTGTGAGTATTCAATTTTATCCGCACTGGTGTAAGCAAGCCCTTTTAACCAGTAACTTAGCGCTTTTGTGGGTAAGGTTATGCCCGTTAGTTGGTAAATAAGCTGTGTTAAATTATGCCCTTGGTAGGTTTTTCCATCGACTTCAATGGTATGATGATTATTCAAACTTTCAACGTGTAATATGTTTATTCCTAAGAAAGTTGTTAAATCAATTTGCTGATAATGGTTATTATCTTGCTGATTGAACTGCCAAAAAAGCGTGGCACTTTGGCGCTTTTTATTCTCAATAAAAGCTATTTTTCCTTTTACTATCCAATGAGTAAGTTGCATTAGCTGTTGATTGCGCTGCTCAATTGTTGTTGCTACTAACGGTTGCTTTATCGTTGAAGAAGGGTTAGAGGCACAAGCAGACAAGTAAAGTACTATAAAAATCAGTAAAAACTGTTTTAGCATAAAAATTTAGCAGCTATGTAATCAATCAGAAAGTGGCATTGTATCAATATTTTTACATAATATGCGAGTGCTTTAATTTTGATCTAGGTAAACTTAACACGTTAATCTTAGCCTTATCTGTGTATTAAGCTTTCTTTGTTTGCGTATTTTTCGTAAAATTACCTTACTTTCTATATTACTTTTACTATTTTACTTTATGTCCATAGTTGCTGTTGGGATAAACCACAAAACTGCGCCAGTATCGGTGAGAGAAAAACTGAGTTTTAATCCTGACCGTTTAAGCTCATCACTACAAGCGTTGCTTGACTTTGTAAAATGTCGAGAAGCCGCTATTTTGTCTACTTGCAACCGTACTGAACTCTATGTTGTGCAAGATGGAGATTTTTCCCTCACACAAGAAAAAATCATTCAATGGCTAGAACAACATCATAGTGTACCGGCAAGTATTATTTCGCCTACATTGTATTGGCACCAAGATCAAAATGCCGTGAATCATATGATGCGTGTTGCGTGTGGGCTCGACTCTTTGGTGTTAGGTGAACCACAAATTTTAGGGCAAATGAAACAAGCTTATAGTCAAGCTAAAGCCGCAGGTTCTATGGCTTTAATTATGGATCGCTTATTTCAACGCACTTTTGGTGTCGCCAAACAAGTTCGCACAGAAACCGACATTGGCGCTAGTGCTGTGTCAGTTGCTTTTGCTTCGGTTAATTTAGCAAAACATATTTTTGGCGACTTAAAAAAATCGAAAGTATTATTAGTTGGTGCGGGTGAAACAATTGAACTTGTAGCGAAACATTTATACGAAAATAATGTTGGTAAAATAACGGTTGCGAATAGAACCATTGCACGCGCTGAAAAAATGGCCAATGAAATTGGCGCTGACGTTATTACCTTGGCACAAATTCCTGAACGCATGAGCGATGCTGATATTGTGATTAGTTCAACAGGCAGTACTTTACCTTTAATCGGTAAAGGCATGGTTGAACAAGCACTGCAAGCAAGAAAACATCAACCTATTTTTATGGTTGATTTGGCCGTACCGCGTGATATTGAAGAGCAAGTTGGAGAGCTTGAAGATGTCTTTTTGTACACCGTTGATGATTTACAAGATATTATTGCTCAAAATTTAGATAATCGTCGTAAAGCGGCTATTCAAGCTGAAGTTATTGTTAAAAAACAAACTGATAACTTTATGGCGTGGTTACGGGGGTTAAACACACAAGACGCTGTGGTTGCTTTTCGTAAACAATGCTTAAATACGCGCGATGCTTTACTTGAAAAATCACTCAAACAATTAAAAAATGGTAAAGACCCCGAAGCGGTTATCGCTCAACTTGCCACACAATTAACTAATAAGTTTATGCATGCGCCCACAAATGCATTACAATCAGCAGCACAAGGTGGCGAGTTAGACCGATTAATATATCTGCGAGATATTTTTAATCTAGATGTCAAAGATATAGACGCATAAATAACAATGCTGATAACCTCTGCGCAACATTTTTTCTGTAGCAATTATTAAATAAAGAATTATCAATGAATAAAACTGTTTATCAAAAATTAGAAGGCTTAATAGAGCGTTTTGAAGAAGTACAAGCACTACTTTCTGACCCTGATACGATTAGCGATCAAGAAAAGTTTAGGGAGCTGTCAAAAGAATATTCGCAACTTGAAGTAGTCACTAAAGCATTTCAAGCTTTTCAAAAAGCTGAAAATGATTTGGCTGAAGCGGAGAATATGCTCAAAGATGAAGACCCAGATATGCGAGAAATGGGTCAAGAAGAATATAAAAATGCCAAGCAAAATATAGAAAAGCTTGAGCAAGAATTACAAATATTATTGCTACCTAAAGATCCTAAAGATGACAATAACTGCTTTGTGGAAATTAGAGCTGGAGCTGGTGGAGATGAAGCGGCTATTTTTGCAGGTGATTTATTTCGAATGTACAGTCGTTACGCTGAAAAACAAGGCTGGCGTGTTGAAGTAATGAATGCCAGTGAAAGTGAGCAGGGTGGTTACAAAGAAATTATCATGAAAATAGAAGGCGATGGGGTTTACGGTCAAATGAAATTTGAGTCGGGTGGGCATCGTGTGCAACGTGTACCCGAAACAGAATCACAAGGGCGAGTTCATACTTCCGCTTGTACTGTTGTTGTTATGCCAGAAATACCCGAAGCAGAAGCGATTGAAATTAACAAAGCGGATCTTAAAATTGATACTTTTAGAGCCTCAGGCGCAGGTGGTCAGCATGTTAACAAAACAGACTCCGCTATTCGTATTACTCACCTACCTACTGGTATTGTGGTTGAGTGCCAAGATCAACGCTCGCAACATAAAAACCGTGCACAAGCTATGTCGGTTTTACAAGCGCGTTTACAAGCGGCTGAAGATGAAAAACGCCGTAGTGAAGAAGAATCATCTCGTCGCAACTTAGTGGCCAGTGGCGATCGTTCAGAGCGTATTCGCACCTATAATTTTCCACAAGGGCGTATGAGTGACCATCGTATTAACTTAACGCTTTATCGCTTAAATGAAATTATGGAAGGTAATTTGCAATTGGTTATGGAACCCATCATGCAAGAGAACCAAGCAGATTTATTAGCGGCATTATCATCAGAAAATAGCTAGTTTTGACGTCTAAATCAACACCCCATTTACCTTGTTTAATCACCACAACTACTGTTGCTGCTGTGATTAAACAAGCTAGCGTATTTTTAAATACACAGACAAAAACAGATACTGCTAAGCTCGATGCGCAGCTATTATTAGCTTTTGCTTTAAACAAATCGGTAAGTTATTTATTAACTTGGCCTGATGAAATTTTATCAGCTAAAACAATTGCACAATTTCAATCACTGTTAAATCGACGCTTACAAGGCGAACCTATTGCTTATGTGTTAGAAGAAAAAGAATTTTGGTCGCTACCTTTTAAAGTGTCACCTGCAACCTTGATCCCTCGTCCTGATACTGAATTGCTAGTTGAGCAAGTTTTGTTACATTTTGCCAATAAAAAAGATGCTATAGTTTGCCTCGATTTAGGTACAGGTACTGGTGCTATAGCATTAGCACTAGCTTCAGAGCGACATAACTGGCAGATTGATGCGGTTGATTTTAGCGAAGAAGCCGTTGCGTTAGCGCAATATAATGCACAGCAACTGGCGTTAACTCAGGTAACTATTTATCAAAGTGATTGGTTTGCTGGTGTACCGAGTGATAAACAATTTGATGTTATTGTGAGTAATCCACCTTATATAGATAAAACCGATAAACATTTAACTGAAGGTGATGTACGTTTTGAACCTAAAACCGCTTTAGTGGCTAATAAGCAAGGCTTAGCCGATATTGAAAAAATAGCGACACAAGCTCGCCAATTTTTAAAAAATAATGGCATGTTATTTTTCGAGCATGGATATCAGCAAGCGATAGCGGTGCAAACGCTGTTAAAAAGTTTAGGGTATCAAAATATTCAAACGATAACTGATTTATCGGGTAACGATCGCGTTACTAAAGCTGTTTATACTCAGGCTACCTAAAGACAGAACGTAGCAAAAATGAGTCAAACAATAACAATAAAAACTATAGGATATATTTATGAAACATTTACACATGACCATAGCATTTATTAGTGTCGCACTATTTACGTTGCGTTTTATTTGGTTGCTTATTGGTTCTGATAAACTACAGCAAAAATGGGTAAAAATAACGCCTCATGTTATTGATACTTTATTACTAGCCTTAGGTATTGCGATGGCTGTAGAATTAAGTATTAACCCTGTAGAGCAATATTGGTTTGCCGAAAAATTATTTGCTGTTGTTGCATACATATTTACAGGCTATTACACTTTAAAGCTCGCGCGTAATCGTACTATGCAAATTATTGGTTTTTTAGGGGCATTAGGTTGGGTTATGCTTGTAGTTCGTTTGGCTATAACAAAAGCACCGATTTTTTTAGGGTAAGGAACTCTTGCGTTTTTAAATTTAATAAAATGTAAACTTAAAAGGTCAACACGTCTTTAGTGTTGATCGGTATTTTTTATTTGGTAGGTTGTTATGTTAGTAAGGATGCTGTTTTCTGTATGCCTTTTTGTTGCTTTTTTAAAACCAGTAGAAGGGGTATTGTTACCTGTTGAAGCTTTTGCTAGTTTACCTAAAATATCTAATGTTATCTTATCACCTAATGGTAAATATGTTGCCTCGTTAGTCAATATCAATAACGATAGAATACAAGGAAGTGCAATTAAGCTACTTGACTTAACAACGAAGGAAAATCGTTATTTACTGCTAACCGATAATAAAAATTATGTCATTGATGAAATAGTTTGGGCTAATAATCAGATTTTACTTGTACATACTAGCTATCCTGACAGAAAAGGAAATACCCCGCTTGTTCGTACTAATTTGCTCAGGCTTGATATTAACACGCGACAAACCTCCCATGTTATTACGAAAAAACTATTAAAACATCTTCGTTATATTCCCAACATATTATCAACGGTTGTTGATTATTTGCCTGATGATGAAGATCATATTCTAATGTCTATCGCTGGCTTTAAAAACTCTGGTGAACACACCTTAATTAAAGTTGCTTTAACTGATAATCCTAACTTTGATATTGTACAAAAGTTAAAAAGAGGTGTATTTAGCTGGCTTACTGATAGTGAACATAATATTCGTATTGCTATTCACCGACAAAAAACACGCTATAAAATTAAAGAAAAATTACCTAACAAAGACAGTTATAGAGACTTATGGCAGTTTGATATTTTTTCAGAACAAGAAGTTTGGCCATTAGGTTTTGGTAAAGATCCCAATATTCTTTATGTTAAAGCCTTACATCAAGGCAAAGATGCCGTATTTTCTGTCGATCTTAGTAAAAAACCGCTGACTAAAACACTGATTTATGCAAATGATGATTATGACGTGCAAGGTATTTTACAATATTCTAACCTCTCAGGAGAGTTGATCGCGGTGGATCATCATTTTATTACTAAACAGTATCAAAAGTTGCAACAAGGTATTGATCTTGTCTTTCCTGATACCGTGAATACTATTATCGATTTTAGCACTGATGAGCAAAAATACGTTGTTTTAACTCATAGTGATATTGAACCAGGTAGTTATTACATTGGTGACAGAAGTAAAAATACTATTGAATTTTTAGCACATAAATACCCTGATTTAACGCCTAAACTGCTAAGTGAAAAACAAAAAATTACTTATAAGGCTCGTGATGGCTTAACAATAGAAGGCTTTTTAACGCTCCCTAATCAACAACAACAAACTCATTTGCCAACGATTATTTTTCCGCATGGTGGCCCGATTAGTTTTGATAATGATAGTTTTGACTATTGGACACAATTTTTTGCCAATAGAGGTTATGCCGTATTACAAATGAACTTTAGAGGGTCTTATGGTTACGGTTTTGACTTTATGAAACAAGGGCTTGCTTCATGGGGGTTATCAATGCAAGACGATATTGAAGATGGTACTCGTTGGATGATCAAACAAGGATATACAGATCCTAATAATATTTGTATTGTTGGAGCTAGCTATGGAGGATATGCTGCATTAATGGCTACCATTAAAACGCCAGAACTTTACCAGTGTGTCATTAGCTTTGCAGGGGTAACTGATATTGAAAATTTAGTGGTTTCAAGTAAAAAGTTTACAAATTATGACATAGTTAAAAAGCAAATAGGCAATGATTTTTCTGAGCTATGGCAACGCTCTCCTCTTAAACATGCTGATAAACTTTATAAACCAACGTTACTTATTCATGGCAGCGAAGATCGCGTTGTAAGTGTACGACAAAGTGAAAGGCTTTATAGTAAATTAAAGGGGCTAGACAGAAATGTTGATTTTATCTCACTCGAAGAAGGTGATCACTACTTAAGTAACAACCAGCATCGAGTCTTAACATTTAAAGCAATGGATAAGTTTTTGAAGACCTATTTAAAGCAAAATTCATCGCAACCTACAAAGTCGGCTCCGTAATAAAGAATTAGACAGACATCATCGGGAAATAACTTATTTACGAGGTAGGGCAAACGGGTTAAAACTATGCAGATGTAAAGCCGACAGTTAATACTTTCATCATATAATTTTCATCCCAGCCAGCTTTTAGCCGTTTAGTTTTGACTCCAACCTTTACGCTTTTCTCATTTTTTAACAAGTTAAGCGCTATTTTGTTCATCATTGAGAAGTTTTCTGCCCCATAGCCACTTCTCAAACGATTTTGATCTTCATTAAAGCTAACGTCTAATTGCCAATGCAGCCTATTTTCAACAAACCAATGACTACGTATTGCATTGGCAATAAAATCGGCATTTTTATCACTATGACTGGTAATGTAAAGTCGCTGCTCACGTGATACCTTTCCTTGCACTTCTCTTCTTGAATCAACGATTGCAATACCTTTGATGCTTTTCCATCTAGGGTGGCGCTCAATTAGCCACTGCACATCATCGGTTAACCAAACATTTCGCTGTTCAAGACGCCCATGCTCACCATTAGCTGTTTTACTAACTGTATGTGATATGTTCTTAAATGCATTTGCCAAATTTGTTTCTAAAAATAGCTTAATGTCATCATGAAATTCACCTTGGTTACCTTTTAAGGCCAAAACATAGTCCGCTTCAGCGTCTACTATTTTATCGGCAATCGAAAACTGACACCCCATGGCATCCATCGTTATCGTCGCTCCTTTAATGTCTAATAAATCAAGCAATAAAGGAATGGCGGTAATTTCATTCGATTTTTCATTAACCTTGGTTTGACCAAAGCATAAATTGTTTTTTGCTGACCAAGCACTAACGAGGTGTATAGCAGAAGCCCCCGAAGCTTTGTCTAACGTTCTGCGCATGGTTTTGCCATCTATTGAAACAATATCATCTTTCAAGTTACCTAATTGGCTCACCCACTTGGTAAAAGCCTCGGAAAATTCTTTAGGCTTTACACGGTTCAATACATCAGAAAATGTATCGTGACTAGGTATGCCATGCTTTAAATCTAGAAAGCTCTTAAACCAGTCTATTTTAGCTTTCCCGTATTCTTCAATAGCACAAAAATCATCACAGCCACAGATAATTGCACAAATGGATATTGTCAATATATTAACTAATGGATGGCGCAAACGCCGATTTATTCTTGGGTCGGTTAGCCCACCGAAAGCTTTACTGATAGTAGTCTCTGTCATAATAATTCAGGCAAAGACCATTATATGCCACGCCTAGCAGGATCGGTCAAATGATCAAAACTGTTTGCTTAAATTATCGACTAACAGATGAAATTAAACCCGTTTGCCCTAATTTACGAGGCTATTCTACTAGGATGCTGCGTTATTTTTGGTTAAAATAGGCAGATATACCAAGACGGTATAGTCTTGGTTTCTTCATTCCACTAGGTAGTATTATTGTTGTCAATGAATCCATTATTAATTACTGAAATTTGTGCAGAGCAATCAGATTTACTGAATGCATTAATCTTATTAGAAGAATACATTTTTGAAGGAAAACCAGAGGTATTAACAGCATTTGATACACTCATTGCTAGCTGTCAGCAAGCAATAGCATTAGATCAAGAGCATGATCCTTTAGTGCAGGTTGAGCAGTTTTTAGATCATTTCTTTGTTACGCAATTATTTATCGACAACGCCCAGCAGTCTTGGCCGATTAAGAGTTACCGTTTAGTGCATGCTCTTCATTATCGTCGTGTAGCTCCGGTATTAAAAGTTATTTTATTGCAACACATTGCGCGTCTTTGTGGCTTAAATTGTGATGTAGTTTTTATACCAGAAAGCTTAATGATGCGTATTATCTGCACTGATGATTATATTGTTATTTTTGATGTCGTTACAGGTGAAGCTTTAGATTGGCAAAATTTTGACAACCGTA
>WFQC01000080.1 GCA_015487235.1 Alteromonadaceae bacterium
AGTGAAATTTTACCTTATGGTAAATTAAGCGCATTTGAAGAAAAAGCGAAAAACGATATGCTACCTACTTTGAAAAAAGATATCCAAGAAGGTATTGATTTTATTAATGGTTAATCATTAATAAATAAGCACATTTGAAAAAACCGATCTATGCAATAGGTCGGTTTTTTTATCTCTTGGTATTTTTTATATTTTAGTATCGTCGAACGGTATAAATTGTTTCACGAAAAAACTTAAGCACTACGATTTGCAGCAATATGTGCCAAACTGATCAAAGCTTGTTTGTAATCTGACTCTGCCAAGTTAACTAACGCTTGAATAGCTTTATCAGCTTCTTGCTCTGCTTGTTTTTGGGTATAAACTAAAGCACCTGTTTGCTCCATAGCAAGCAAAATGTCATCAAGATGCTCCATTCCATTACCCTGTTCAATAGCTTCTCTTATACGCTTGCTCTGGCTTTCTGTACCATGATGCATAGCATAAAGTAAGGGTAAAGTTGGTTTTCCTTCGGCTAAATCATCACCTACATTTTTGCCCATTGCTTTAGCATCGGCGGTATAGTCCATAATATCATCAACAAGTTGAAATGCCGTACCTAAATGTTTGCCATAATCGGCTAAAGCTTGCTCTGTTTTGGCATCTTTATTGGCAAGTACGGCGGGTAAACGGGTTGCCGCTTCAAATAACTTCGCAGTTTTGCAGTAAATGACTTGTAGGTAACTTTCTTCTGATGTGTCAGGATCATTACAATTCATCAATTGTAATACTTCACCTTCTGCTACGATATTGGTAGCGTCAGAAAGAATTTCCATGACCCGCATACTATTGATTTTTACCATCATTTGAAATGATCGTGTATATAAAAAATCGCCAACTAAGACACTGGCACTGTTACCAAAAAGTGCATTGGCCGTTTCTCGGCCACGGCGCATATTTGATTCATCAACCACATCGTCGTGTAAAAGTGTAGCCGTATGAATAAACTCGATAATAGCCGCAATGCTATGATGCTCTACACCTTGGTATCCTAAAGCCCGAGCTGCCAGAACGGTTAACATAGGGCGCATTCTTTTGCCGCCTGAATTAACGATATAAATACCTAATTGATTGATTAGAGCTACGTCAGACTGTAATTGAGCATAAATAAGGTCATTCACCTTGCTCATGTCATCTTTTGTTAAATTTTGTATTGTTTGAAGTTCCATAAAACGCTATTTGGTAACCTGAATATATTTGCGAGTAAACTTGAGGCCAACAGACCTTACCTGTTTAGTGTAGCTTATAAAATATGTGCCCGAGTTTACACGAAAAAATTAAACAATGTAGTAGTTGTATGCGATCTATCGAATATTGATGAAAAAAGTCTAAATGATTGTTTATTTAACTTGCGAAAAAATTAATCTTCGCGTAGAATTCGCGCCCTATAATTTTAAATTTGAGCGTCATGTTAAAAAGATGACGTAAGTACGGAGTAGCTATGTACGCGGTATTCCAGAGCGGTGGTAAACAGCACCGTGTTTCTGAAGGACAAACTGTCCGTCTAGAAAAGCTTGAGCTTGAAGTAGGCGCAACAGTTGAGTTCGATAATGTTTTAATGATCGCTGACGGTGATAATATCAATGTTGGTGCACCTTATATTCAAGGTGGAAAAGTTGTGGCTGAAGTGGTAGCACAAGGTCGCGGCGATAAAGTTAAAATTGTTAAATTCAAACGTCGTAAGCATTCACGCAAACAAGCGGGCCATCGTCAATGGTTCACTGAAGTGAAGATTACTGGTATTAACGGCTAATTAGGAGCGCTTTAAAATGGCACATAAGAAAGCTGCAGGTAGTACACGTAACGGTCGTGATTCAGAAAGTAAACGTTTAGGCGTAAAACGCTTCGGCGGCGAATCTGTTTTAGCGGGTAACATTATTGTTCGTCAACGTGGTACTAAATTCCATGCGGGTACAAACATGGGTATTGGTAAAGACCATACTTTGTTTGCGCTAACTGATGGTAAAGTTCAATTCGATATTAAAGGTCCTAAAAACCGTAAGTTTGTTAGTATCGTTGCAGAATAAGCGTTTAAAACGCACTTTAAAAGCCCTGCTAATTTAGCGGGGCTTTTTGTTTTTTACGGAAAAAATTAAAAATTATCGTATAATGATAATTCAAAGATATTTTGGAGTTTTACAAACACCATGAAATTTGTAGATGAAGTTGAAATTAGGGTGGAAGCAGGCGATGGCGGTAATGGCTGTGTTAGCTTTCGTAAAGAAAAATACATAGAGTATGGCGGCCCTAATGGCGGTGACGGCGGTGATGGTGGTGATGTTTACCTCATTGCCGACGAAGGCTTAAATACGTTAATTGATTATCGTTTTGAGCGTTTTCATCGTGCCCAACGTGGTGAAAATGGTAAAAGTCGCGATTGTACCGGCAAAAGTGGTAGTGATTTGTACTTAAAAGTGCCAGTAGGCACTCGTGCTATCGATGTTGATACGGGTGAACAAATTGGTGATTTAACCGCTCATAAACAAACGTTAATGGTGGCGAAAGGTGGTTGGCATGGTTTAGGTAATACGCGTTTTAAAAGTAGTACTAACCGCGCTCCCCGACAAAAAACAGATGGAACACCGGGCGAAATTCGCAACCTTAAACTTGAATTGTTGCTGATTGCTGATGTTGGCTTGCTAGGTTTACCTAATGCAGGAAAATCGACATTAATTCGCAGTGTTTCAGCGGCAAAACCTAAAGTAGCTGATTACCCTTTTACGACATTAGTACCTAATTTAGGTGTGGTGCGTTTAGATGCGCAGCGTAGTTTTGTGATTGCCGATATTCCTGGCTTAATTGAAGGAGCTGCTGATGGTGCGGGTTTGGGTGTAACCTTCTTAAAACATTTAGAGCGTTGTCGTATTTTATTACACGTGATTGATGTGATGCCTGTTGATCAATCAGATCCTGTTGAAAATGCCAAAACAATCATTAATGAGCTTGAACAACATTCGAGTAAACTTGCTGAAAAACCACGTTGGCTAGTGCTTAATAAATTAGATTTACTGCTTGAAGAAGAAGCTCAAGAGCTAACTGAGCGTATTGTAAAAGCATTAGATTGGCAAGATCGTGTTTTTGCGATTTCTGCGTTTAATAAAATGGGCACAGAAGAATTAATACAAGAAGTTATGACCTTTATCGAAAGCTTACCTGATGATGAAACTGAGCCAAGTGATGAAGAAAAAGCGGTTGAGTTTAAGTGGGATACTTATCATCAAGAAACTATGGCTGATTTAGAGGATGATCTCGATGACGACGACTGGGATGAAGATGACTATGATGTTGAAGTTGAGTATAAGCGTTAATTTGAGTTAAAACCAAGTAGTAATTGAGCATGACAATATTATCCTTAATCGTGGCAACAGCCAAAAACAATGTGATAGGAAAAAATAATAAAATGCCTTGGCATTTGCCTGCAGATCTCGCTTACTTTAAAAAAGTAACTTTGGGTAAGCCTGTTATTATGGGGCGTAAGACCTTTGAATCTATAGGTAGACCATTACCTAAGCGCCGTAATATTGTGATCACTCGTGATCAAGGCTATCAAGCAACAGGCATTGATATTGTCAATTCTATTGATGAAGCCTTGTCGTTAGTGAGTAATGTTGAAGAAGTGATGGTTATTGGTGGTGGTAGTATTTACCAACACTGCTTACCTCAAGCGGATCGTCTCTATATTACACATATCGATGCGGATATTGCTGGAGATACTTTTTTCCCTCATTATGACTTAGCTCAGTGGCAACTTATAAGCTGTGAAAATTATCTAGCAGATGAAAAAAATGCCTATGATATGAAGTTCTGTTGCTATCAGCGCAAGTAGTGATAACTGTTAACCTGAGCATAAAAAAAACCGCAATAATGCGGTTTTTTTATGCCTAAATATAACTTTCAATAAGTTATACTTTAAATTCTTGCACCGATTGCTGTAGTTCTTCTGCTAATTTGGCAACTTCACCACTTGACGTTGCAGTTTGTTGTGCGCCTGTTGTTGTTTCTTCTGCAATGGCTACTATCGACTCTAAGTTTTCACTAATTTCATGGGCAACCACACTTTGCTCTTCTGCTGCGGTGGCAATTTGTGAGCTACGATCATAAGCTTGATGTACTGCGTGTGTAATCGTATCAAGCGCTGATGCTGCTTCTACTGTTTGTTCAACACATTGCGCTGCTTGCTCTTTACCCGTATTCATAACTGCTACGGCTTTTTCAGCACCGGTTTGTAGCACTTCAATCATATTATGAATTTCTTGAGTCGATTCTTGTGTTCTGCTCGCAAGTGTTCTCACTTCATCGGCAACCACCGCAAAACCTCTACCTTGTTCACCTGCGCGCGCAGCCTCAATGGCTGCATTTAAGGCCAGTAAGTTGGTTTGTTCAGCAATACCACGAATAACATCTAATATGCCGCCAATAGAGGCGCTATCTTGTTGTAACTTATTAATAACTTGAGAAGCTGACTCTACTTCATTGGCAAGTAATTCTATTGTACTGCGGTTTTGCGTTGAAATACTTTTAACGTTTTCTGCTTCGTCATCAGCATGTTTAATTTCTACCAGCGCATCTTTCGCGCTTGAAAGTACACTTTGTGCCGTGCTGCTCATTTCTGTTGTTGCTGTTGCGGCTTGTTCAACTTGATTACGTTGCTCTTCTATAGCGGTGGTGCTTTGTGCGGTTACTGCTGAAGTTTCTTCTGCGGCTGCGGCAAGTTGTGTAGAGCGACTAATAACCCCTTGAATAAGGTTACGTAAGCTATCAATAACTTTATTACAGTTACGAGCTAATTCGCCAAATTCATCTTGAGCACTTTCATTAAGGTTATTTGATAAATCACCTGAGGCAACTACATTGAGCATTTTGTTTACCTCGGCTAAGGGGCGCGTAATACTGGTTAAGGTAATACGAGATATTACAACAGCAGCAATAATTGAAATAATTAAAATAACCGTTGTTTGGGTATTACCTCCTGATACGGCGTCAGCAACCATTTCGCTGGTTTTCTTGGTGGTTTCATCGGCTAGTTCAACTTGTTTATTTAAGATAGTATTCGCGCGTTGAATATCGGCTTCTGCTTCAGCTAAATTTTTAACTGCTTGCTCATTAGCATGTAATTGTGTTTGTTTATGGTAAGGAATGCCCGAGGTTGTTGAGAGTAACTCTTTTATTTCTGCAAAAGCTGTTGATAGCTCTTCAGCAACATCATCAACATTATTTGTGGTTAATTCATTAAGCTCGTCATTGATGGCTTTTTCGAGTTCACTTAGCGCTAGTGACATTTCTGTTTCAATTAACTCACTGGTTTTAGCATTATCTATATCTTTATATTCTAAAGCAGAAGCTACTAGGCTATTAAATTGGGTTTCAATTGTTTCCCCTAAGTCAATAGCTCTTTGTAATTTGGTGTCAGCTAAGTCATGGTCTGCTAAGTCTAATAATAAGGTAACGGTATCGTCTGCTTTTTCTTCTAGGGTATCAACTTTTTCTTTTAGTACAGCTAATTGTTCGATGCTAGTTTTACGATTATCAAAAACAGCCAAAGCGTGCTCATCAAAGGTATTCGCTTCTTTACTTACTTTACGTAACGAAGCAACCACATCGGGTTTGTCTTTAACAACCGCTGATAATTTTTTAGTGTCACTAAAAAAGCGATCTTTAGTTTCTATAAAGGCTTTTTTATTTTCAGCAAGCGGGGCTAATTCAGTTTGGTAAAAACCTTTGAGGGTATAATTACCCATTTCGGTCAGCTCAAGTGACAAACTATTGCTCCCTTTGAGCATCGGGATGGCAAGCTCGCTAACTTCGGTAGTTGATTCACTAATCGTGTTTAAATTCATTAGCGAGGATGCACTACTAAGGATCAGTAAAATACTGATAATAGTAAAGCCGCCAATAATTTTCATTGCCACAGTTAAATTCATATATACCACCAATTGCGTGTTTTTAAATTAAATTATCTTATCGAATATTATTATTATTGTGCCGTTACTATATCGGTAACAACTACTAAATATTGAGTAACTTATCAAACATTATAACAAGCAATTTAACTTTTACACCCTTTGTTCTGATTAGTTAGTAATATTTTCTACTGATCCGAGCTGTGAAACAGAATATTTACGTGAAATTTGCTTATTATTTGCGTTATATTTTTTGTTGTTGAAAAAGCTTTTTATCATGCCAGCGCAGCATAGTTAAATGGTTGCCCCAAACACAACCGGTGTCTAGTGCAAAAATATTAGGGTTTGAACATTTTCCCATCAATGAAGCCCAATGGCCGATGATCCAAGGAATGGTTTGTGTTACTGCTGATAACTCGTACCAAGGTAATAGTGTATTAGGGGTGTCTGCGGGGTTAAGTTTATGATTAAACTCTAGGCTTTTGTCGGCAAAGCAATAACGAATGCGAGTAAAGGCATTAATGCTAAAGCGAAATTTTTCCTCTTCTGAATGAGCATCGTGCCAATTATTAGGTTTTTCACCATACATGTGTTTTAGCCAATAATAGGCATTATTACTGCGTAATCGTTGTTGAACGAAATCGGCTTGTGTTATGGCATCGTTCAGTGACCACTGTGGTGAAATACCAGCATGAGTCATATAAGCTTGTGCATTGGGTACTTGTATTAATAAGGGTTGTGAGATAAGCCATGCCATAAGTGTTTCGCGATCTTTTGCCTTTAGCACTTCATCAAGATGATCAGATTTTTTGGCTGATTTTAAGCCTGCATGAATAGCCAGTAAATGGAGATCATGATTACCTAATACCATATGAGCATTAGGGCCAAGTGCTTTGATAAAGCGCAATGTGGCTAAAGATTGTTTACCTCGGGCAACGACATCACCCGCTAAAAAAAGCTGATCATTATCGGCATTAAAATTAACCTGTGCTAGTAATGCGTCTAATTCGTTAAAACAACCTTGTACATCACCTACAAAATATAATGCCATTGTTTGCTCTTTTTAATTGGCTAATTAAGAATATTGGGTACTGCTAGTCTAAATATTGGAATTTCAACAGAAAAACTAACACCATCGTCATTGACCATATGATAATGACCTTGCATTGTTCCCACCGGCGTATTAATGATTGAGCCACTGGTATAGCTATAGCTGGTATTAGGTAATAAGGTAGGTTGTTGACCAACAACACCCTTACCCTGTACTTTGGTTACTTTACCATCAGCATCAGTTACTAGCCAATCACGTGCAATTAATTGTACCGTTTGCTTGCTGTGATTCATAATTGTGATGGTATAACTAAAAACAAATTCTGTGGCGTTTGAAGTTTGTTGTTCGGTCAAAAATTCTGTTTTTACGTGTATTTCAATCGCATTAGCTAATTCTTTTAGTGACATCAGTAATACTTGTTCATCCATTATGATTTATGCTCAGTTTGTGTTGATAAAAAATTAGCAATACGTATATATTCGGTTGGGGTTAAATTTTCAGGCCTAATACCCGCATCAATGTCTAATGTTTGTAGTTGTTCAATACTAATGAGCTTTTTTAAGCTATTGCGAATTGCTTTACGGCGTTGATTAAATGCGGTTAAGCACACGGTATTTAGCATAGCAACACTTTGTGCGGGCTCTGCAATTTGCTGGTGAGGAATAAGTCGAACAATAGCGGAGTCAACTTTAGGAGCGGGTTTAAATGCTTCCGGGCCAATTTCCATTACTGGAATAACTTGGCATTGGTACTGAGTCATAATTGATAAGCGACCATAAGCTTTGCTATTAGGGGTTGCCGCCATACGTTCTACCACTTCTTTTTGGAGCATAAAGTGCATGTCTGCAATGACATTATGAAAGCTAAGTAGATGAAAAATCAGTGGTGTAGAAATATTATAGGGTAGATTACCAAAAATTCTTAATGGTTTGCCTGCGCTTGTTAACTGAGCAAAATCAAACTTGAGTGCGTCAGTTTCGTAAATGGTTAAATGAGGCGCTAAAAAAGGATGATGGCGTAAGCGATGAGCAAGATCTCGATCCAGCTCGATAACTGACAATTTACCCGCTCTATCAATAACTGGTTCAGTTAATGCCCCTAAACCAGGACCTATTTCAACAAGGTTTTCGTCAGGCTCTGGATTAATCGCATCAACGATCTTGCTGATAATAGCGTCGTTATGTAAAAAGTTTTGCCCGAATCTCTTTTTTGCTTGATGGCCTAAATGTGATTTATTACTCATAATATTTTTTACTGTAATCTTACTAAGTAGAGGTTAGGGCAAGTTCGATTGCGGTATTCATTGCAGCGATAATACTGCCTTTGTCGGCAATATTTTTACCCGCTAAATCTAAGGCGGTGCCATGATCTACCGAGGTGCGAATAAACGGGAGACCAAGGGTAATATTGACAGATGCGCCGAAGCCTTTGTATTTCAATACGGGTAAACCTTGATCATGGTACATGGTTAAAATAGCGTCGGCATCTTGTAAGTATTTTTCTTGAAAGATAGTATCAGCAGGTAAAGGCCCAATTAAATCCATGCCTTCAGCACGTAGCTCATCAAGTGCGGGGATCATAATATCAATTTCTTCCCGTCCTAAATGGCCATCTTCACCTGCGTGAGGGTTAATGCCACACACATAAATTCTTGGCGTTTTGATGCCAAATTTCTTTATTAAGTCTTGGTGCAAAATTCGAGTAACTTTTTGCAAACGTTCTTTCGTTATAGCTTTTGAGACATAAGCAAGCGGAATATGTGTTGTAACGAGGGCAACACGTAATCCTGTTGTTGCGAGCATCATGACCACATCACTGCAATTAGCTTGGTGAGCAAAATATTCTGTGTGCCCACTAAAAGCGATACCTGCTTGATTAATTAATCCTTTGTGCACGGGCCCTGTCACAATAGCAGCAAACTCACCAGACATGTTTTTCTCGCCGGCAATTTTAAGTGTTTCTAAAACATAACTACCATTGTTGGCATTTAACACACCCACTTCACAAGGCTCCTTGAGTGGTTGTGCTAAAATTGTGAGCGTACCTGCTTTTTGTGCTTGAGCGGGCTTATTGGCGTCATAGTCAATTAAATGCAGTGGTAAGTTCAATAACTTTGCTCGTGCTAGTAGCAACTCTGCACTAGCAACGGCAACAACTTCTACAGGCCAATCTTGCTGTGCTAATGCAACAACTAAGTCAGGGCCTATACCCGCAGGTTCTCCGGGGGTTATTGCAATTCTTGGAATAGCCGGTGATGTAGTCATTACTTATCTTCTTGCTCGAATACTTCAATGTAAGCTTCGTCACGTAATTCTTTTAGCCAACGGGCGCTTTCCATACCAAACTTACGATTAAATAATACTTGATAGGCATGATTTTCATTAATTTGGTCGGTTGCATCAAGCATTCTACGCCCTTCAAGTTGTACAATATGCCAACCAAAAGATGAACGAAATGGTTCGCTATATTCACCTTCATCTAGTTTAGCTAAGGCTTCTTTAAAAGCTGGATCATAATTATTAGGATCTGCCCAGCCAAGTTCCCCACCACGTACTGAAGTTGGTCCTTCTGAGTATTCCTTGGCTAATTCAGCAAAGTCAGCTTCACCCGCTTTAATTTTGTCTAAAAAGCCTTGTAACTTTGCCTTAGCTTTGGCCTCACTTAATATAATGGTGGGTTTGATCAATATATGGCGTGCTTTTACTTCTTCAACTTCAACTTTTTTACGGCCGCGAATATCTAATATTTTTACAATACTAAAACCTAAACCAGTACGAATTGGCCCTAGCACTGCGCCTTTGTCTTGGCCTTTCACTAATTCAGCAAAAAGCGTTGGCATTTCATTAATGCTTTTCCAGCCAAAATCGCCGCCCTTTAATGCATTAGCATCACCTGACGAGGCAATAGCTATTTTGGCAAAATCAGAACCTTTTTTTAGTAGCTCAACTACTTTGGTTGCACGCTCTTTAGCGGCATGAACATCATCTTGTGTGGGGTCGGTTGGAAATTCAATTAAAATATGGCCAAGGTGATATTCAATATCATGATCAGTTTGTGCTTTCATTAAGTCTAAAAGATTTTTGACTTCTTGGGGCGAAATATAAATACGACGACCAACAGCAGCACGACGCACTTCACTGGTAATTAATTCGGTGCGTACATTTTCACGATACTTCTCATAATCTATGCCATCTTGTACTAAACTCTCGCGAAGTTGCTCAAGCGTCATATTATTCTGTTTAGCCATATTGGTAATTGTTTGATCTAATTGAGCATCACTGACTTGTACGCCCATACGTTCACCTATTTGTAAAATGAGGCTGTCGCTGATGAGCTTTTCCATTGCTTGTGTGCGTAGTGCTTTGTCTGAGGGTAAGCTTTGGCTTTGTTTTTCTGCTCGACTTTTTACTGTTTTGATGAGTTCTTGCACTTCAGATTCAAGTATTACACCATCATTTACAATGGCAGTAACACGGTCAAGTAGCACTTCTTTTGCTATTACTTGGCTAGAAAATAATAAAATGCTTACAATCAAGTAGTTTAAAAATTTATTCATTTAGTTTTCTTATATATTAATTATTGAGAAAATATGGACGTTTATAGCCAAATATACTCGAGTTAAACATATCTTCAATGCCGACACTCGATTGTTGGCCTCCCAGACCTTTGATAACAAATTGTACCACAAAGCCTGCATCAAATTCATTGTGGGTTGTATTGGTCGCAAATTCATCAATTTTTGAATTAATACTGCGACGATATGCTAAACGAATAGCCCAACAACAACTTTCATATTGAAATCCTGCATAGCTTTCGATACTGCGTTTGTTCACTAAGTCTTGCGTTAAACGTCCGACAAATTGCCAATCTTTATTGATCCTTGCACTGGCAAGTAAAGAGGCTTGTTCAATTTTATTGCCTGAAACATTGCTTGCATAGCGATGATTTAGCTGTATTAAATGGCCTTTACTGTATTGGTAATCTATGTTTACTTCACTTTTTCGGGTGATGCTTTTTTCAGTATCGTATTGAATATCACCACTTAATTGCCATTTGTTGCTAATTTGATAAAACAAGTCGGCAGCCAATGCAGATTGATTAACCGCAACGCCTTGCTCATCATCAGTAATGACATTACTGTTATTTAAATATAAAATTTTACCTAAACTTAGTCGAAAAATTTCTTGATTAGTTCCATTAAAAATTCGACTGGTTAATCCCCAAGAAAATTGATTGGCTTGCGCTATTCTATCTAAACCGCTAAAACGCCTATCTCTAAATAAGCCATCGTAATCATCTTGTAATATGGTTGTGTCATAAATACCAATATTATTTTGATTTTTATAAGGAATATATAAATATTGTATTTGAGGCTCTAAGGTTTGACTTAAATTGTCGCCAAAATAAGAAAAGCTTCTATCTAAATTAAGCCCTGCATGTAATCGTAATTTAGGTAATGTTCTACTGACATATTTTGTGAGAGGGCTGTTAGCAAGTAACAGGGAGCTTTTATAATCTTGTTGGTAATAGGTTTGTAATACTTTGATTTCTGAGTTTAAAAACCAAGCAGGATGTGAAACAGGAAAGGTAAAGCCTGTTTCTATATGATAACGGTTAGCTTCGGGCAAGTTAAGATCTGTGGTTTCAAAACGACTAATTTCTGAATAAAATTCAAAACTGGCTTCATTATTAAAAGGTAAAGGTTGAAAGCTACTAAACTCTATTTGAGGTACGGTTTTATAGCTTTGTACATGGTTACCTAGTACTTCAAAATCTTGTAACTTAATGGTAGCTTGCCAGTTATTGGCAAAATAAGAAAGCTCACCAATTTGATATAAATAAGCATCGTTTGAGTTGTAATGTTCGCTGCCTATGTCAACTAAATAATTGTCATCACTAATGGTGGTATAGTCGGCGTAAAGCCTAAAGTTATCGGAAAAAGTACCTGTATGTTGTATGCGGGCAAGATAGCGAGTGTCACCGTTAAGCGTATTTTCATCTTGACTTAAGTATTCAACATTAATAGACCCTTGATGCAAACCTGATAAATAACGTAACTCTGTTAAAAGCTGTAAACCTCGCTTAGACATATAGCGCGGCGTAATTGTCGCATCCATATTTTCAGCAATATTCCAGTAATAAGGTGTTGATATTTCAAACCCTGAACGGTTGGTTGACCCTATTTTAGGATAAAGAAAACCTGATTTTCGTTCGCTAGTAACCGGAAATGAAAAGTAAGGAATATAAAATACGGGTATATCAAATAGTTTTAATTTGGCGTGATAGGCTTCACCTTGATTTTTTGCGGTTGAGATATAAATTTTGCCTGCTTCAAGTAGCCAATCGGGTTGTTCGCCTTGGCAAGTTGTAAAGGTAGAATCGCGTAATATTAGAT
The DNA here is from genome assembly GCA_015487235.1 of Alteromonadaceae bacterium. Taxonomy (GTDB): domain Bacteria; phylum Pseudomonadota; class Gammaproteobacteria; order Enterobacterales; family Alteromonadaceae. Next base: position 12,383 of record WFQC01000080.1, read on the forward strand.
CGCCACGTTGGGTTATTTGTAACGCTTTTGCACTACCATGAGCCGGATTATTCGCCAGTTGATAAGATGAGTCGTTAAGTATAGTGGATTTTTCGTCATTGTTGGCGTTAATTGATTGTGCTAATACATCAATATTGTTCGATTGATAATGAATATTACCTTTAGCGTTAAAGTTTGCTTTGATGCGGTTAAATTCTAAATATTCTGCTTTTAGGCGCTGATCTTTATTAATCATCACCACATTGCCAGAAAAGGTAGCGATTTCGTTGCGTGCAATCTCTGAATGTTGACTGATAATTGTGATGGCATTATCGTCGGTAATTGGCTGTGGTATGGTAATTTTTTGCTGTATTTTTAAGGGGCAAGTCAAGAGTAAAGCATCACCACTTGGTGGTAATGTCTTTACTTGTTCGGCTGCAAATGCATAAGCAGGAAAAAGAGCATAAAAAAATAAATAATTAAAGGAACAGCGCATTTATTACCCGAGAAAAAGTTACTGAAAATATCAAAACAGCGTAATGATATAGTAATTTTCATTGTCTCGCTAATTTGAATACTAAATATTTTTGCAAATAATGCTGAGTGTAGACCTTATAAGTTTGAATTTTGTTCAATCTAAAAGTGCTTAGTTTATCGCGTCACCTTATTCGTGCTAATTTATCGATAACCTTTGACCAAGGCTTGAGTTAGCAATTAATTCGATAGAATGTTGATTAGATCTTTTTAAAACTTCTTGTTAACTGTTAAAGTTAGCTATTAAAACAATCGTTGTCTTTGAGTGGGCTTGCGTTAATTTTACTGATCAGTTGTGTGTTATATAGCTGGTGATCACTAAAGACGGCTGTTTTTGAGTTCACCTGTTAATAAAATAAGAGTTGCTATGCGTATTTGGGGTAAAGTATTAGGCTTTTTGTTTGGCTTTATGTTGAGCAAAAATATTTTTGGAGCCTTATTGGGCATGTGGTTAGGTCATCGTTTTGATCGAGGTATTGGGCTTGATTTTAGTGATCTAACCAAGAATGAATCGAATATTCAAGCAGACTTCTTTTATAGTACCTTTTCAGTGATGGGTTTTTTAGCGAAAGCGAATGGTCGGGTGAGTGAGCATGAAATAGCTTTTGCCAGTGCTTATATGGATCAATTGGGCTTAACGGGGGAAATGCGCGCACAAGCACAAGAAGCCTTCCGTGAAGGAAAAACGGTAGGGTTTCCATTTGTTGATCGTTTGAAAAAATTTAAGCGCAGTTGTGGTAACCGTCATGATCTTTTATTAATGTTTCTTGAAATTCAAATACAACTTGCCTTTGCTGATGGAGAGCTTGATAGCGATGAGCGTCAAGTTTTACATACCATAGCTAAAACACTTGGTTTTTCACAACATGATTTAGATAGATTATTAGACATGATTATTGCTGGAGCGCAATTTCAGCAAGGTGCAGGTAATAATCATGTAGATCAAGCACAACAACTCAGTAGTGCTTATAAAATTTTAGGGGTGAGTGAAAATAGTACGAAACAAGAGATAAAAAAAGCTTATCGAAAATTAATGGCACAGCATCACCCTGATAAACTTGTCGCTAAAGGCTTACCGCCTGAAATGATGGAAATGGCAAAACAAAAAGCCCAAGAAATACAAGCAGCTTATGATTTAGTTACAAAAAAATAGATTACACTTAGTTACACCATTTATGAGCAAAACGACATATTATGTCTGACGTTGAATAAGTAAACAGTAAAAATTAACCTGGTAAAACTCTTAGGAGCAACAATGAAACTTTTAACCCTTTCTTTATTACTTTCTAGTGTTGCGTTTGCAAGCACTGCGAGCGAAACACATTGGCAATATAGCGGTAAACATGGCGCTGCACATTGGGGAGAGTTATCTCCTAAATTTAGTACTTGTAGTACGGGTGTAAACCAATCACCAATAGATATTAAAACGACAATTGAAGCACAACTACCTGTGTTAAAGCTTAATTATAGTGCCAGCAATGTAGAATTAATTAATAATGGTCACACTATTCAGGCTAACATTAAAGGTAATAATACTTTTACAAATGATGATGGCCAATTCGATTTAAAACAATTTCATTTTCATGCACCAAGTGAAAATACTATTAATGGACAATCGTTTCCTTTAGAAGCTCATTTTGTTCATGCGGATGCTAATGGTCGTTTAGCGGTTATCGGTTTAATGTTTAAAGCCGGTAGTGAAAATAAAGTATTGGCAAAATTATGGAATAAAATGCCTGCAAAAGCAGGTCAAAAAGCACAAATTGCAGAAACGTTACAAAGCTTAGATTTATTGCCAAATAATGCCAGTAAAGATTACTATCGCTTTAATGGTTCGCTCACTACTCCACCGTGTTCAGAAGGGGTACGTTGGTTTGTGCTAAAAGAACCTGTTGAAGCTTCAACAGCACAAATCGAAAAGTTTCATAAATTAATGGGTGGCGACACTAATCGCCCAGTGCAACCTGTTAATGCGCGAGTGATATTACGTTAATTGTTGCTTTAGCTCAAATAAGGGTTACTCATTTGTAGCCCTTTTTTATTGCTAACAACAGGCATACTACCAACCTATCTTTTTCAACCAACCGTTAATTGTTTTGAGTAATATTTCTGGCGGATAATAACCACTGTAAATATTGTCGAGTTGTTTTTGCTGGTAATAGACTTTGAGTTGCCTTTTACTTTCAGCAAGACGTAGTGGTGCACTGTAAATAGCTTGACGACTATCACGAGCAAGGTATAAATCTAAAACAGGTATTTCAAGTACTGCTAGTTGTTTCGCAAATTGCTGATTATCTGCTTCGGTAAGTAAATGCCCACTTAACATCACTAAGCTTGCTGGGTGTCCAAGCTTTTTTTCTTGATATAATTCAATTAATAAGGCGGCGTTACTACCTTCTGCAATCATTAAAAATATACCTGGGTAGTTAGCGGCTTGTGCCATAACTTTAGTGATAATAGCTTGAAGCCTTTGCTTATATTGCGCAAGTGACTGTTTATTTTCTTCGGCTCGCTCAAGAACATTAAGTTTTGTTGATGGGTAATTACTTGGTTTTTCTGGTGATTGTATGGTAATGGTTGTCCAACCTTGGCGAGGTAAACTGTTACGTAAAAAATTAATGGCTTGTGGTGCTGTGGCGACTTGCTGCCAGTTAGGAACTAAAATAGCCACGCCTTTGGCATTGGCGGTGGTTTGTTCATTTACTAAGGTAATAATGTCATCACTGCCGATTAATAATGGCTTTATTTGTTCATTAGTAAGGTAATGACTAATATCACTTTTGTAGAGTGCTTCTAAACTAATAGGTGCTTGAATGGGTGCGCGTTTAATCGTTTTTTGCGTTGAAGTAGAGGCTACACTATCATCTTGTTTGCTTGCTTTTGCAGGTTGGTTCTTTTCTTTAGTTGTTGTGGTGGCAGTGGTTTTACTGTCTTCTTTTTGTTGAGCTAGCGCGGGTGTAGATAAACCAATAAGTAAGGTAATAATAAGCGTAAATAAAAAATTATAGCGCATAGTTTACTAACATATTGTTAAGGTTATCGTCTTTAAGGTATCGGCCAATAACTTATTTTCTTTAAGTAAAAGGGCTGGTGCAAGTGAATTTCATTGCTTTATTCGTAACAGGGTGTGTAATGGTTAGCATTTGCGCGTGTAGCTGTAAACGAGGGCTAACCGTTAATGCTTTATGGTGTGCGTATAAGCGATCACCTAAAATAGGGTGACCTAAGGCCAGCATATGTACGCGTAATTGATGTGAGCGCCCAGTAATAGGCGTCAGCTCAACTAAAGTACTTTGTTGGTCTTGGCTTATTACCTTATACAGTGTTTTTGAAGGCTTGCCCCGTTCATGATCTACTTTTTGTTTTGGGCGGTTGGGCCAATCACAAATCAGTGGTAAGTCGATTGTGCCACTACTTTGTTCGATTTGACCATAAACACGTGCCAGATAAGACTTTTGGGTCTGTCTTTGTTCAAATTGGCGGCTAATATGTACATGAGCGGGTTTATTAAGCGCCATCAATAATATGCCAGAAGTGGCCATGTCCAAGCGGTGTACGATGGTTGCTGTTGGTAATACCCGTTGAACACGGTTTTGCAGGCAGTCTTGGTGCTCTGGTAAACGTCCTGGTACAGTCAGCAAGCCACTACTTTTATTTAATACAACAATATCATTATCTTGGTAAATAACATCAAGATAAGGGTGCATTGGAGGCTGATAAATAAAATCAGGGTTTGCTGACATAACTTTTCCTTTAGTGGCTTACCACAATTAAACGTACTGCTTCAAATTTTAATTGAGCATTGTTAATAACGTGGCTTAGTTCTTGTTGCTGATGACTAATAAAATCAATTTCTTCTTGCCTAACACTGGGGTTTATTGCAGCAAGTGCAATTAAGCGTTGTTTTTCTTCACTTAGCGCACATTGCATTTGCGTTAGAGCTTTGTCTTGTATGTTGGTCGTTTTATTTTTGGCATGCTGCTCTGCTTTTGTTACTAAAGGTGCAATTTGGTTGCTTAATGCTTTGGTTAACTGTAATGCAATTTGTTTTTTGGTTGGTACAAGCTGGCTATCTAACACTTTTTCTGAAATTTTATCACTTAAGTCATTACCATGAGCATCAATTAAAATACGTACTGGCGTGGTTGGCAAATAGCGGCCTACTTGCAGCTTACTCGGCGCCATTGCTGATAAGGTATAAATACATTCTAAGAAAAAAGTACCAACCGGCAAGGCAGGATTCTTTAGCAGCCCAATACTGGCGTTACCGATTTCTTGCGATAAAATTAATTCCATCGTGCCGCGTACCATTGGGTGATCCCATGTGAGTAAATGGTAGTCTTCACAGGCGAGAGCCGTATCACGATTAAAAGTGACGGTTGTTCCATCATCAGGTAAACAAGGAAAATTAGCACTAAGCATGTGCTCCGTTGGGTTTAAAGCAATAGCATTGTCAGCTTTATCGTCTTGAGCAATGCCAAAAACATCAAAGACCTGAAACATAAATTGAGGTAAATGTATTTGTTGATCTTGTTGCTCAATGGCTGCTACTAATGCTTCGGCTTTACCTTGCCCTGATGAATGAATTTCAAGTAGTTTATCTCGTCCTGATTCCAACTCTTGTTTGATACTAAGGTGCTTTTGTTGGCTGTCTTTAATAAATTGCAGTGCTTGTTCACTACTTTCTAATCCTTGTAATGCTAGCGCCATTAGTTGTTCACCATAGCTTTCATAAACCGTTCGACCTGTAATGCAAGTATGTTCAAATGCATTAAGTGCTTGCTGATACCAGTTAAACAGTAAAGCTTGTGCTGAATTTTCAAAATAAGGCACATGTAATTCAATAGTATGCTTTTGACCAATACGATCTAAACGACCAATACGTTGCTCAAGTAGATCGGGGTTAGTAGGTAAGTCAAATAAAACTAAATGGTGGGCAAACTGAAAGTTACGACCTTCACTACCTATTTCTGAACACAATAATACTTGGGCGCTGTCTTCTTCTTGGGCAAAATAGGCAGCGGCTTTATCGCGTTCAAAAATAGTTAAACCTTCGTGAAAAACAGCAGCACGAATGCCTTGTTTTGTGCGTAAGGCATTTTCTAAATCGATCGCTGTTTGTGCGTGAGCACATATCACTAATACTTTTTCACGCTTTTCTGGACGATTAAGTGATTGCAGTAAATTAATGAGGTAATCAACCCGTGGGTCTATGTCATACCATTTATTAAGCGGGTTGGCTAAAGAATACAGTATTTCAGGCGTAAAGATATATTTAGCACGTTTAGACTGTGCCAAGATATCCCAGCTATCGCTATTAACAAAGTCATTAATTTGTGCTTGATAATGCTCTGGTAAACTTAAGGGCGTTGGGTTTAATTGACGTGCAGGAAAACCTTTAATGGTGTTGCGGCTATTGCGAAATAATATGCGACCAGTACCGTGGCGATCTAATAATTGCTTAAGAAGTTGTTGCCCTGCTGGTTGGCTAAGTGCGTTATCGTTACTATTAAAGTCGTGAATTAATTGTACAATATCACTTTCTTTTAATAAGGCAGTTAATGTTTGTTGTTGATTTTGGTCGAGCTTTTCACCTGAAATAATCGCATTAGCTGCGCTAGCCACCTCGTTGTAATGACTTTCTTCTTCAACAAATTTTTGATAATCAAAAAAACGATCGGCATCGAGTAACTTTAAACGAGCAAAGTGACTTTCGTGCCCTAGTTGGTCAGGGGTAGCCGTTAATAACAATACACCAGGAATTTTTTGTGCAAGCTTTTCAACGCATTGATATTCAATGCTTGGGCTGTCTGGCTGCCAGTCTAAATGGTGCGCTTCATCAACCACCATAAGATCCCAGTTTTCAGCTAATAATGCTTGATACCATTGGGGGTTTTCACTGATAAAAGCAAGATTCACTAGCACCAGTTGTTCACTTGAAAAAGGGTTTTCACCGTCACTCTCAACGCAGCGATCATGATCAAAAATGCTAAAATGTAAATTAAAGCGGCGCAGCATTTCAACAAGCCATTGATGCATCAATGGCTCAGGTACAATAATAAGCACGCGTTGTGCTCTGCCGGTAACCAATTGCTGATGAATAATTAACCCTGCCTCAATCGTTTTACCTAAGCCCACTTCATCGGCTAACAAAACACGAGGTGCAAAACGCTGACCTACTTCATCAGCAATATATAATTGGTGAGGAATTAAACTAACTCTACCGCCTACAAGGCCTGTTAAATGAGATTGTTGCTGTTGATATTGATGTTTTAAACAATCTCGACGTAAACGATACCAATCTAATCGGTCAACTTGCCCATTGATCAATCGATCGTGTGGGTTATTAAATTTAATGAAATGATCGATCATCACTTCTTTTAAAGCGGCTTTTTCACCTGTATCTTGGCGTACACCATGATAGGTTAGTAGATGGTTTTCTTCGCTTATTGAATCAATTTTAAGTTGCCAGCCTTCATGGCTTGGAATGATATCGCCTACTTTAAATTTGATCCGAGTCAGTGGTGCATTTTGAATTGCATATTGTCGAGAATCACCCGTTGCGGTAAATAAAATGGTAACAAACCGCGGTTCTACCATCATTACTGTACCTAAACCTTGATCTGATTCACCGTCGCTAATCCAACGTTGACCCGGATGAAAAACCATAAAACACTCCACAAATAACTAGCATTAAACAAATATAAGCTTTATGCGCACAACCCTATTATTGTTATGCACACTAAAAAAGGGGCGCTATGTTAACGCTAACTTAGCTTTAATCATAGCTGTGTTGAGTAAAAAATGCTGTTTTGTATGCTCGGGGGAGTTAAAAAATAAAAAAGCTGGCTTTAAACTAATCAATATAACATTAAAGCCAGTAAGCTAACTGTGAACAAAAAATAATGACATTAGGTATGGTTGTTTATTGCTTGCTTTGACAAGCGCTAGTGCTGTGCTTTAAATCCTCTTTTGTGAGAGTGAGGTATTATTACGGATAAAAAACAGCAAGGCTGTTAGTAGTATTAAATAACTTGCAGGCTCATTTACTGCCAGAGCGCGCGTATCTTGCACCAGAAAAGTGCCGCGACTATAAACTTCGTTACTAGGATAGCTATTCCGGCTGGCAACATCTATGCTGTTAAATTGAACGTAATCGTAATAATTACTACTGTAACTTTGCATAATAACAACTTCTGCGCGAGTACCAATCAGGCCTCCGCCATCGTAATATACACCATCAACAAAGCCGACTAGCTTATCTGAACAAGTACTCCCAAAGGTAACGTAGTTCACATAAGTACAGGTTAGGGCACGGGTTATCGAGTCTAAAGCAGAGCTAGGATAAAATAAATAATTATCATAGCCTGTTGGAGCCACTCTAAAGGGGGGTCTACCTCCGACAGCATTATTGACTAAGGTTTTGACTTCTTCGGCTGTTGCAAGGCGATAACCGTCTAAAAAAGGGTAGGTTGGTTGCCAACTATTACCTGTATCACCAGTGGTTAAATAACGGTAGATACTATCAAAACTGAGGCTTTGGGTATAATTAAACGAAAGCCACTTCAGGCCGGTATCTTCATCAAATAAAAATCGATTATCACTGTTAGGGTAAATAAATCCTGCCTGTACGGTTGTTGTCACTAACGCTGTAAATAAGCCGATAAAAATATAATTAAGCATTTTTGTTGTCATCATGAACTCCGCTTAAAATTCATACGTATGAACAAACATAGAATAACGATAACCTTAATGCTATTGACATTATTTGAGGGAATTTGATTTATTTTGATTGTTATAAAAAACAATAAGTTATATTGGTTGTTTTTGCTTTTAAAACGCATTAATCTAAACTTGGTTATACTGTAAAGAGGCGCTTTATTTATAATCTAGATAATAAAATGACGAGGGAATATGTGTGGCTAATGAGTTACTGGGCTATCAGTTTGGCGATTATTTTTTAAACTTAAAAGATAAAGCGCTTTATATAAATAATCGACAAATTGCTTTGTCAGAACGCATGTTTCTTTTTTTAAATGCGTTGTTAACAGCAAGCCCTGAGTTAGTTTCTAAAGAACACTTACATAAAACACTGTGGCCTGATCGACAAGTGAGTGATTGGGCTTTAGCCAGAATTGTGTCAGATACTCGCTTGTTATTAGAGCATAATAGCGATACAGCGAAAGAATTTATTAAAACCGCACGTGGTATAGGCTATGCTATAGTCGATGCGCAAGCCGTTTATGCTCCAGCAGAAGCTAAACCGATAAAACATTTTAAAGCATGTTTATGGGCAGGGGTTTTTATTACCATATTTGCTTTAGGTTTTATGGCTTATAAGGCTCATCATTTTATTAAACAGCAACAACTTATTGCAGCGCTAACTACTATAGCTAAAAATCAAGATTACAGTTATCGAGCCTTTAAATCACAAGCTTTAAGGCGAAATGAATTAGTTGCTCAAATAGAACAGCGTTTAAATATTAAGCGTAAACGTCAATTTGAAAAGTTTTTTGCTCACTATTTTGAACAAATGAATAAAGAAGAATTATTTATTTTCAGTCAAATAAGAGCCATCACCACGGGAAGTTTATATAAAGCCAATCAAACGATTTATGATACTTTAGAAAATAACCCAATAATTTACGAAAAAATACCCCAAACGAAAGCACTGGCTGAACATTTAAAGTTTTGGCTTAACAAATACCATGCAATTTTTTTGCAAAGGTCAGATATGTGTTTATTATATGTAGGTGTTGAAGATGGTGTTCCTTATCCTAGCCATGTAGATCAACTTATTAAAGATTGGTTGAAAAATAATAAAATATAAATAAGGTGTTGACTTGCCAACAAAATCATCAAAAGTTAAAGTCTTTAGTCGTTTTTATCGCACCGTGGTATTGGTGTTTACTTTAGTGATTTTTATTGCTTTAGCGCTTGCCACTACTCGTTATTTTCGAGAGTTTTCTCACTTTCATCAAGAAGCCGAACAGTCAATGCAGCTACAAGCTGAGGTTTTAAATGACAAGTTGTCTCATAGTGTGCAGGCTTTATCTGGTTTATTAGAGTTTGCCAATTACTGTTTGAAATATCCCGAGCATGTCGAAAGGTTGTTACCTGATTTAGCTCAAGACGGTGACTACTTTTATTTGATCAGGCCTCGCCGTGATATTGTGCACCAACGTACGCAGTTAAGTGGCAATATTACCGGTATTGGCAATATTAAAAAATTTGATTTAGCCATGAAACAAGAGCTGGCAATGGCAAATGCTTTAACACCTGCTTTTATTACCGCTAAACATACTAACCCTGAAGTCACTTGGTTTTATTATGTATCGAAGCGTCGTTTTGTACATTTGTTTCCTTGGGTTTCAAGGCAAAGCTGGCAATATTCAGATCGGCTTATTGAACGAGAATATTTTGTTGAAATTCAAAAGAGAAGTTTAAATAATGAGTTTTATTGGTCTTCGCCTTATCAAGACTCTGCAGGTAAAGGCTTAACCGCTTCAGTTGCAGCTGGTGTAAAACAAAAAGATGAATTTGTTGGTGCCTTAGTGATTGATATTAACTTAAATAATTTATACCAATCTTTACCTAACATAACAGCAGCAGAGCAGGGCTACTTACTTATTGACCAAAATCAACGAGTTTTACTGCATAAATCGACTAATGAAACTACCATTACCGCCAATACTAAATGGCAAGAAGTAGTACCTAGCGTATTTGGTGATTTAAATAAAGAACAGTTGCAATCATTAGAATCTTCACAGCATATTGGTGAGTGGTTTATTCAAAAACAAAGCTTGCCGATTAATAACTGGGTACTTATTAAGTACCAGCCCTATAATGATTTTATTGCGCCATTGGCAGGGCAATTTGTTTTTTGGTTTTTTGTGCTATTTTCAGGGCTTGTCGCTTTTATTGTATTAATTTATTGGTTAACCAATAAAACCTTTATTAAACCAGCAAGTGAGTTTATTCAACATATTGAAAATTGTGCTAAAGGTGATTCTGGAAAAATTAAACCAACACCTGACTGGCGCCATTGGTTTCATGTTGTTGAAGATATTTTTAGCCAGAACCGCAGTTTAATGCAGCAATTAAAAGATAAAAATGCAGAACTTGATAAGCGTGTAAAAGAAAAAACCTATGATTTGCTGAAAACCAGTGAGCAGCACCAGCGAGATTATGCGCTGTTGCGTTCGGTGATGAATGCCATGCCTGAGTTAATTATTTTTAGTGATCCTCAAGGTAAATTAATAGGCTGTAATTCAGCAGTAGAAAAATTTATTGGCGAGAAAGAGCGTCAACTTTTAGGGAAATCAGCTTGCCAGTTATTACCTGAACAAATGTGTCAGGCCTTAGCTGAACTCTCAATTAAAGCCTACCAAGATGAAAATCGTAAGGCATACCAGCAAGTAGTTAAAACAACAGCACATACTTTTGAGTTATTTAGTCGACGCTTTTTTAATGAAGATAAAAAGCCACTTGGTACCATTAATATTTTTCGTGATGTTACTGAAGCTTATGCCGTTCAAGCTGCTTTAGAACAAGCAAAAACGCAAGCAGAACAAGCAAACCAAGCTAAAGGGCAATTTCTAGCCAATATGAGCCATGAAATAAGAACACCGATCAATGCCATTCAGGGCATGATGTATTTATTGGCGAAAACACGGTTAAATAAAGCACAATTACAATATTTAAAAAATGCAGAAACCGCATCACAATCGTTATTATACCTTATCGATGAGTTACTTGATTTAGCTAAAATCGAAGCAGGTAAAATGCCGATATTACTTGCAGATACTGTTGTTGATGAAATTATTGATAAAGCATTAAAACTTAATATTGGTGCTGCACACAAAAAAGACCTGCCTATTTATGTTGATATTGCTGTTGAGGTGCCAAGGGTTATTCATAGCGATGAGATTCGTTTGGTGCAAGTGCTTACTAACTTAATTAATAATGCCGTTAAGTTTACCGCAGAAGGTAAAGTGAGTGTTAGTGTTGATCTTATTGAGGTTGATAATAACACTCATATTCAATTTACGGTTAAAGACACCGGTATTGGTATTGCTAAAGAGAAACAACAACACCTCTTTAATGCTTTTACACAAGCAGATGAATCAATGACCAGAAAATACGGTGGTTCTGGGTTAGGACTTTCTATTTGTCAGCAAATCGTGCAATTATTGGGTGGAAGCTTGCATTTAAAAAGTGAATTAGCAGAAGGCAGTGAATTTTGCTTTTCAGTACCCATTAACGCCTCTTTACTTGAACAACATCAAGATAGCGTGACAGCACAACGTAATATTGTTGCCTTTAATACATTGTTGCCACAATCGCTTATCGCTAAATTTGCGGCAATTGGCTGGCAATATCATTATTGTAATGATGAACAACAATTACTGAAAGCCGCTCAAGAGCAAGCGTGTATTGTACTGATTGAAGCTGAGCTGCTTGTGAATAACCATACTTTGCTCGCCAAGCTTGCTGAGCATTTTGATAGTATTGGGATTTGTTTACCAATGTTGGCAGAGCTTGATGAAAATTTAAATCAAGCACTTGAAGACTTGTCTATTCCATGGGCTATTATTGAAAAACCGTATTATCGCGCAGTGATTACGCAAATTTTACAAATATCACCTTCAGCTCCAACATCAGCCCGAGTAAGCGAAGAGCCGCAAGGCGATCTAAGTGGTATAAAAGTGTTACTTGTTGAAGATAATTTGGTTAATCAAATGGTTGCTCAAGAGTTACTGAAAAGTATGCAAGCCGAAGTGGTGATTGCGAATAATGGCCAAGAAGCCATTGAGCTGTTAACTCAACATGAAATTGACGTGGTGCTGATGGATATTCAAATGCCAGTTATGGATGGCTTAACCGCAACTAAAAAAATACGCACTATGAAAAAATATCAACACTTGCCGATCATTGCCATGACTGCTCACGCACGCGCAGAAGACCATCAACAAAGTTTGGCTGCAGGTATGAATAAACACATAGCTAAACCCGTTACATATCAGGTTCTATTTTCAACAATTAAAGCGGTTATTTAACTTTTTCTACTGTATATAAACCTGCCAGAATAGCTTGTTTAGAAAATTCATCAACTTGCCCCAATGCGTATAAAGCTGGGCCTGTGGGCTCGGCTAAAACATAGGTAATACCCTGATGCGACAGTGTGAGTTCATCACCCTGTGGAATAACCTCAATACCAAATAAAGCATGTTGCTCAATGTAAACAATAATAATACCAATACGCGGCATTAATGAGCGTAACATTGCCGCAGCCAAAGTCACTTTACTATCGCAGTCACCTTGGTTTTTATAAAGCAGAGTTAGCGGGGGTAAAAAGCCAGCGCCTGATGAGGTTAGGCGAGACTCTAGTGGGGAATAGGGAATAGATTGCACAAAATTTAAGATAAAGTTAGTGACTTTACGGATATTTTGTACAGAAACTTTTTTCAAAATAATGGGTTTTAGTACTTTCACATCAAGTACCGACTTTGCCGCAATCTCAATATGATTAGGTTTTATTGCCTGCTCACCAGCATAATTAGTAAATCGGTGGTAACCTTGCTGAATTAAATACTCACTTAAATACTGTTCACCTAACTTTTTGAGTTTACGGTAAGCAGCATTAACGGCTGCTGGTTTTTTTCCTTGAATATCTATACTGATCTGCTGATTTTCTTTTTTAAAATTAACGGTGACACCTTGAAAAGGATTTTCTGCACAATAAGCCTTTAATTTTTTTATCACATACGCTTCGCTATAGCTGGGATTATAACGTTTAAAGTTTCTAAAATGACCAAACAAGGTTTGTTTCGCTACGGTAAAACTGAGTGTCTGTTCTGTTTGGTGTTGATCTAGCCAGCGATAATTTAATTGCACGCTATCGCCCAAGTCAATGTGGGAATAGCTAAGTTGCTTTGCTTGAACGCTATTTATAGCCATCAGCAGAGCGAATAAAAGGTAAATTAGTTGGCAAAAAATCAGTTTGCTAGCCATAATTTTTAAAATTTCATCAGTATTTCGTATTAACCCTAGCGTAATTTTAGTGATAAAAGCAACTTATACTCATGCCACTTGAAGAGACATCGGCACGTGGTCTAAGTATAAATGGTTCGTTACCAGCAAGTTTGACTTTACATTTGCATTAAAATCGCTATATTTAAAACACTTGTTTAAATCATCTGTTTAATTTTGGAGTGTAGCAATCATGGCAGACTATCGAGTTCCCCTAAAAGATATGGGATTTTTACTGTTTGATGTATTCAAAGCTGAAGCGATGTGGCAGCAATTACCGACATTGGCTGAGCGCGTAGATCGTGAAACAGCGGAGGCTATACTGCAAGAATGTGCCAAGATTGCTGAGCAAGAAATAGCCCCTATTTCTCGCCAAGGTGATGAAGTTGGCGTGAGCTTTAACGACGGTAAAGTAACTACGGCTCCTGGTTATAAAGAAGCGTTCAAAACTTATGCAGAAGGTGGTTGGACAGCTTTAGGTGGAGATCCTGAATATGGTGGTATGGGTATGCCCAAAATGCTTACCGCGCAGCATGAAGAAATGCTCTGTTCGGGCGATATTTCTTTTGCTCTCTACCCCGTATTAACTGCTGGTGCTGCGTTATCACTTGCTAAACACGGCAGTGAAGAATTAAAAAATTTATACCTAACTCGCATGTATTCTGGTGAGTGGTCTGCATCAATGTGCTTAACTGAGTCTCATGCGGGCTCTGATCTAGGTATTATTCGCACTAAGGCGATCCCACAAGAAGATGGTAGCTACAGCATAACGGGTAATAAAATATTTATTACTGGTGGAGAGCACGATCTTACTGAAAATATCATTCATTTAGTGCTTGCTAAATTACCTGATGCTCCTGCTGGTCCTAAAGGTATTTCTTTATTTTTAGTGCCAAAATTTCACGTTAATAACGATGGCAGCTTAGGCGAGCGTAATCAAGTACATTGTGGCTCAATTGAGCATAAAATGGGGATTCATGCTTCAGCCACTTGTGTGATGAATTTTGACGGCGCCAAAGGTTATCTAATTGGTGACCTAAATCGCGGCTTAGCCTGCATGTTTACCATGATGAACTTTGAGCGTATTGGTGTCGGTATTCAAGGCTTGAGTGCGGCTTCGCGTTCTTATCAAAATGCGCTTGAATATGCAAAAGAGCGTTTACAAGGTCGAGCATTAACGGGAGCAAAAAATACTGATAAAGAAGCTGACTCTATTATGGTACACGGTGATGTTCGTCGTATGTTGCTTAACATGAAAGCAATGAATGAAGGTAGCCGAGCATTATCAACTTACATTGCTATGCAACTTGATTATGCCACATATGGTGAAGGTGAGTTACAAGCTAAAGGTGATGCTTTATCAACATTAATGACGCCGCTTGCAAAAGCCTTTTTTACCGATTTAGGGTTTGAAAATACCGTTACTGGGCAGCAAATTTTTGGTGGTCATGGGTTTATTCGTGAATGGGGGCAAGAGCAATTAGTGCGAGATGCGCGTATCACGCAAATTTATGAAGGAACTAATGGTATTCAGGCAATGGACTTACTCGCGCGTAAGGTGGTTGGTAGCCAAGGTAAATTAATGCAAGTGTTTATTGATGAAGTTAATGATTATATCAAGGCAACGCCTGCTGAAAATATGCAAGAGTTTATTGCGCCATTAGCCGATGCTTTAAATGACTTTAGCGAATTAACCCAATATTTATTAACTAAATCTAAAGAAAACATTAATGAAATTGGCGCCGCTGCTAATGATTATTTACATGTGTTTGGTTACACCGCGATGGCTTTTGTTTGGGCTAAAATGGCAGAAGTTGCGCTTGAAAAACAAGGCAGTGATGATTTTTATCAAGCAAAAATTAAAACAGCACGTTATTATTTTACCCGTTTGTTACCGCGTCGACTTTCACTTATTGCTTCGGCAAAATCGGGTAGTGATACTTTATTTGATATTGATGACGAGCTATTTTAATCAATATGCCCTAATTTCATTTAAGATAAAAATCTAGTATTGTTTAAGGCTAGGGTAATAATTTTGAGTCGTTGTCTATAAACACTCAAAGTTAAAACCCTAGTTTTTTACGTTATCAGGAAAATTAAAATGAAATTATATGGTTCTACGACGTCACCTTATGTCAGGCGAATTCGCTTATATTTAGCAAGCTTACATAAAACAGCGCAAGATTATCAGTTTGTTAATTTAGATATTTTTTCCAAACAAGGGCGGGAACAACTCAAAAAAGATAACCCAACCTTAAAAGTACCTTACCTCACTGATGGCAATATACAGCTGTTTGATTCAAGAATTATTCAACGCTATTTAGCTGAAAAATATCAAAAAGCGCCTTTAACATGGCCGCAAGAAAATATTTTAACCCTAATAGATGCAGCTAATGACTCTTTAGTTTCTTTATTGCTTTCTCAACGCTCAGGCTTTAACACGCAGCAAGATATTTTATTTTTCAACTTACAAAATGAACGCGTTACCAGTACGTTTAATGTGTTAGAGCAGTATGTTGAGCAAGGTGTTTTCGATAAATGGCACTATTTGTCAATTTGCTTATTTTGTTTACTTGATTGGGTCGCCTTTAGGCAACTGTATGATCTCTCTTCTTATACGCACTTTGCCCGTTTTATTGAACAAGCAAAAACACATAATATGATTGATGAAACGGATCCTCGTTAAAAAAGCCTTGCGAATATATTGAGATAATTTGTCGAGAACTATACTCATTTTACTTGATTATAAATCGCTCTACTTTTCTAAAAAAATATCCAAGTGAATGGCTATACATACATTTTGGTATTCAGCATAATTCGCGCTATAATTGCGCGTTTATTTTTTCAGGGGTGGTCTTTTGTTAGCAGTTGTTCGACTTATTTTATTGGCGTTAGGTCTTGTCGTTTTATCAGTATTAGTGTGTTTATACTGTATTGTTCGGCCGTTTAAGCGTAATAACGTCTATTACGCATCACAATTATTAGGTAAGTTTTCAAAAATATTAGGGTTAACGGTTGAGATCAGAATTCCTGATTCAGTTAAAGGTAAAGGCCCTTTCGTATTCATCTGTAACCACCAAAACAGTTACGATATTTTTACTATTAGTGGTGCAGTACAACCAGGAACGGTTAGTATTGGTAAAAAAAGTTTGAAATGGATCCCTTTTTTCGGGCAAATGTATTGGCTAACGGGCAATATTTTAATTGATCGTAAAAATAGCAGTAAGGCTATGAATACGATTAATCTTGCTGCAGATAAAATCAAAGAAAAGCAAATTTCAGTGTGGTTGTTTCCTGAAGGTACGCGTAGCAATGGTCGCGGGCTTTTGCCCTTTAAAACGGGCGCATTTCGTACCGCAATACAAGCTGGTGTGCCTATTGTGCCAGTATGTGCGAGTGACTTACATGACACGATTAAACTAAACCGCTGGAATAATGGTAAAATGATCATTGAATTTTTAGATCCTATCGAGTTAACAGAACGTAATCGTGAAAATATTCGTCAGTTGACTAATGAAGTACATGACTTGATGGAAGCTAAAATCAATCAGTTAAATGAAGAAATTAATAAAGGCAAATAATGGATAACGAATTACAACAATGGCGAGCACATACCGATGAGTTGGTTGCGGCCTTGATTGAAGATGGTTCTAATGAGTCAGTGCTACACACAATCGAGCATCATTTTGCCAGTGATAACTTTGAACATTTAGAACGTGCAGCGGTAAGTGCTTTTAAGTTAGGCTTTGAAGTTGAAGAACCTGAAGAAGCAGAGCTAGAAGATGGCAGTAAGGTTTTTGCTTTTGATATTATCACTGAACAACCACTTGACGCCGATATTATATTTGCTGAAACAGAAAAAATGTTTAATTTAGCCAAACAGTGTCATGTTGATTATGATGGCTGGGGTACTTATTTTGAAGAATAAGAGAAAAAACTAATTTTTTTGTTGTTTAATTAGTCATTTGTTAAAAAAATGTATTATAATGCGCAAAATTTAACGCATCTTACTAGGAGATGTTGTTATTTGAGGTTAAATTTTATTCACTTTAACAGTATTAGGTGAAAGCAAAAATCAACAATTCCTAGTGATAATAATAAAAAACAGCTTAACACAGCACTAGACAAAGGAGAAAATATAATGGAATGGTTAGGAGAACTGATCACAGCGTATCCTTTACTGCTATTAATTCCTCTTGTTATTGTTGTAGCCATTTTTGCCGTTGCTACGCGCCGCTCTCATCTAAAACATTTAGAGCAGATGGAAAAAATACAAAATAACTTTGATCCTAATTTAAAATAAAACCCTTGCGGTTACCCCTAATAAGGCAACGCCTGTTGCCTTTTCTACCAAGTTAATATTATCACGTAATTTATCAATTAATGTAGAGTGAGATAATACTAGTGCAATGAGTGTGTACCAAAGCGCATCAATACCTCCTACGGTCAGTACCATAATCACTTTATGATCAACGGTGTCGGTAGGCGTAATAAACTGGCTAAATAATGCCAAGAAAAAAATCGCTAATTTAGGGTTTAAGAAAGCAATTAGAAAACCTTCAACAGCACTTTGTTTTATGGAAGTTTTTTCTGCTTTTTGCTCTATTTTGCCCAGTGATGATTTTGCCGTAAAAGCTTTAAAGGCTAACCAAAGTAAAAACAAGGCTCCAGCGTATTTGATTATGTTAAATAACCATGGAGTTTCTTTGATTAAAATAGCCATACCTAATACGGTAAGTACGGCATATAATGCAACCCCTAAGCCATGAGCAATACCCGTTGCCACACCATAAGCTCTACCATTGCTAATAGTATGCTTTAAAACAATAGCTAAACTTGGCCCTGGTGTTATAGCGCCAAGTAAGCAGATGGTGGCTAATGAAAACCATGCACTTAGTTCCATCGTAAGTTAACTCTCATGTTTAATTGTTGGTTGCCTCACCCATTAATTCAAATGCTTTGCGTTGACTCATCACTGCAAATGCAGCAGGAACAAAATAAAATGATAATAAGGTAGTTAATACGGTTCCACCTGCGACAGCTACAGCAAAAGGAGGCCAAAAGCCACCACCAGCTAATATCAATGGCAGAAAGCCGCCAACGGTTGTAATTGTGGTAGAGCTGATGTGTCGAGTACAGCTTTGAACCGATGCTACAATCGCGCTTGCATTGCCTTGTACCGCGTCAGCATTTGATTTTAATTCAGCAATAATAACAATAGCGGCATTAATTGCGAGCCCCATTAAGCCGAGTAGCCCAATTATTACGGTAAAACCAAAAGGATAATCAAAAAGGTAAACACTAAGTAAGCCTAAACCCACAGACTGTATTGCTGAAAGAAATATAATTGCACTTAACCTAAAAGAGTTAAAAGATAAGACAACCACTGTAATTAATAGTGTGAAAATTAACCCTACACTGGCAAGTAATTTACCTACAGCCTTATTACGCTCTGCAGATTCACCACCCACTTCTATTTTGTATCCTGTGGGTAAGGTAAAGTTTTGTGCCTTCATTGCGGCTTTTACACGATTTAGTACTACTGAAGGTAAAACACCTGCACGAATATAGGCTTCAATGTCGTTAACGCGCATACCATCTCGATGGGGAATAGCGCCGCGACTTGGCTTTATCGTGAAATCGGCTAATGCAGATAAAGGGATCCCTTGTTTAGCCATAGGGCTAACAAGGTTTAAATTAGCCAGATCATCAAGTTCATTACGCTGCTCACCTGAAATTCTAACACGCACAGGAATTGATTCAGTTGCTTCTATAATGGAGCCATTGGCAACACCAGACAAAGTACTATTAAGTTGATAAGCAATACTATTTAGCGTTAAACCTGACAGAGCCGCACTATTTTCATCGGTATTTAGCCAAATTTTAGGAGTGCCCGGTTGCAGTGTTGCTCGGGTGTGAATTACGTCTTCGGTAGCGATCATAATTGCGCGTAATTGATCGCCTAAGGTTTTTAAAGTATCTAAATTCGGACCAAAAATACGTAATTCTACAGGCGCGCTAAAAGGAGGGCCTTGCTCTAACTTACGCACTAATATTTGCGCTTGTGGAAACATGTCGTCTAAGTCGATTTGTATTTTAGGGATCAAGCTATTGGCTACTTTAAAGTCATCAGCCGTTATCATTGCTTGTGCATAGTATTGCGCGCCATCTTTAGTGGGCATTAAATTATAGTAAAAAGATGGTGCGTTTTTACCTACAAACCAGCGTACTTTGGCAATACCGGGTTGTTTTTCTAAATACTGAGTTATTTTTTTACTCACCATTTCAGTGTTAAAAATGCTGCTTTGTGCAGGCATAAATAATTCTATTTGAAACATATCGCGATCTGATGGAGGAAAAAACTGTTCCGTTAGCTGTTTAGCATCAATAAACCCCAGTAAAGGTAACAAAAAGACAAGCCCTATAGTTTTTCTCGGATGTTTAATGACAAAATATAAACTTTTTTCAAACCATTGGCTGAGTTTAGGTAAGGCAATACCGACATTGTACCATCGCTTACTATCAAGCTTTTTCGGCAAAAATCGACCAGCAAGGCCTGCGACTATGGTATGAGAAATAAGGTAAGAGCCAATTAAAGAAAAAATAACGCTTAAGGCAATACCACCAACAAACTCGCCTGCGGGCCCAGGCATTAAAATAATGGGCATAAAAGCAAGTATGGTTGTTGCGGTAGAACCTAACAGAGGTAACCATAAGTGTTTTACGGCATACATGACTGCGTCAAGACGACGAGCACCTTGCTGGCGCTTAGTTTGTATGGTATCGACCATCACAATGGCATTATCGACCATGATCCCTAACGCCACGACTAACCCTGTTACCGACATTTGGTGAATTGGTAAACCATAAGCATTCATTACCGCTAAAGTAAATAATACGGTAAGCGGTAAAGACGCGGCAACAATTAGTGCAGAGCGCCAACCTAATGTGATCAACAGTACAATGGAGATAAGTACAAAACCTACCGTTATGTTGCTCATTAAGTCACCTAAACGCGCAGAGGTATATTTGTTTTGATCAAATAATACTTCTAATTTAATCGAGTCAGGCAATAACAACGAGAATTCATCTAATGCTTTTCTTACCTCTTCTGTCCATTGATCTATGCGCAAATTAGGCAACATACGTGTAGAGACCACAACGGCTGTTTGGTTATTTACAATGGCAATTTCTTTAGGTGGCCAGGCGTGATCTTTACTTATTGTTGCAATATCGCCTAAACGTAAAATACTGCCATTAGCATTAACTTTAAGAGGAATATTGCGAATGCGTTCAACCGTGTCAAAAGCGCCAGTTAACTCAACTTGCATTTGATTTTTATGATTGATTAATTCACCCGCCGAGACTTTAGCATCAGCAGCGAGTATGCGTTGTGAAATATCTGCCGCACTGAGTGATAGTTGAGTTGCTTGCTGAGCGTCAATTTCTACGGTAACTTCTTCTGGATTACGGCCAAAAATCGAAACTAAATCAGTACCTTTTACTAAACGTAAACGGTTTTGTAGTTCATTAGCATAACGACCTAAGCTGGCTAAATCTACGGCGCCTTTACCTTGCCAATTTAAGGCAATTAATTGCGTAAAGGCATAACTGCGATCATCTTCAACCACTGGTGGTACTGTATTGGCGGGAAATTGAGGGGTGATATCAGCAAGTAAATCACGCACCCGAGACCAGACGGGGGTTGAGCTGGTTATTTCATCTTGTAACTCAAGCTGCACCACCGAAATATTAGGGCGCGAAACTGATTTGATCATTTTTATTTCAGATAATTTTCTCAGCTTTTGCTCTATTTTTTCAGTGATCAACACTTCAACACGTTCAGCGCTTGCACCAGGTAATAAGGTGATCACACTGGCGTGACGATTTTCAATACGAGGGTCTTCTGTACGAGGTAAATGTGATAATGCGCCTAATCCTGCCACAATAAGCAAAACAATCGCCAAAGACATTAAGCGACCATTTTTTACAAATGATCTGATCATAATTGTTCACCTTGGTTAGTTGGATTTGCAGGTTTGCTTGACTGGTTAGTGCCAATACGTACTGTTTGACCACCAACAAAACGGTGTACGCCTTCAGAAATTATTTTTAGCGGGGTATTTTCTGTTAACTCAATATAGGCGTATTCTTTATTGGTTTGTAAAACCTTAACGGTTTTGACTGTAACTTTGTATAAATTCTGCTCGATATTATTAACGGTATAAATATTCCATTGGCCTCGAATACCATCTGTTAGGGCGCTAATAGGTATCCAAGTACCTTGGCGATTTATTTTTTGTGGAATAAGCACTTGCGCTAGTTGACCATTAAATACATCGACGGCTTTATCGAGATCTAAGGCTAAGCGTACTTCAATGGTTCTATTGGCAGGATTAACTTGTTTACCTATAGCGATAACTTTTGCCGAGTGATCTTTATTGTTAATGGTAACGGATAAAACTTGATTGAGCCTTATGCTATCAGCAAGTTTTGCAGGTAAACCAAAGGTAACCTGTTTATCTCCTTGTTGAATTAATTGCAATACAGGCATACCTGCAGCAACCACTTCACCTTGAGTGGCATTTCTTGCATCTATCACACCATCAAAAGGCGCTATAATTTTAGTATGCTCAAGCTGGTATTTTAATGAGTTAACATTCGCTTTTAAGCCTTGTAAATTGGCGATCAAGGCTTCTTTTTCTGCGGTTAAGTTGTCTAAAGCTTGTTGTGAGCTATAGCCCTTTTTCTCTAATTTGGTTATACGTTTTAGGTTATGAGTATTTAAACTCAGCTTTGCATTCACTTGTTCTATTTGAGCTTGCAACTCTTGCATTTTTATTGTTAACAATTCTGTGCTTTGTTCGGCAAGTACTTGCCCTTGCGTTACATGGTCTCCATTGTCGACAAAAACGTTATTAATTAATCCATTGAATTCAAAACCTAATTTGCTGACATCGCGAATGGATACTTGGCCCGTGTAGGCACGTTCAATTGCATAGCTTTCTTGTGGCTTTACATCAATCACTTGGGCAAGTAAGTGATAAGGTTGTTCTACTTCAGCGGTTATTGTTTTTTCGGAACACGCAATTAAAAAGGTTGAGAGAAAGAAAATATAGCTATATGTCAATAACTTTGAAATATTCATGGTAAACCTTATGTTTGGCAACTTTATACTAGACTGTGTAGTCTAATATTATAAAACTAGACTGTCTAGTTTATTTTGATAGAATATATATAATACTATTTCACTTAAATAGGTATTTTATTGATTTCTCAAAATCTTTTCGTAGTCACAAAAGATGAGCTTACGGCATAATGAATAGCAAAACTCGAAACAAAAGCACGGCTAAACGCCAACAAATTTTAGCTGCTGCAACGCAACTGTTTACAGAGCAAGGTTATGCTTCAACCAGTATGGACTTAATTGCTCGTCATGCTGACGTTTCAAAGCAAACGGTTTATAGTCATTTTGGTAGTAAAGATGAACTTTTTGCTGCGGCAATTGAAGATCGCTGTGATTCATACCAAATGCTTGATTTTTCACTTGATGATTTATCAAATCCCAAAGAAAAATTACTGACATTAGCGCAGCGTTTTTTATGTATGCTAACGTCTAAAGAAGCCTGTGCCGTGCATAAAATATGTGCTTATGAGTCAAAGTCATATCCACTTTTGTCTGAGCTTTTTTATCAGGCGGGCCCTGAAAAAGTGACTAACGATGTAGCAGAGCTTATGACGGCCTTAGATAAGCATCAGATTTTAAAAATTCCTGATCCTCATTTTGCTGCATTGCAGTTCTTGAATATGATGAAAGGCGAAGCTTGGATGCGTGTCGAGTTTAATACTCAACATCAGCTCAGCCAAGAAGAAATTGATGCTTACTTACGTTCTAGTGTTGAGCTTTTTATGCGCGGTTATGCACCTTAACAAGCTTATTGGCTTGTATTTGGCGCGGCGGTTGATTTTCGTACAATAAGTTGCGGCGTATAGCAACGAGTAATATTACCCACTTTTTGATTGCGCGTTTGTGCGATTAATAATTTTGCTGCATTTTCAGCAATTTGATCATTAGGTTGATCTGCTGTTGTTAATGTTGGCCATGTTTGTCGTGAAAAAGGGCTGTTTTCAAAACCTGTGATTGATAGTGCTTCTGGAATAGCAATATCCATTAAACGAGCAGCAAATAATGCCCCCGCGGCAATTTCATCATTACACGAAAAAATCGCTGTGGGTTTATTGTCTTCTGCCATCAGTTGTTTGGCACCATGCACGCCCGACTCGAAAGAATATTCGCCAGGCACAATAAGGTTCTCATTAACGCTAATATTATTGTCGATGAGCGCTTGCTTATAACCCGATAAACGTTCACTGCTTGATTTATGTTCTGCTCCACCTTCAATAAAACCAATTTGAGTGTGCCCTAAATCAATTAAATGTTGTGTTATGTTATAGGCAGCCTCATGGTCATTTACCATAATGCAAGGCGTTAAGTCATCAGGGGCTTTATCACCAGAAACAATACGTACCACATTAACATCAAGCGCTACCATTTGTTTTACAAACTCAGGCATTTCAGAAAAGGGTGGGGTTAAAATTAAGCCAGCAATGCGCGAATACTTAACCATATTGGTGATTTCTTCAATGATATCATCAGCTTTAGCATTACAGGGGTGGATCAGTAATTCATAGCCTTGTTTTCTACAAGCTGATAAAATACCCTTTTGCATATCAATAATATAATAAGCATTCGGGTTATCATAAACATAAGCGATACTATAAGATTTAGTGCCAGCTAAGTTTCTGGCCGCTAAGTTAGGTTGATAGTTTAATTCTTTGACGGCAGCCAGTACTTTGTCGCGTGTTATTTGACGAACAGACGGTTCATTATTCATAACCCGTGATACGGTTTTTATTGAAACTGCCGCTAATTTAGCAACATCATTAATAGTAGCTTTCATTAACTTTTATAGCCTAAATTAGAGGGTTTATTGACCAATTAAATATGAGTTTTAGTTAATCTTCACTATTCAATAGACCCTGATATTATGTCATTGTGTAAATATAAAATGCGAGAATAGCATATTGCGTCTTGTTATTTGCAGCAATGATTAATTTTATTATTTCGGATCAATAGATTCTAATGATCTAAAAGATATTTTGTTAAAATACAATAATTGACAACGCTGTCATTTTGTATATGCTGTGATAGTCATTAAATTTTATAGTAAAGGACAGAACATGAGCGAGCGACAAACTTTACCCAGTTGGCAAAAACTTACCCAATTAGCCCAACAAAAAAAATCACAACACATGAATACCTTGTTTGCGCAAGACAGTGAACGATTTAATAAGTTTTCTGTTGAACTGCCAAAACTCTTGCTCGACTATTCTAAAAACCGTATTGACAGCGAAACCATGACGAGTCTATTTGCCTTAGCTGATGAAACCGAAGTCGCTGCTTGGCGAGAAAAAATGTTTGCGGGCGAAAAAATTAACAAAACTGAAAACAGAGCGGTTTTACATACCGCTTTGCGTGGCTCTTGCGATAAAAACCTCGTTGTTGATGGTAAAAACGTAACAGAGCAAGTTGAAGCTCAATGGCAAAAAATGGAAAGTTTTGTTAATAAAGTGCGTCAAGGGCACTGGTTGGGCTACTCAGGAAAACGTATTACCGATATTGTTAATATCGGTGTAGGCGGCTCAAATCTTGGCCCGCAAATGGTTACTGAAGCCTTAAAGCACTACAGTGATAATAGCGTTAATGTTCACTACGTTTCTAATGTTGATGGGGCGCAAATTGTTGAAATTTTACGTCCGCTTGATCCTGAAAAAGTCTTATTTATCGTCTCGAGTAAAACCTTTACCACCACAGAAACAATGACCAACGCCAAAACAGCCATAAAGTGGCTTACCGCTTCTTCTTTTGATGAAAGTGCGGTGGCTAAGCACTTTGTAGCGGTAACCGCTAATAAAGAAAATGCGATGAAATTTGGTATTGAAGCAGACAATATTTTTGAAATGTGGGATTGGGTTGGAGGACGCTTTTCATTATGGTCAGCTATTGGCTTGCCGATAGCGCTTGATTTAGGCTTTGAACAATTTAAAGCCTTACTCAATGGAGCCCATGAAATGGATGAACATTTTATTAATGCCCCTTTTGAAGAAAATATGCCCGTTATTATGGCACTGTTAAGTGTGTGGAATACCACGTTTCTGGGTTTTCAATCACAAGCCATTTTACCGTACGATCAAACACTGCATATGCTCAGTGCCTATTTACAACAAGCGGAAATGGAAAGTAACGGTAAATCAGTTTCATGGGACGGTAAAAAAATTGCCTACCCAACTGTACCCTCTATTTGGGGTGAACTAGGCATTAATGGACAACATGCTTTTTATCAGTATTTACATCAAAGTAATAATATTGTACCGGCTGATTTTATCGGATCTGTTGCAAGTGTGACCCCAGTGAAAGGGCATCATGAAACCCTTATGGCTAACTTTTTTGCGCAAACGCAAGCATTAATGACAGGGGTTAACGAAGCACAGGTTAGAGCTGATTTAAAAGCGAAAGGGCGTAGTGATGAATATATTGATATGGTAGCGCCACACAAAGTACACCAAGGTAATAGACCAACTAACACACTCTTACTAAAAAGAATTGATCCTGTCACTCTGGGTAACTTAATTGCTTTATATGAACATAAAATATTTGTACAAGGGATTATTTTACAAATTTGTTCTTTTGATCAATGGGGCGTTGAGTTGGGTAAAGGGCTGGCTGCTAAGATCCAACAAGAACTTGAAACAAAAGAAATATCTGCAGAGCATGATTGTTCAACAGACAGTTTATTACGCTACTATTTGTCGGCAAAATAACTGGCGCTAGTAGCCGTAATGGTTACGACTAAGGAGTTTAAAATAAGCGCTAAAATGATTGCCTTCTTAATTATTTAAAAGAAAAAATTTAAAGTTAAATCAGTTGGATATAATATTTTGTGCAAAAAAGTGACAATTTTTTATTATTTGCTCTAGCCAAATTGATTAATTATGTGTATGGTTTTACAAGATCTTATGACAACGCTGTCACCAAAATAAGACAGCGCTGTCATAAGTTCCTAATAACAACATAAATATGAAAACGTGTGTAAGGGAAAGTCAATGTCAGTATATAAATTTAAAAAAGGCTTGCTTGCTAGCAGTATTGCAATGATCTTATCAAGTACCGTAACGACAGGTGTTATGGCTGCAGAAGATGCTGAAAAAGCAAAAAAAG
Source organism: Alteromonadaceae bacterium (assembly GCA_015487235.1). Taxonomy (GTDB): domain Bacteria; phylum Pseudomonadota; class Gammaproteobacteria; order Enterobacterales; family Alteromonadaceae. The sequence continues at coordinate 39,207 of WFQC01000080.1, forward strand.
CAGAAAAAAAAGAAATCGAAGTCATTGAAGTGCGTGGTATTCGCGGTTCACTAAAAGAAAATATTAATGCTAAGCGCTTTTCTGATAGCGTTGTTGATGTGATCACCTCTGAAGATATTGGTAAGTTTCCAGACAAAAATGTCTCAGAATCGTTATCTCGTATTGCGGGTGTAGGTGTTAGCCGCGAATTTGGTGAAGGTGAGAAAATCACTATTCGAGGTTCAGGCCCTCAGCAAAATAGAACCTTATTAAATGGTCAAAATGTAGCCACTGCTGATTGGTTTATTTTAGATAACCCATCACGAGGTTTTAATTTTACCTTGTTACCGTCCTCTTTAGTGCGTGGTTTAGAGGTGTATAAAACACCGCAAGCTAAAACAGACGAAGGTTCAATTGGTGGTACCGTTGTTTTAAGAACACGTAAGCCGCTTGAGTTAGAAGCTAATACCATTAATTTAGGGTTACAAGCGCAATATTCAGAAACGTCAGAGAAAACGGATCCACAACTTGATGCCTTATATTCATGGAAAAATGAAGCTGAAGACTTTGGTATTTTAGTGTCGCTTACTCAGCAAGATCGCACTGTGCAACGTGAAGGTTTAGAAGTATTAGGCTGGACACCTGCCGATGACAATGGCGTGAGAGCACCAAAAGATATAGGCGCGCCTATATTTAAGCAAGACAGAGAATTACGTACTGTTTTCGCTAGTATTCAATATGCTGCGAGTGATGATCTAGACTTTACTTTGAATATTCTCGATTCAAAAATGGATGCTAATAACGCTAATGCTAACTTGCTTATTCGCCCACAGAATAATTTAGCCAATTTATCTAATACCTCAATGGTTAATAATAATGTGTATAAAGGCACAGTAGCGTCGGCGGGTTCTTATGAATGGGATTTTATTAATCGAGAATCAAGCACAGAAACATCGTCTTATGACTTAGAAATTAACTATGCAGGTGAAGGGTATAGCTTACATGCTCAAATAGGGCGTACTGAAGCTTCTGGTGGAACATACAATGAAGCCTCTTGGAGTTTTGTGCCGAATGTTGATGATGCTGACTCAGGCTATTCTTTTGATTTATCAAACCGAGAAATTAACAGTGGTGTATCACCAACTGATGGTAGTCAATGGAAGCAAAATTGGACTTGGGGTGGTAATAAGCCGACCACAGATGAAGAAACCTATGCACAGCTAGATTTAAGTATTGATGTTGATTATGGTCCTTTTTCATCTGTTGATGTTGGTGTTAAATATAGAGATCATGATAGAACTCAAGGGCGTCAAGCTTATAGCTGGCATGGACCAGGTACAAGGCCAAGCTATACTGGCTGGGGAGGCTATTTAGGTTATATTTTTGAGCAATGCCCAACACTAGATACCTGCAAACAAACTAATGGAACACAATCGGTGGCTGATAACGTTATTAATGGCAATCTAACTACTCAGTTACAAGGTGATCGCGAACAATTTATGCGCCTCGCCTTTGAAGGTGAAGCTGATTACGCTATTAGTAATGTTTTAGGTGAAATATGGGATATTAACGAAAGTATTTTAGCCCTATATACTCAAGGTAATTTCTCGGGTGATAATTACCGAGGTAATGTTGGCGTTCGTGTTGTGCAAACTAAACAAACAGCGTCTAGTTATAACTTTAGTTTAGACTCATGGGGATTTTATACCGTAGACAGAGAGTGGTTAACACCTTCGTATATGGAATGGGTTACAGAAAAACGTGATTACACTGAGGTATTGCCCAGCTTTAATATTGCTTTTGATGCGGCAGAAGATCAGATTGTTCGTTTTGGTGCAGCACGAGTAATGGCGCGACCTAACTTTAGTGATTTAGCGCCTATTGAAAGTGTTGGTGCATTAAATGTTGCTTTTCCTACTGGCACTGCAGGTAATCCTAATTTAAAACCTCAAATTGCCGATCAATTTGATGTAACGTGGGAATGGTACTTTGACGAAGCTTCTTTATTGTCAATTGGTTATTACTATAAAGATATTCAAAGTTATCGTACAACGGGTAGTTATGTTGCTCCTTATTATAATGAACAAGATGACGAGTGGGTTGATGTAACTTTAACTCGCCCAACAAATGGCTTAGGTGGTAGTACTGATGGTCTTGAAGTTGGCTATCAACAATCATTTGGGCATTTTGGTCTTGCAGCTAACTATACCTACACCAACGCAACCAGCGACCAAGAAGTGGTTGAAGGTGTTGCGGGCTCAGGTCAAGTTATTGGTGCCTCTGAACATATGTATAATGTTACCGCTTTTTATGAAGACGATGTTATTGGCGCGCGCTTAATGTACAACTACAGAACGGAGTGGTACAAAGGCGTTTCATGGACAGGAGCCGAGTTGTGGAATGATGCATATGGACAACTTGATTTTAGCGCATCTTATGAGGTGTCTGAAAACATTAAATTAGTTGTCGAAGCGGTTAATTTGACTGATGAAGAAGTGGTTGAATTTGATGGCGTTAAGTCGCGATTAATGTCTGTTTATCAAAATGGACGCCGATTTGTTTTTGGTGTTAATGTTAATTTTTAAGTTGTTATAGTCCAGCGTATTATTCATAAACCATAGCTGTAAATGCCGATAACTCATTGCGAGTATCGGCATTTTTATTTTTAGCTTACAAAGCCTTATATTAAGATAGTAATTATAACTTGTATATACAACTAAAATAGGTAAAAATTGTATATACAAGTTAATGATCTCGTATGTATGGTTATGGTTGCGCCTAAATTTATTCAAATTAAACAGTATATTTGCCAACAGATAGAATCTGGCAAATGGCAACAGCACAGTAAAGTTCCGTCAGAAAATGAATTGGCAGAACAATTTTCAGTAAGCCGAATGACAGCGCGCCGTGCTTTGCAAGAATTAACCGAGCAAGGCGTGTTAGTGCGGACACAAGGTGCAGGAACCTTCGTGGCTACCTTTAAATCGCAATCTTCTTTGTTAGAAATTCGTAATATTGCTGACGAAATTAGTGCTCGTAATCATATTCATCATGCGAAACAAATCACATTATCGGTTCTTCAAGCTAGTGAAGAAATTGCTATTTTACTGAATATAAATAAGGGCGATAAAGTTTTTTATGCTGAAGTTTTACACTACGAAACTACACAATTAGGTATAAGCGAAGCGATTCAGCTTGAGCAACGTTATGTTAACCCAAAGCTTGTACCTGAGTATTTACAACAAGACTTATCGGTGATCACCAGCCATGAATATCTTTCCAGCAAAGCACCGTTAACAGAAGCAACCCATGAAATAGAAGCTGTTGCTGCTAGCCCTAAAATAGCCAAATTATTAGCTATTTTCTTACAACAACCTTGTTTACAAATAAAACGTCGAACTTGGTCAAGCAAGGGGGTGGTGAGCTTTGCTATTTTAACTTCACCGGGTGATAAATATCGCTTAGGTGGCCACTTAACTTTTTAAATTAAAGTAGGCGCATTGCGATAAATATTGCGCATTATTGATGAGGACATTGAGATGACAGAATTAGATCGTTTAGACACAAGCCGTACCATTAAAGCGGCACGCGGCAGTAAAATAACCGCTAAAAGTTGGTTAACCGAGGCGGCAAAACGCATGCTGATGAATAATCTTGACGCAGAAGTAGCCGAGCATCCACACGCATTAGTCGTTTATGGTGGCATTGGTCGAGCAGCGCGTAATTGGCAATGTTATGACAAAATAATTGAAACCCTTGATCGCTTAGAAGATAACGAAACACTACTTATTCAATCGGGAAAACCTGTGGGGGTTTTTCAAACACATAGCGATGCACCGCGTGTGCTTATTGCTAATTCTAATTTAGTACCGCACTGGGCAAATTGGGAACACTTTAATGAATTAGATAAACAAGGTTTGATGATGTACGGTCAAATGACCGCAGGTTCTTGGATTTATATTGGTTCACAAGGCATTGTGCAAGGAACCTATGAAACCTTTGTGGCAATGGCTAAGCAGCACTTTAACGGTGATGCAAAAGGTAAGTGGGTACTTACAGGTGGTTTAGGTGGTATGGGTGGTGCGCAACCATTAGCCGCAACTATGGCAGGCTTTTGTGCTTTAGTGGTTGAATGTGATGAGTCTCGTATCGATTTTCGCTTAAAAACTCGCTATGTTGATAAAAAAGCGACTAACTTAGATGATGCGCTCGCGATGATTGAGCAAGCAAAAGCTACAGGCAAAACGGTTTCTGTAGGGTTGCTAGGTAATGCGGCAGATGTTTTTGCTGAGTTAGTTGAACGCAATATAACCCCTGATGTTGTTACCGATCAAACCTCAGCCCATGATCCTTTAAACGGTTATTTACCGCAAGGCTGGACTATGGAATATGCCGCGCAAATGCGTTTAAAAGATGAAGCTGCGGTAGTCAAAGCAGCCAAGCAATCTATGGCTGTACAGGTTAAGGCCATGCTGACATTACAAGCACGTGGTGCAGCAACAACCGATTATGGTAATAATATTCGCCAAATGGCTTTTGAAGAAGGCGTGAAAAATGCTTTTGATTTCCCTGGTTTTGTACCGGCTTATGTGCGCCCTCTTTTCTGTGAAGGCATAGGGCCTTTCCGTTGGGTGGCTTTATCAGGTGATCCTGAAGATATTTATAAAACCGACGCTAAAGTAAAAGAGCTTATTCCTGATGATGCTCACTTACATAACTGGCTTGATATGGCTAAAGAGCGTATTGAATTTCAAGGTTTGCCTGCACGTATTTGCTGGGTTGGTTTAAAAGATAGAGCGCGTTTAGCCTTGGCTTTTAATGACATGGTAAAAACGGGTGAATTGTCAGCTCCTGTTGTTATTGGCCGCGATCATTTAGATTCAGGCTCTGTGGCTTCACCAAACCGTGAAACTGAAAGCATGAAAGACGGCTCAGATGCTGTGTCAGATTGGCCTTTATTAAATGCCTTACTTTCTACTTCAGGTGGGGCAACTTGGGTAAGTTTACATCATGGTGGCGGCGTAGGAATGGGCTTTAGTCAACATGCTGGCGTGGTTATTGTTGCTGATGGTAGCGATGCAGCGGCAAAACGTATTGGCCGTGTATTATGGAATGACCCTGCAACAGGTGTTATGCGTCATGCTGATGCAGGTTATGACATTGCAATAAATTGTGCGAAAGAACAAGGCTTAGATTTACCCATGATTGATGGGGCTAATGGCAAATAATGAGGCGTGAAAGAGGTCATTACCCCTCTTTTAATTCAATAAAATTTAAACTTGAAAGGCCATAGGCCTTAACAGATTAATGAGAAAATTATGACAACACCGATAACAGAATTAACGATTATTCCCGGTAAGTTAACACTTGCTCAATTACGTGCAGTAAGTCGTTATGATGGCATTCACTACCGTTTAGATGAAAGTGCTTTTGCTGATATCAATAAAAGTGCTGCTGCCGTACAGCAAGTTATTCAAGACGATAAAGTTGTTTATGGCATTAATACCGGTTTTGGTTTATTAGCGAATACGCGGATTAAAAAAGAAGAATTAGAGCTATTACAACGCTCTATTGTGCTGTCGCATTCAGCAGGTTTTGGCGAATATATGGAAGATGCCACAGTACGCTTAATGATGGTTTTAAAAATAAATTCATTGGCACGCGGTTTTTCGGGGATCCGTTTAGCAGTGATTCAAGCGATGATCAAACTACTGAATGCGCAAGTTTACCCTTGTGTGCCTAAAAAAGGCTCTGTTGGAGCTTCGGGCGATTTAGCACCACTTTCACATATGGTTTTACCTTTAATTGGTGAAGGTGAAATGTCGTATCAAGATCAGATCCTTCCTGCTAAAGAAGCCTTAGCCATTGCTGGGTTAACGCCTATTACTTTAGCAGCAAAAGAAGGCTTAGCTTTATTAAATGGCACGCAAGCCTCTACCGCTTTTGCTTTAGAAGGTTTATTTGCTGCAGAAGATTTGTTTGCGAGTGCAGTAACTATTGGTTCGATGACCGTGGAAGCGGCTATGGGATCGCGGGCACCATTTGATGATCGTGTACATCAAGCGCGTGGTCAAAAAGGGCAAATAGATGTAGCACAGGCTTATCGCCATATACTTGGAGAAAGCTCTGAAATTGGTTTATCTCATTTCGATTGTGAAAAAGTGCAAGATCCTTATTCATTGCGCTGTCAACCACAAGTTATGGGTGCTTGTTTAACGCAAATTCGCCAAGCAGCTGAAGTATTACATGTTGAAGCTAATGGGGTTACCGATAATCCCTTAGTATTCGCCAATGAAGGTGACTTTATTTCAGCGGGTAATTTTCATGCGGAACCCGTTGCCATGGCTGCCGATAACTTAGCTTTAGCTATTGCTGAGATAGGTTCATTATCTGAGCGTCGTATGGCATTATTAATTGACGCGAATTTAAGTAAATTACCACCATTTTTAGTGGAAAATGGCGGGGTAAATTCAGGCTTTATGATCGCCCAAGTAACGTCGGCAGCGCTGGCCTCTGAAAATAAAACCCTTGCTCACCCTGCATCGGTTGATAGCTTACCTACGTCTGCTAATCAAGAAGATCATGTTTCAATGGCCGCTTTTGCGGGTCGTCGTTTAGCTGATATGGCTGAAAACACCAATGGTGTTTTAGCGGTAGAATACTTAGCTGCAGCACAAGGTTTAGACTTTAGAGCCCCCTTAAAAGGCTCGATAAAAGTAGAACAAGCCAAAGCTTTATTGCGTGCCAAAGTACCTTATTATGATAAAGACAGGTATTTTGCCCCTGATATTGTGGAAGCTTCAGCCATTATTGAAGACGCGGAACTTAACCAGTTTATGCCTAAAGCATTACTACCGAGTTTGTAATCATAGCAATTTTATTCGGGTTGTTATCATATGTACCTAAGCCAGCCGTCATGCCGCTGGCTTTTTATTTTTGAGTTACATCGGGTTATGTTAATAATACGAACTTTATGTCTGTTATTTTGTCGTATTAGCAGTAACTAATTAAATTATTTAAGGGTATTACCATGAAAAACCTTTTTATTATGCTATTTTCTTTCGCCTTGCTTGCTGCTTGTTCCTCAACAGGTATGTCTTATCAAGAGCGTAATGCTGCTTATCTAACTTACGTCAAAGAACATAATATTGAAGCCCTTGATAAAGTTAACACCTTTACTTACCAAAGCTGGCAACCATTAACAGATAAGTTTTTAATTATTAGAACTCGCGTAAAAGATCGTTATTTGTTGCAATTAAACAGTTATTGTCCCGATCTAAGCTTTGCCAATGCAATCACTATAAACCAAACCATGGGCTCAACGTTAGTGACTAAATTTGACTCTATTTATGTACTAGGTACCAAGCAACCTAAATGTTATATCAAAACTATTTTCCCATTAACGAAAGAGCAGTCTGAAGAAATTTCGGCTATAGGTAAAGCGACATCATAGCGTAAGGTATTATGTAATATTGGTAGCATCGTTATATTAGGTTATTTTACGGTGCATAATATTTAGCTTGACATATTATGTCAGTCGTTCTACCTTAAGTCACACTTTTTAACAAACAATGAGGCAAATGATGGATTTTTTGTTGATGTTTGAAACGTGGATCTTGGTGGCGATAGTGTTATCTTTAGCCGAGATTATTATTCCTGGTGGTATCTTGCTCAACTTAGGTATTGCCTCATTAATTGTTGCTATTAGTATAAAATTTGCCATTGTTGACACTTGGGTTATGGTGTTAACGCTGTGGTTTATTGTGGCAACCTTTCTGCTTTTTATTTTGAACTTTTTTACCAATAAAATCTTTGGTAGTGCCCAATTAGTTGAAAATGTTGATGATGAATTGGATCTTTTTGGCCAAGAAGTGGTGGTTATTGAAAATATTGGTCCTGGTACTAAAAAAGGGCGCGTTGAATTTCAAGGCACCACATGGACTGCACTCGGTGACGGTTCTGAAATTAAAGCGGGTAGTCATGCCAAAATTGTCTGTAAAGAAAATATCTCGTTAGTAGTTGAGCAAGTGTAGCGTGTTGTTTTCAGCGCTGAAAACTATCGCAAAACTCATAACATAAATTCATAGAAGAAAATATTTATACCCATGATACTTCAAGATGCGAGTTTCAGGATGCCTGAGCGATTCATGGTCAAGGCGCATCTTTTTATTAATGGTGTTCCCTTAAAAATAGATGCAACGAAGAGCATGATTTGCTCAGGTATCTCCGTAGGGCTGGTTTATAAACGC
>WFQC01000081.1 GCA_015487235.1 Alteromonadaceae bacterium
CAATTTATTATTATAGTGAGCCGTTTATTATTACTTGGTTTACAAGATGAAAACTTGCAATTTCGTTTGAAGCTACAAGACAAAAATGCAGGGCAACAAATTATTAATGTGCATTGTAAATTATTCGTTAAACAAGCTGATTTATTAACTAAGCTAAAAAATTTAGTGGCTGATAACTTTGACTTTAAACAAGCTACCGCAGAGATGTTAGCTGCTAGGGCTTTATTTGAACGCTTAGGGATCAAAGAATTTTCGGTTGAAGAGTATGATCATGCATTAAGCTTACAATGTCAGTTACCTATCGCTTTGACACAAGATAAACAAAGTAAGGCTAAAGTAAATTTTAAACAACAACGCTTTGTTTTAATTGGCGGTGATGAATACCTAAATAAGCACCTCACACGTTTAATTGAAACTAATCAAGGCTTTGTGAAGCTTGCTAATGATTGCCAGTATTTTATCAAAAATTATTCACAACAGTTATTAACTCAACAAGCGGTTGCAGCACTTATTTTATTAAAACCTAATAATGATGATTTAGTGAACCTACAACAACACTTACAACAACTACCAAGCACTATTCAGCCTAAATTATTAGTATTACAAGATGCTTTACCTACTCATTATAATCAACAAGGTTTTTATGATTTAGTTGCCTCACCGTTATTTTTAGCGCGTATTGTCTCGCGGTTGCAGCAATTACTTAGTAGCAGTAATACGAGCAATCAATTAATAAGTGGTCAAGAATGTCAACAAGTTAGGTTTAAGACTACTCAAATACAGGTGTTATTAGCAACAGAGTCGATAGACTTACAAATGAATTTTTCTCGATTATTAACATACTTGGGGCTGCAAGTTACTCTAGTAAATAATAGTCAAACCATGCTAGAGCACTGGCAAAGTGGAAAATATTTAATATTATTCAGTGAATTCTCAGTCTCTCCTTTTATTAAGTTTGCTATGTATAATGAATGTGTTCGTGGGGTTTATAGCTTTAATATTGAATTGAATGTATTAAATGACTTAGCGCAAACATTTGCTAAAGACTGGCATATTCACACCATCAAAAACCCTTATCAGCTCTCTGAAATAACTCAAATATTATCATCATGGCTTGTACCAGAGCATATCAATGAGCAGGTGATAAACCCGCATTATGATCAATCTAATACAGATAAAGAAGAACAAGAACTTGATATTATCAATTTAGAAAAATATGTAGAGAATCAAGGTTCAATAGAGTTGGCAGCCTTGATGCTAACTGAATATATTGCACAAATTCAGAGTGATTTTGCGCAATTACTGACGGAGATAAGAAACAATCAAGGGTTATGTCATCAAAGTAAAACGCTATTATCTTCATTGACAAGCAACAGCAAAATTATTGCCGCTCAAACCTTAATAACCCTTTGGGCTGAATTAGAACAAGCGATAAAAACTCACAAGCGCAAGAAACAAGCAACACTATTGAAAATGATAAAGACAGAAATAGGGCAATTAGTCGCTTATATTGAATTCTTTTAATCTCTATGTCAGTTTCTTTTACATTTTATTTACTTATCGAACTCACTTCTTTGTAACGTATTGAAAATATTACGTTATTACTTTTGGCTTGGTTTTTGCTTTTATTCGTGCACTTATGGGGTAGCCCCTTAAGAAGGAATTTTACATTTTTAAAGGTTGGATTATAACAATGAATATGAAGTATTTTGTGCGTGGTTGTGCTGGTTTTATCGGTGCTAGTGTTCTTTTAGCAAACTCTGCATTTGCTGCGCCTATTATAATGTCTGGCGATTATGTGCGTACGGCAATAAGTGATGATGGTACCTTAGGTTATGGTGGTTCTACTTCTCCAGGGTTGTTACATGATGCTACAGGCACGGGTACTTTTGCTGATGATTATTTAACACCAGGTACCCCGTGGGAAATCTTTAGTGTTTTTAGTAATGAAGCATCGTTACAGGTTAATAATAATGCTGGTGGTGATGCTATCTCTGGCGTTCTAACAGACACTTCTATGGCTAGCCCATATGATTTTGCTGTTAATTGGGCTGGAAGTTACGGAAGCTTTTATACACTTTCTACAGACACTTACTTTAATACAGGTGATGAAAGAATTGGCTTTACCACAACAATCACTGCATTGAGTGATTTGTCTGGGTTACAATTTTTAAGAGCGATTGACCCTGATCCAGATGTTCAAGCCTACAATGATTATGCCACTATTAACGGGCGTGGTAATGGCTCGCTTTCAGTAAATGATTGGGTTCATGCAGAAGGCGCTAGTACAGGTCTTACGTTAGGGCTATATTCAGATTCTGCTGCTACTCATAATACAGGCGTTTCTTCTAATTGGAGTGACACACCTGCAACTTATTTAAATGGTATAGATGACGGCAATGGCGATTACACTATTGGTTTAGCATTTGATCTTGGTACTTTACTTGCTGGCGACTCAGTAAGTTTTACGTACTACTATGTGATGGGTGATAACTTAGATAACGTCGATATTCCTGTTGATGTACCAGAACCAACCAGTTTAGCTATTTTAGCTTTAGGTTTAATGGGTTTAGGAATGCGTCGTAAAAAAGCATAATACCAATTTGATTAAATTTCTTCCCAACTCAGAGCTATGCTCGATGTTCAATAACAAGGC
>WFQC01000082.1 GCA_015487235.1 Alteromonadaceae bacterium
GAAATTAACAAGACACCCACTTTAAATTCTGTTGCTTTGTATATTGGGGAGGTCCTAGATGTTAGCTAAATTATTCGTTTCTGTCTAGCAAATTAACAAGACACCCACTTTATTATTGATCGTTGAGGGTGAAAAATTAAGGTGGGTGTCTGCTAAATTATTCAACATTGTACGTCTACGGTAGTTTCATGTTCAAACTAGAAAAAAAGATTTTGTTTTTTATCACTTTGTTAATAATAGCATCTGGGATGTGGGGTGTGTTTTATCTTATTGAGAATGAGATTGTTACTATTAAAATAGGCTTGGGTTTACTTATTCTCTTGCTTGGAGCATTTCTAACAATCCAATTTTATTTGAGAAAGAAAAATTAACAAGACACCCACTTTATTATTGATCGTTGAGGGCGTGAAATTAGTATCAAAATTAAGGTGGGTGTCTGCATAATTATAATGAAAAATTAAGGTGGGTGTCTGCATAAATTATCAAGACGTTGAAGAATTCAAAAAGTCGTTAACAAAATAAAATTGATAAAATAAAAACAAGCACTATATACTTAACAAAAATTTAAGGAGTAAAAACAATGTCAGTAATGAACAAGCAGATATTTGAGGCATTAATTGAAGCTGGAGCTAGCGAAGAAAAAGCGGCAGATGCAGCGGAATCAGTAGCAGATTATCAGAAAGATATTAATAGCATCAATCAAAAGTTGGCTATGATTCATGGTGACTTAATCGTTGTAAAATGGGGTATTGGCATAATAACCGCAGCAGTTGTATTACCACTGATTAAAAATTTACTTTAAATTAAGGGCTGCAAAGCCCTTCAGATTGCTGACAAACCATCACCTGATGGTCTTTCTATTTCCAGTACGATCAGGATAAATTAACAAGACACCTGCTTTATAATTTACAATGAAAGTTATATTTTTCTTAGCAATGTTTTTTGCAGCAAGCGCTAGCGCTAATATTGCTAACGAGATTAATGAGCTAAAAGCCAGAGTATACGAAAGTGTGCAACATAAAGATTATTCAAAGTCTTTCGAGCTTTCTAAAAGGTTGATGGATATAGATCCTAGCAGTATTGAATTCTTTAGACTTTTTGTATTGACCTATAACTTCCTTGAAATGAAGGAAAATTTAAGCTGTAACGAATTGCGTGATTATGCAGGTCAGGTTGCTGAGTCATCGAGTGAAATGCGTAAAGATAAAATGTTGTACATAGCAAATATTGAGAACAAGTTTTACTTATTATCAGGGAAAAAATGTGAAATTAACAAAGATATTAAACAACCACCGCCTAAAAACGGTGGGTAAAAATTAACAAGACACCTACTTTAAATTCTAGGAAAAAATATGCGATTAATAATTTTATTGTTTACTTAAAGCTGTCATTTATTCCTGATAAAACTCTCGACCCTGGGCACAGTGCTTCTTGGCTTAACTGATTCAATGGCGTGGTGCTGGTGTTGTTAATTTCGTGAAAGTCTGCTGCGGTCGGGTCAAGGTAAAATAGCCCCGTTAATATTTCGCCTTTAGCTTTGTGTGCTTCTATATCACTAATGGCTTTTAAGGGGTTTCGAATGTCATAATCTTTTTCAAGTTTATGAATACGCATAATTGAACCGTCATGTAAACACACATCTTCACATTCGCCACTGTTACAATCACTGGTAATTTCTGTTTTTATAGGTACAAAATCAGCGACTGCACCTGTCGTTATATGCTCATGCACATAGTCATAAGATCGTGTTGAACCAGCATGATTATTAAAAGTTACACAAGGCGAAATAATATCTAAAAAGGCAAAGCCTTTATGGCTTATGGCGGCTTTTATTAAGGGCACTAATTGTTTTTTATCGCCTGAAAAACTACGCGCAACAAAGGTGGCACCTAATTGTAAAGCCATAACACAAAGGTCAATATCGGTGAATAAGCTTTGCTCTCCTGCTTTATTTTTAACGCCTTTGTCTGATGTTGCTGCTAATTGCCCTTTGGTTAATCCATATACACCATTATTGGCAACCATATAAACCATGTTTAGTTGGCGACGCACTACATGAGCAAATTGCCCAAAACCGATAGATGCGCTGTCACCATCACCTGACATGGCAATGTAGAGCAAATCTTGATTAGCCATATTGGCACCGGTGGTAACAGAGGGCATACGGCCGTGCACTGAGTTAAAACCATGTGCCTTACTCATAAAATAATTCGGCGCTTTTGATGAACAGCCAATGCCTGACATTTTTGCTACTTTATGGGGTTCAATTGATAATTCATGGCAAGCTTGAATAACGGCCGAGGTTATTGCGTCATGGCCACAGCCAGCACAAAGAGTTGATAAGGCGCCTTCATAATCACGATAAGTTAGCCCTAATTCATTGACTTTAAGGCGAGGGTGATGAAATTTTGATTTTTGAAAACTCATAACGGTTCCTAAAAGTTAGCTAACTTGTTGATTAGATTGTTGTGCAGATAAGTGTTCACACACTTGTTGTACAATAAATTGGCTGGTAATAGGCAAGCCATCGAAGGTTAAAATACTATTGAGTTTATTAGGATCAAGTTGACACTCGTTCACAATAAGGCTCTTCATTTGCGCATCACGATTTTGTTCGATGATAAATACTTGTTCGTGAGTATTAATAAAGTCGACTAATTGCTGATGAAAAGGAAAGGCTTTTATACGCAGCGTATCAGCACTTAACCCTTGTGCTTTAAGTTGGTCAACGGTTTCAACAATGGCATGGCTTGTTGTGCCGTAGTAGATCAAAGCAATTTTAGCGCGCTTTTTACCTTGCTGAATATCTGGTTGCGGTAAATATTGTACGGCAGTGATAAATTTTTTGCTTAAACGCGTCATGTTTTCCACATAATCAGCTGATTTTTCAGTATAAGCCGCGTATTGATTGCGTGAGGTACCGCGATTAAAATAAGCGCCTTTATCGGGGTGAGTTGCGGGTAAAGTGCGATAACAAATACCGTCACCGTCAACATCAAGGTAACGACCATAACGCTCAAGCTCATCAAGTTGTGCTTTAGACAATACTTTACCGCGTTGGTAGTGTTGATTATCTTGCCATGTAAATTCATCGGTTAAATGATCATTCATGCCTAAATCAAGATCACTCATAATGATAACGGGTGTTTGCAATTGGTCTGCGAGATCAAATGCTTGCGCGCTCATGGTAAAGCATTCACTAGGATCTTGTGGAAACAGTAATATTTGTTTGGTGTCACCATGAGAAGCATAGGCACAAGCAAGTACATCTGATTGCTGCGTTCTTGTTGGCATGCCCGTTGAAGGGCCTGCACGCTGTACATTAACTAAAACTACAGGAATTTCGGTAAAATAGGCTAAGCCTAAAAATTCAGCCATTAATGAAACCCCTGGGCCGCTTGTTGCTGTAAAAGCGCGAGCGCCATTCCACCCCGCGCCAATTGCCATACCAATAGCGGCTAACTCGTCTTCGGCTTGCACAATAGCGTAGTTTTTCTTGCCTGTTGCGGCATCTATACGTAAACGTGCGCAATAGTTGGCAAATTTTTCAATAACAGAGGTTGACGGCGTTATGGGGTACCAGCCAACCACGGTTGCACCACCGTAAACTGCGCCTAAGCCTGTAGCGGTATTGCCGTCAACCATAATACGGTTTTTGACTAAATCTCGGCTTTCAACTTTCAAAGGCAGTGGGCAAATAAAGTGCTGGTTAGCGTATTGGTAACCTAACTCTAAAGCATAAATATTAGGGGTTATAAGTTTTTCTTTACCTTTAAATTGATCGCGCACTAAGCCTTTTAAAATGGTGAAATCCATATCTAGTAGTGCGGCGAGTGCGCCAACGTAAATCACATTTTTAAATAATTGTCGCTGGCGAGGGTCTTGGTATTCTTTTAAGCAAATCGCTGAAATAGGCATGCCTAAATAATGAATATCGTCACGTATTTGTTCATCGCTGAGGCTTTTGGTTGAATCATAAAGTAAATAACCTCCGCTTTTTACGCTGGCAATATCATCATTAATACTTTGAGCATTCATTGCGACAACAAGTTCAGATAAACCGCCACGGCGCGCTAAGTAGTTATGCTCGGAAATTCTTACCTCATACCATGTGGGCATACCTTGAATATTAGATGGAAAAATATTCTTTGCGCTAACCGGTATTCCCATGCGTAAAATGGCTTTGGCAAACATATTATTGGCACTGGCTGAACCCGTACCATTAGTATTGGCAAAGCGAACAACAAAATCATTAACTGCTTGGCAAGTAGTGCTTACCCCTTGTTTTTTTTGTGGGCTGGTTTTCATTTTATGGTCGCCTCAAGGTTATCAATTATCAGTTTCTTCATGTCCCATGCGCCGGTTGGGCAACGTTCGGCACAAAGCCCACAATGTAGGCAAACATCTTCATCTTTGACCATAATATGACCTGTTTTCAATTTATCTGAAATGAGTAAATCTTGTTGAGGATTTATTTCCTGTACGTGCAATTCTTTGACGATATCTGCAGTGCTGGCTTGCTCATCAATGTCAATAAAATTGATGCAGTCCATTGGGCAAACATCTTCACAAGCCGAACATTCGATACAGGTACTTTCGGTAAATACGGTGTGAACATCACAATTTAAGCAACGATGCGCTTCAGCTAAGGCAAGTTTTTCATCAAAGCCTAATTCTACTTCGGCAGTTAATTCTTTAACGGCTTGATCCCAATCTAAATGAGGAACAAGATTACGGCTTTGATGATCTATAATGCTTTGGTAACTCCATTCATGTATGCCCATTTTTTGACTTATTAAATTAAAATGAGGTTCAGGACGATCATTGAGTGGATCTTTATTATGACAAAATAAGTCAATCGAAATGGCGGCTTGATGGCCATGAGCAACCGCAGTAATAATGTTTTTAGGGCCAAAAGCGGCATCACCACCAAAAAACACTTGTGCTAGGCTTGATTGTAAAGACACTTCGTTAAGTACCGGCTGATGCCATTCGTTAAATTTAATGCCTATATCATCTTCTATCCAAGGAAAAGCAGTGTCTTGCCCAACCGCAACCAAGACTTGATCACATTCAACCAACAAGGTTTTTCCCGTAGGTTTAAGGCTGCGACGCCCCGATTTGTCGTAAATTGATTTTACTTGCTCAAACAGTACGCCAACAAATTTGTTGTCTTTAAAAACGTATTCTAATGGGGTGTAATTCGGCATAATGTCAATGCCTTCTGCCGCGGCATCCTCTTTTTCCCAGGGTGAAGCTTTCATGTCTTCATAGCTTGAGCGAACTAATACCTTAACGTCGGTTGCACCAAGACGTTTTGCGGTACGGCAACAGTCCATTGCGGTATTACCACCACCTAGCACTACCACGCGTTTAGGCGCGCTATCAATATGGCCAAATGTAACATTAGCCAACCAATTAATGCCGGTATCAGCATGCTGGCCTACTTTGTCATGATTAGGAATTTTTAACCAACGCCCATTGGGAGCGCCAGTACCTACAAAAATAGCATCGAACCCAGAGGTAAGTAATTTATCAAGGCTGGATATTTCTTCACCAAAATGGCATTCAAGCCCCATATTAATAATGTAATTAAGCTCTTCATTAAGCACTGATTCGGGTAAGCGAAATGCGGGAATTTGACTACGCATCATACCGCCTGCTTGTTTTTCGCGTTCAAACAATACCACTTCATAACCTAAGGGTAATAAATCTCGTGCGACCGTTAATGATGCAGGGCCTGCACCAATTAATGCAATACGCTTACCATTTTTTTCGGTAGGAATTTTAGGTAAATAAGCACTAATATCTGCTTTGTTATCAGCTGTTACGCGTTTTAATCGACAAATAGCAACAGGTTTTTCTTCTACTCGGGAACGACGGCAAGCGGGTTCGCATGGCCTATCGCATACGCGACCTAAAATGCCAGGAAAAACATTTGATTGCCAATTTAGCATGTATGCATCGGTATAACGTTTTTCAGCGATAAGACGAATATATTCAGGCACTGGTGTATGCGCAGGGCAAGCTTGTTGGCAATCAACTACTTTTAGAAAATGTTGATAAGTCGACGTATCAGTTTTTTTCAAGGTCATTCCTTAAGCAAAATAGGGAAGATAGTTATAACTTACTCTTAAATAGCGTAATTATTAAGCTTTTTTTCTATTTATTCGACTAAAGCATAGTAAATTTTTATTGCCAACAACATGTAGTTGTTGCGCACCAAAAGTAAACTTCCACAACATCTCTTTGCACAATATTGGTGCGCCTGGGTGGTTTGTCGCTAAGCGTTTACTTGTAACTTATTGTTTATAAATGATAATAACTAATGGCATGGTGGTTGAATAGTACTGCATAATCATAATGTTTTAGGGGAAATAAAATGAAGCTAGTTAACGCAATTATTAAGCCGTTTAAGCTTGATGACGTTCGAGAAGCCATTTCAGAAATTGGTGTTGAAGGGTTAACCGTGAGTGAAGTAAAAGGTTTTGGTCGACAAAAAGGTCATACAGAGCTTTATCGTGGTGCCGAATATCAAGTCGATTTTTTACCTAAAGTAAAATTAGAAATTGCGGTAAATGATGATGTTGTTGAACGTTTAGTTGAAGCGATATGTAAAGCCGCCCATACCGGAAAAATTGGTGACGGGAAAATTTTTGTGTATGAGTTAAGTCAAGTTGTACGTATTCGTACTGGCGAACTTGATAGCGAAGCAATTTAATTTAAGGAGCTTGATGATGGAAGAATTAACCAAAGTTTCAGCAACCGTGACTGAATTACGCTTTGCGCTTGATACCTTTTATTTTTTAATTTCAGGTGCGTTAGTAATGTGGATGGCAGCAGGTTTTGCCATGTTAGAAGCCGGCCTAGTACGTTCAAAAAACACCACAGAGATATTAACTAAAAATATAACCTTATACGCCATTGCTTGTGTGATGTTTCTATTGGTGGGTTATAACATTATGTATGTGGACAACCCTGAAGGCGGTATTATTCCGAGTATTGCCGGTTTAATTGGTACGCAGGCAAGTGACGCAGATCACTCGTTAGAGTCTGATTTTTTCTTTCAGGTCGTTTTTGTGGCTACCGCAATGTCAATCGTTTCAGGTGCGGTTGCAGAACGCATGAAGTTATGGGCATTTCTTGCCTTTACGGTGGTGTTAACAGGCTTTATCTACCCACTTGAAGGTTATTGGACTTGGGGCGGCGGCTTTTTATCTAAAGCAGGTTTTAGTGATTTTGCCGGTTCAGGTATTGTGCATATGGCGGGTGCCGCAGCTGCATTGGCGGCAGTACTATTATTAGGTGCTCGTAAAGGGAAATACGGTAAAAATGGTGAAGTTCACCCTATTCCTGGGGCTAATATGCCACTCGCAACCTTAGGTACTTTTATTTTATGGATGGGTTGGTTTGGCTTTAATGGTGGTTCTCAGCTTATGGTATCTGATGCGGCTAATGCAACGGCTGTTGGTAAAATATTCTTAAATACTAATGCTTCGGCTGCCGCAGGTGCAGTAGCTGCATTATTACTGAATAAAATTGTTTGGGGAAAAGCTGATTTAACTATGGTGCTCAATGGAGCTTTAGCCGGCCTAGTAGCAATCACCGCAGATCCTTTATCGCCAACGCCATTAGCGGCAACCGTTATTGGCGCCATTGCAGGTATTTTAGTTGTCGCTTCGATTATCGCCTTTGATAAAATAAGAATTGATGACCCTGTTGGTGCAATTTCAGTACATGGTGTGGTGGGCTTTTTTGGCGTAATGATTGTACCTTTTACTAATGCTGAAGCAAGTTTTAGTGCACAATTGTTTGGTTGTGCTGTTATTTTTGCTTGGGTTTTTAGTGCGAGCTTAGTGGTATGGCTATTATTGAAAAAGACGATGGGAATACGCGTGAGCGAAGAAGAAGAATACAATGGTGTTGATATGTCAGACTGTGGCATTGAAGCATACCCAGAGTTTGTTCGTTAATTAACGCAGCATGCTCTAATATGATCTAAATTCATCTTTAGTTAAAAAAGCAGCGCAAAGCTGCTTTTTTTGTGTAAAATTAGAAGCTAATGGTATAACTCTCAACAGAGCTTAAATAAAAATAATATAGGTAGAGATCATGGCAAGAGAACAATTTGGTATTTGTGCAGAGCCTAGCCTACATGGCTATTATTTACTCTTTAATGCTTTAGATGATAAAAATGCCTATATTCGTAAGGCATTATCACGTTTACCTGCATTGTTTGATGATTATGCTGATCGCTTTTCTGAAGCAAACTTAACTGGTGTTATTGCCATTGGCGCTAACTATTGGGACGAATTCTGCCCTGAAGCGCGACCTAAAGCATTAGCACCTTTTCCTACGATGGCGTGTGATGATCGGGTTGCGCCAAGCACTTCTTATGATCTATATATTGAAATTCGTAGTGATCGTGCCGATGTTAACCATATTGTTGCCGATAAAGTCTGCCAATTATTAGGTAACAGCGTTGAATTAATAGAACAAGTACGTAGTTTTCGTTACCTTGATGGTCGTGACTTAACAGGCTTTGTTGATGGCACTGAAAACCCCAAAGGCTTTCATCGTCGAGAGGTTGCCTTAGTGAGTGAGCAAGAAGATGAAAACTTTGTAGGTGGAAGCTATTTGCATATTCAACGTTATCGTCACAATTTAGCACTCTGGAATACACTTGCTTTAAAAGAGCAAGAAGATACTTTTGCGCGCACTAAAGTGGATAATATTGAATACCCTAGTGAAGAAAAACCGCCTTGTGCGCATATCAAACGCGCCAATATTAAAGATGAAACAGGTAACAGTTTAGAAATTTTACGACAAAGCATGCCTTATGGTGATATGAAAATGCAGGGACTATTTTTTGTTTCTTATTGCCACACGCCCAAAAACTTCGAGTTAATGCTACATAGTATGATTTTTGCTGATGAAGATGGTAATTTTGATCACCTGCTTAAATATACGCAAGCAGAAACAGGTGCAGCTTTTTTTGCGCCCAGCCTTAATTTTTTAGCTGGGTTAGCATTAAGCGAATAAGGATAACCTTTAGCAAAATCAAACGCTTAATTTTTACTTAACTTTAAGTGCCTAATTAAGCGTTTTTTACGTTAGCCAATATTTTTGAGAAATAGGGCTTCTAAATTAATAATGGTTTGTTGAATGTTATTAATATCTGCTGGGGCAATGAAAATCGTATCGTCACCTGCGATAGTGCCTAGTACGCCATCAGCTTTGCTTAAACTATCGAGCAAACGCGCGATAAGTTGGGCTGCGCCAGGGCTAGTACGAATAATAATCATTACATCGTTATGTTCTATATCGAGTACTAACTGTTTTAAGGGGCTTTTTGCGGTAGGCATGCCAAGCTCAGCCGGTAAGCAATACACCATTTCTTGACGTGCATTGCGTGTTCTTACTGCACCGTACTTGCTTAGCATACGAGAAACTTTTGATTGACTGATATTGTCAAAACCTTGCGCTTTTAACGCTTCAACAATTTCACCTTGAGAACCAAATTGTTCTTGTTTCAATAATTCTTTAAAAGCATGCAAAAGTGCTTCTTGTTTTTGTGAACCAGTCATAATAAATTTTTAATTAAACCTTACTTTTATAAGCCTGTTATACTACTAATGTCGAATTTATAGCTTAGATCATTATAAGATAAATTACTCCGCTATAATAGGGCAATAAACATTGAATTATCGTGATAGATACTATATCTTTTTGCGGTAATTTTTACGTAATTACTCAAATACACATCAAATATTCGGAGACATCACATGAAAGTAGCTGTTTTAGGTGCAGCTGGCGGTATTGGCCAAGCGTTATCTTTACTCTTAAAAACTCAATTACCCGCAGGTTCTGAGTTATCACTTTATGACGTTGCACCAGTGGTTCCAGGTGTTGCGGTAGATTTATCTCATATTCCTACGGCGGTTAAAGTTGCAGGTTATGGCGCAGACAATTTAAACGATGCTTTAGCGGGTGCTGATATTGTTTTAATTCCTGCGGGTATGCCGCGTAAGCCAGGCATGGATCGTGCCGACTTATTTAATGTTAATGCGGGTATTATTAAAACCTTAGCTGAGGGTATTGTTGCTAATTGTCCAAAAGCACTTGTAGGTATAATTACTAACCCTGTTAATGGTACGGTTCCTATTGTTGCTGAAGTATTCAAAAAAGCAGGCACTTATGATGCCGGTCGAGTATTTGGTGTAACAACACTTGATGTTATTCGTAGTGAAGCTTTCGTAGCTGAATTAAAAGGCTTAGATGTTAGCAAAGTTAAAGTTCCAGTTATTGGCGGTCACTCAGGTACAACAATTTTACCTTTACTTTCACAGGTTGAAGGAGTTGAGTTTACTGATGAAGAAGTAGCCTCGTTAACACATCGTATTCAAAACGCGGGTACTGAAGTGGTTGAAGCTAAAGCGGGCGGCGGTAGCGCAACCTTGTCAATGGGTGCAGCAGCAGCACGTTTCTGTATGTCGCTTGTTAAAGGTTTACAAGGTGAAGAGGTTATTGATTACGCTTATGTAGAAGGCGATGGTAGTGATGCACCATTTTTTGCTCAACCAGTACGCTTAGGGGTTAATGGTGTAAGTGAAATTTTACCTTATGGTAAATTAAGCGCATTTGAAGAAAAAGCGAAAAACGATATGCTACCTACTTTGAAAAAAGATATCCAAGAAGGTATTGATTTTATTAATGGTTAATCATTAATAAATAAGCACATTTGAAAAAACCGATCTA
>WFQC01000083.1 GCA_015487235.1 Alteromonadaceae bacterium
TAGTAGTACAGGGATGTCATTTTCTATTTTGTATGCTAAGCGGTCAAACTTGCAGATAAGCTCTTGTGCTTCTTTATTGTAATCAAGCTTGCCTTTACATACAGGACAAGCAAGAATTTCCATCAATTTAATATCAAAGGCCATGTTTTTTCTCTTCTTTTTAATTTTAAACGATGTAAAGCTCAATCAGGTTTAATATTGAGCTTTAATTCAGGTGTTATTTTGGCATCAACAGCTAAATACCACCAATGATCTTGCGCAAAACCTCGACATTTAACCGCATCTTTTTCGGTCATCAATAAGGGAAGTTTATCCCCCAACAAAGCAAGCTCTTTAGCTTGATAACAATGATGATCATTAAACGACTTCGTTTGCACTAAGGTTATTTGCTGAGCAGTTAAAGTATCAAAAAAGCGCTGTGGAGCGCCAATACCGGCAATAGCATTAACTTGTGCATACTGTTTTGCAAAATCTTGTACCGTTAGTTTTTCATTGGTTTTTAAGTTACAAACATAACTCACTTTTAACTGCATTGTTGTCGCATTAATCGCTTGTGTTGTTAAAATACGTTGAACACAAGGTGAGCTTTCACCATTTATAATAACATGATCGGCCTGATTTAATCGCCATAAACCTTCGCGAAGTGGCCCTGCAGGAAGTAAGTATTGATTACCAAAACCGCGCTGACCATCAATAATAATTAATTCAATATCTCTTGCTAAACGATAGTGTTGTAAACCGTCATCACTGATAATAATGTCGCAGCCTTTAGCAATGAGTAATTTTGCACTAGCAACCCTATCACTACCTACCGCTAAGGCTACTTGCGTGCGTTGATAAATCATCACCGCTTCATCACCTGCTTGTGCTGTGCTGGTATTTTCATCTAACAATAAGGGATAAGCCTCCGCCTTACCGCCATAGCCTCGGCTGATAACCCCTACTTTTAAGCCTAATTGTTGATAATGGTTAATCAGCCATAAAACCATGGGCGTTTTACCATTACCGCCAACACTGATATTACCCACTACAATAACAGGTTTATCGAGTGCTATTGGTTTAAAAATACCTATACGATAAAAGGCACGCCTTAATGCACTGATAAAGCAAAATAAAAGACTAAATGGCCACAATAAAGGAAGTAACCAATATTTAGCTTGATGCTCATTAAACCAAACTTGCTCAATTAAACGCATATTATTCGCCTATCAATTAGCTTGGTTGACCAAATTGATATTGGTGCAATTGAGCATAGGCTCCACCTTTCGCTAATAAGCTTTTATGATCACCCTGTTCGATTATTTCCCCTTGCTCTAATACCAATATTTTATCAGCATTTTCAATGGTTGATAAACGGTGGGCAATAACAATGCTGGTACGGTTTTTTTGTAAAATTTGTAAGGCATCTTGAATATGGCGTTCTGATTCAGTGTCTAAGGCACTAGTTGCTTCATCTAAAATTAAAATAGGTGCATCACATAATAAAGCCCTTGCTATCGCAACTCGTTGGCGTTGTCCACCAGATAGCATACCGCCATTTTCACCAATATTAGTGTCGAGCCCTTCAGGCATATTATTTGCAAATTCAAGAACATGTGCGCTTTTAGCGGCGGCAATAATTTCAGCTTTACTCGCGTTCGGATTGCCATAAGCAATATTGTTAGCGATGGTATCATTAAATAGCACCACTTGCTGCGACACGTAAGCAAATTGTTTACGTAAATCATGTAATTTATAGTCTTGAATATTGACATCATCAATTGTTATTTCACCTTGAGTGGCGTTATAAAAACGCAATAACAATGAAGTCATTGTTGATTTTCCACTACCTGATCGGCCAACAAAAGCAACACTTTCACCGGGCTGGGCAACAAAAGAAAGTTGGTTTAATGCTTTTTTTGTTTTACCTTGATAGTGAAAACTAACATCTTTAAATTCAACTTTACCTCGTGATCTTGTTAATGACTTTGTACCCGTATCAGGCTCAGGTTGTTGATCAAGCACATCAAAAATACTCATACAAGCCGCCATACCTTTTTGAAATTCACTATTTACCGTTGTCAGTAATTTCAGTGGGCGTAATAACATCACCATATTGGTTAAAATCAGTGTAAAAACACCTGGCGTCAAGTTTTCTTTCATCGAGTCTAAATTGGCAATATAAAGCACAAAAGCTAACGCAACTGAGGCAATAATTTGAATAATAGGCACACTTGCAGCTTTAGTCGCCACAAGTTTCATGCGTTGTTGACGATTATGCTTGTTAATTTGTGCAAAGCGTTCAGACTCACGTTGTTGTCCTCCAAAAGTCACAACAACTTTATGACCATTAAAGGTTTGCTCTGCGGCATTAGTGACTTCACCCATCGCATTTTGAATATTTTTACTTACTTCTCGAAAACGCTTAGAAACATACGTCACAATCGCAGCAATAATAGGGGTTACCAGTAAAAAAATGAGCGAGAGTTGCCAACTGTTATAAAACATAACAATCAATAAACCAATAACAAAAGCCCCCTGTTGTACCAAAGTAAGTATGGCTTTACTGGTTGCCTGCAATACTTGCTCTGTATCATAGGTTAGTTTTGAAATAAGCGACCCCGTTGACTCTTTATCATGAAAAGCCACCGGCAAAGTTAAAATATGTTCAAACAGTTGCTGACGTAAATCAGTAACAACATTGTTTCCAACCCAAGCAAGGCAATAGTTCGCGACAAAATGAAAGATGCCTCGAATAATAAACGCCACAATCACAAAAACAGGCGCATATTTCATAAAGTCAGGATTTTTTCCTGTTAAACCTTCATCGATCAAAGGCTGTAACATTGAAAAAAAGTAGGTGTCTATCGCGGCATAACCTAACATACCAATAATGGCAACAATAAAACCTGCTTGGTAAGGTTTTACATAGGTTAATAAGCGTTTAAATGTTTGCCAAGTGGTCGTTGAAATCGACATTAATCTCTCGGTATAAAATAACACATGAAAATAAAACCAGCATTTTACGTTGCCCGTAGCTAGTTAGCAAACCAATATGGAAACAAGTCTCTTCGGTAAGTCACTATTTTAGTGTCTTTGTCAGTAGTTAATAGGCTGATCATACCATCATTAGCCGTGCTATACGTTTTAATACCACGCTGATGATATCGCCTTAATACTTCCGCAGTAGGCATTTGCCAACGATTTAAATAACCATTACTAAAAATAGCAACATGAGGAGAAACGGCCTGTATAAAGCGTTCACTTGAAGAGCTTTTAGAGCCATGATGAGGAACAATTAACACATCGGCACGTAAATCAATGCCTGTTTTAACTAAATAACGTTCAGTTTTCTTTGATATATCTCCGGTTAATAAAATTTTGTACTTGCCATCAGATATTTTTATAACACAAGAGTCATCATTATGTTCATACACCAAACTATTGGGCCAAAGCTGTGTAAACGTTAAGTTTTGCCATGTAAACACCTGTCCTTGAAGACAAGGGCTAGACGCTTTAATCGCCAATTTATCGTTATAATGTAAGCGGTTAATCGTAATATTATTTTGTAATATTGCTAAACCACCAAGGTGGTCATTATCATTATGGCTAATGAATAAGTGATCAATTTCCTTGATATTCTGCTGCTGTAAAAAAGGTATAATGACCGCTTCACTCATATTAAAACCACTGGGATATTTTGCGCCAGTATCATAAAGTACAGCGTGTTTTCCACGGTTAACAACAATCGCCAAACCATGGCCTACATCAAGCACGGTAAGCTGCCAAGCGGCTTTGTTTAAAATAAAATGATTAACCGTAAAAACCAATAAAACCGGAAGAAAATAAGCGCTATAACGCCACTTTATTTGCCAAAAATAGAATGCTGCAACAAAAGCAACAGCGAATGATATCAAGGTAATAGTCAGTTTATCTACACTGACCAATGCCCAAGGTTGTTGAGCTAAAAAACTTAACCATTGCCATAATATTTCTAAAAAATACAAGCTAGCTGAAAATAAAAACTCGGTAATAGACTCGCTTAAAGGTAACACCAGAACTCCTGCCAAACTCAATGGAATTGCGGTTAAGCTCATTAAAGGCACGGCAATTAAATTAGCGATAAACGATAAGGGCGAAAACTGATGAAAAATAATAAGTGTAACCGGTAATAAAAAAATAGTTAGCCCTAATTGAATAAGAAGCAGGGTTTTAAATGCCTTTAAAAGCCAATGTTGTTGACCATGTTGATAAAATAAAAAACTTCGCCATAAGATAATAAAAATAACCAATACCGCATAAAACGATAACCAAAAACTGGCGCTAAGTAAGCTCATTGGTTCTGTTAGTAGTACCACAAATATCACCAGTAAAAACCAACGTGTTAAAGGAAGCTTTATCCCTTGTAATCGAGCTAACCAATAAAGGCTTAGCATAAAAATAGCTCGTAAAGTAGGCACTGCAAAGCCAGACAAAGCCGCATAAAACAATGTCACCAGCAAACTGACACAAATAGCTAAATAGTGATGATTTAAGCGCGTTATACTGATGTTTTTAATTATACCTAAAGGTAAATAGTGCAATAGTTTAGCAACCAATAAAAAAACACCCATAGCCACTAAACCTAAATGTAAACCTGAAATGGCAATTAAATGTTGAGTACCTGTGGCTTTTAAAATATGCCATTGTTGTGTAGTTAAATGGCCTCGTTCACCTAAAGTTAATGCAAGCAATAAAGCTCGCAATGGCTGCGCTGGTACCTGTTGGGTTATTTTTTCATATTGTTGTTGTCTAAAGCTTTTTGCTTTAACTATTAGTTGATTTACATGCTTTTTATTTTTGCTCTGGCGAATATAACCTGTTGCACTAATTTCCTTATAGCGTAGCCAAACTTGGTAATTAAACCCTCCACTGTTGGCTAAACCATAAGCAGGTTTAAGCTTTACCGCAAATTGCACAATGTCACCTTGAGCGATTGAAAAATCAGGTTGTAGCCAGCGAAGTCTTATAATTATGGGCTTATTTAAAGGTAAATAATTAAGATGTGTTACTTGTAAATTAAAACGTAGATCTCTTTTATTAGGTTGTTCATTATCTAACGTATTAAAAAACCAAGATTTTGTAGTGTTTTGGTGATCATTATTAGCGTCTTTATTCACAATCAAGCTTAACACCTCACCTTGTACCACATGAGATTTGAGGAAAAAATTACTGTCGCTTAATTGACCATTTGCTTGAGAAAATTGCGCTAAATCATTTTGATAACTAACGCCTTGATATAAAATCCACGCACACCCAAAAAGAAAGCCCGTATAATGTAATGGCTGTTTAGTTATAATTAATGCTAATGCGAGAGATAAAAGTAGTACAATATGAAAAATAGCTGGCACTATTGGTAAAAATAGTGACAATAAGGCACCAAGAAAAAACGTAAATAGCCACTTGTCCATTGTGTTATTAAATATCCTTATTTAATCTTGTTTAAAAGTAGTCGAATTAATATGCCCAAAAAATTAATTAAACGTATAATGCCCGATCACCATAGCATTAAAACCAACAAGCATTTACAACTTTTTGGCGATTTACTACATAACCCTAATTTATGGCATCTTAATAGACGTTCAATTGCAAAAGCTTTTGCTGTAGGTTTATTTTTCGCTTTTGTACCTGTACCATTTCAAATGATATTAGCAGCAGGTTTAGCTATTATAGTACATGCTAATTTACCGCTGTCAGTAGCATTGGTTTGGATCACAAATCCTTTAACTATGCCGGCCATTTTTTATTTTTGTTACGTGGTTGGTACATGGATATTAGGCGTACCTGAGCAGGAGTTTAGCTTTCATGCTAACTGGCAGTGGGTTATAGACAGCATCTCAAGTATTGGTCCAGCCTTTTTATTAGGTTGTGCCATTTTAGGATTGATTTTTTCGGCGTTAGGTTATTTTAGCATTCACTTTTTATGGCGTTATTCTGTCACTAAACAGTGGCATAAACGTAAGCAAAAAAGACAACACAAGTAGTTATACCAACTCGAATAAATAACTGATCAACCTTGCTGGTTAAAATAATGCCTAGCCTCGTTATGAATTTTGCAAGTAGAATAACTACTTACTTCAATTCAAGCCTTGCTAACCATCATTTTTCCTGCGCAAATTTTAGATCATTTACTTAATCGAATTGGTATTATCTCGAGTATCTTCAAATAAAGCTTATAGCTGACCTAACACCTCTGCTGGCTGTATTTTTGTGGCTTGCCAAGCAGGATACAAGGTCGCAAAAACACTAAGCGATAAAGCAATAATCAAGGTAACCACAACATCTTGTGTTTGTAATTGACTGGGTAAATAATCAATGAAATAAACATCACCTGAAAGGAAATGTACCCCAAAGCTCTGCTCAATAAAATGCATAATAGCAGTTAAATTAACAGACAAATACACCCCTAATATCGCTCCAATACTACAGCCTAACACGCCATTAAAAATACCTTGTAATATAAACGCTTTCATTATCGTACTGGTTTTAGCACCCATAGTGAGCAAAATAGCAATATCACCTTGCTTTTCATTTACGGTCATAACTAACGTTGAAACAATATTAAAACTGGCCACCGCAATCACTAACGCTAACACAATAAACATAACCATACGTACCAACTGAATATCATTAAACAGGTGCCCTTGTGTATAAGTCCAGTCGTAAATATAAACATATTGTTCAAACTGATAAGCCACCTTACGGGCAATATGGGGTGCTTTAAAAACATTACCCACTTTTAAGCGAATACCATGTGCCTGCTCTGCCTTTAAACCTATAATATCTGCAGCTTGTGTCAATGACATATAAGCCAAGGTATCATCAATGACTCCCCCAAACTTAAATATGCCGACAATAGTCACATTACGCTTAACCGGTGCTGCAAAATGTCTGTTATTGGTTGTTTTATCACTTTGTTTCGGTAAAAGTAGCTGTACTTTGTCGCCCAATTTAACCCCAAGTTTCTTGGCCACACCTTGCCCAATAATAATACTGTTCGTTTGATGTAAATCTTGCCACTGACCTTGTGCAATATATTCTTGAATACGAGATACTTGAGTTTCTAAGGCAATATCAACACCGCGTATTTCTAATGCTTTTAAGTGCTGTTTTTTTTGCATCATGCCTGTCATTTTAATCACGGGTGCAGCAGCAATAACGTCATTAGCTTGTTGTACTCGTTGGAGGTCATTTCGCCAATTTTTTAGTGGTTGATCAACACTAATTATTTCAGCATGCGGTACTATAGATAAAAGCTTTTTCGCCAATTCTCGTTCAAAGCCGTTCATTGCTGAAAGCACAATAATTAGCACCATAACGCCTAAGCCAATACCTATGGTTGACGATGCTGAAATAAAACTTGCAAAGCCATTACCATGACGACTACGAATATAACGCCAAGCTAACAAAGCACTTAAAGAGTTAGCCATGAGCAATACCCGTTTCAAGCGCAGTAAAAGCCGTTAAGCGTCCAGACTTTAACTGTAATTGGCGATCCATACGAGCAGCTAAAACAAGATCATGGGTAACAATAACAAAACTGGTGTTAACGGTGCGATTAAGCTCTCGTAATAGCTGATAAATTTGCTCTGCGGTATCAAAATCTAGGTTACCTGTTGGTTCATCGGCAAGCACCAAAGCCGGCTTAGTGACCAAGGCTCTAGCAATAGCAACCCGCTGTCGTTCACCCCCCGATAACTCGCTTGGTCGATGTTGTAAACGGTGCGACAAGCCAACTTGCGCTAGCATATCTTGTGCGACTTCTAAGGCTATTTTCGGCTTATCACCTCGAATAAGTAAAGGCATAGCCACATTTTCTTGCGCACTAAATTCCATCATTAAGTGATGAAACTGATAAATAAACCCAATATGGTGATTTCGAAATTCAGCTCTTTTCTTATCTGATAATTGATGAATATCAACACCATTAATTAAAACACGACCTGAGGTTGGTTTGTCAAGCGCACCAGCAAGGTGTAAAAATGTACTTTTACCACATCCCGAACTACCAACAATAGCCAGTAATTCGCCTGATTTTACCTGCAAGTCAAGCCCTGTTAATACAGGCGTTTCTACTCTGCCTTGACGGTATGTTTTTGTTAATTGATGACAAAGTAAAACATCACTCATTTCTTAATACCTCAGCAGGTTGGGTTTTAGATGCACGAAAAGCAGGATATAAAGTCGAAATAAAGCTCATTAATAGCGCTGAAACGATAATAATCAATACTTGCTCTATTTCTAACTGAATAGGTAATTGTTGACTTGCATAACCAGCACCAAAAATATTGATGCCAAGTAATGCTAAAATAGTATTTAAATTTAACGTCAGTAATACGCCCGTAATAGCGCCAAGACTAACACCCCAAAAACCATTAACCATACCTTGGGTTATAAATATTTTTATTATGCCTGTTTGCGATAATCCGAGCGTCTGTAAAATAGCTATTTCACCTTGTTTTTCAATAACAACCATAACTAATGCGGAAACAATATTAAAAGCAGCAACGGCAATAATTAAACTTAGCATTAACCACATCATATTTTTTTCCATTCGAACCGCAGAAAACAAAGCGCCTTGCGAAGTTTGCCACGTCGTAACTTGGTAGTTTTTTTCATTTAGATTTAGCGTATTAGCAACCTGTTTTGCATTAAAAGCATCGTCAAGGTACAAGCGCAACTGATTAACACCATCGCCTTGTTGACGCAGTAACTTTGCCGCTTTATTGGCATGAATATAGATAACACTGTCATCAATTTGTGAGCCTAGATTAAATAATCCTGTAATAGTAAATGAGCGTTGTACCGGAACACGCCCCATGGGGGTAAAAACCATCTTATTCGGTAAAATAAGGCGTATTCGATCACCATGAGTTACCTTTAATTTTCGTGCTAAAGCAGCCCCAATAACAATATGATAAGCAGCACTATTTAGTGAAGTTAAGGAACCAGAAACCATATGTGTATTTAAAATATTTTCTTGCTCATATTCTGGTATTATGCCTTGCAGTAAGACCCCTTGTAATGATGATGGTGATTGTATTAAGGCTTCGCTAGAAGTTAAAGGGGTAACCTGCTGAACATGCTTTACACTCAGTAATTTACTACGCATTTGCTGCCAATGTTCAAAAGCCGTACTGTTATTATTTTCGTTTGTTGGGGCAACAACGATATGAGGAACTAAACCTAAAATTCTTTTTTTTAGTTCACCTTCAAAACCATTCATAACCGAAACCACAATAATTAGCGAGGCAACACCAAGTAAGATCCCTGCAATAGAAAAAAAGGTGATAAAAGAAATAAAGCCAGAGCGATTACGACTGCGACTATAGCGTAAACCAATAAAAAAACTAACAGGTTGAAACATGAATAAAAGTGACTAAAGATTAACAAAAAGGCATCATAACATAATGCCTTTTAAAGAAAATAATTGATCTCTTAATCTTGTAAAAAACAATGATTAAATTCTTACTTGACCATCACCATTAACTAAAAATTTCTCAGTAGTTAAAGATTCCAAGCCCATAGGACCATAAGCATGTAATTTAGTAGTAGCAATACCAATTTCAGCCCCTAAGCCCAATTCACCACCATCTGAAAATCGTGATGATGCATTCACCATAACCACCGCAGCATCAACAGCTTGTTGAAAACGTTGTGCTCGTGCTTTATTTTCGGTACAAATAACTTCGGTATGATGACTGCCAAAACGATCAATATGAGCCAGAGCTTGCTCAAAACTCGCTACAATTTTTATGGCTATTTCGAGATCAAGATACTCTTCACCAAATTCATGCTCTTGTAAAACTGTCGCCCCTTCAAAATAGTTAGCACTACGCTGGCAAGCATTTATTTTAACGCCTTTTTTAGCAAATGCTTCAGCGACTTGTGGTAAAAATTGCTCACTAATGTCAGCGTGCACCAATAACCCTTCTAAAGCGTTGCAAACACCCGTACGTTGTGTTTTGCCATTCATCAGTAAATTAAGTGCTTTGTCTAAATCAGCATATTTATCAACATAAAGGTGGCATACGCCTTTAAAGTGCTGAATAACTGGTATTTTACTATTATCAGTTACAAAGTTAATTAAACCTTCACCACCTCGCGGTATGATCAAATCAATATATTGACGCTGCTGCATTAACTCTAATAATAGGGCTCGATCAGGATCAGGAATCACACTAATTAATTCAGTCGGTAATAGAAAGTCTGCAAGCACTTTATGCATAACTTCGGCGATAGCCATGCTTGAATTTAAGGCTTCTCGGCCACCACGCAATACTACCGCATTACCAGATTTAAAACATAAAGCTCCCGCGTCGGCAGTAACATTGGGGCGAGCTTCATAAATCATACAAATAACGCCTAAAGGTACACGCATTTTACTGATCTTAATGC
Source organism: Alteromonadaceae bacterium (assembly GCA_015487235.1). Lineage (GTDB taxonomy): Bacteria > Pseudomonadota > Gammaproteobacteria > Enterobacterales > Alteromonadaceae. The sequence goes on from WFQC01000083.1 coordinate 10,417, forward strand.
CATTAGGGCGTTGAGTTAATTCACGAATTTTACCAACTGGATCATCAAGTAATACCAAGGTTTCGATACCTTCAGCCATTGCCTCAATTCTATCTTTATTGAGTGTTAGGCGATCAATCATTGCTGCAGACAATTTTATTTGTTTAGCATGAGTTAAGTCTTTTTGGTTGGCGGCCAAAATACTTTCTGTTGAGGCTTTCAATGCACTAGCCATCGCCAGCAATACTTGATTTTTGGTATCTGTATCGAGTAACGCTAATTTTTTCGCAGCAACTGCCGCTTGTTTTGCAATAGAAGAAATAAGACTCATGAAAAAACCCCAAATTAAATGAGCAAAAAGAGTAGCAAATTAGAGCATACAAGCCCTATAGCATCAACGTTTACTCATGTATTTTTATAGAGAAATTTCACCTGACATATAATCAACCACCTGACCGATTAAAATAACCTTATCACCTTCAACCTCACATAAAACAACACCTTCTCGTGCTGAAACTTGTTTAGCGATAAGCTTACTTTTATTAAGCTGTTGCTGCCAATAAGGCGCTAGTTCACAATGAGATGAACCCGTGACAGGATCTTCGTTAACATTTAGCCCCGGAAAAAAACTACGACTAATAAAATCGCTATCGTGCCCTTTTGCAGTAACAACAACCCCTCTTAAATCAAGTTGCGCCCATAAATTAAAATCAGGTGTTAAAGAATAAAGATCAGCGGTATTCTCAAGTACAATAATATAGTCAAAGGCAGATAATACTTGTTTTATCGCTAGATTACCTAAACCTAACAGTAGTTTTTCCGGAGCAGGTGTCGGTTTAGGCATTGAAGCAGGAAAAACCATACGATAGCCCTGTTCAACTTTAGTCACCTTAAGTTCACCACTTCGGGTATAAAACACGACTTCCTGCTTTGAATAGTTAAGATGCTGAAAAAGAACATGAGCACTCGCTAATGTTGCATGACCACACAGATCTACCTCTTCAGCTGGAGTAAACCAACGCAATTGATAACCATCACCTTGAGCGATAAAAAAAGCAGTTTCTGATAGATTATTTTCCTGTGCTATTTGTTGTAATACATTATCTTCTAGCCAATATTGTAATGGACAAACAGCCGCGGGGTTACCTTTAAAGACAACATCACTAAAAGCATCGACTTGGTATAGTTTTATTTTCATCATGATAGGTGATCAACAAATTCTAGGGCAAGTAAAAAAGCAGCACCTATAATAAGTGCTGCTTTTCATTATTGATAGTGTTTTGTGGAGTAGTTGATATTATCTGCGACGACGACGGCGTAAACGCTTTTTCGCCTTATCATCAAGATCGATATCAACTTTTTCATCTAATGTTTCATACAATATATGATCAAACTCACCAACAACTTTGCTAATAGGCTCTGCTACTTCTGGTGTTTCAGGCGTAATAGGTTTATCTAGCGGTTTTAGCTGCGAGGCAAGTAAAATATCTTCTGGTGACGGTGTATCACTAAATTCAATTTTAGTTACGGTCGCTTTTCTTGGTTTGCTTTCAGCTACAGGCTCTGCTGCCGGCTTAAATTTTAACGCAATTGCTTTCTCTTCAGCTTCTCGTTTAGCTTTTTCTTTTGCTTCAGCCTTGGCTTTAGCTTCTGCTTCACGTTTGGCTTTTTCGTCTGCTTCAGCCTTAGCTTTAGCTTCTGCTTCACGTTTGGCTTTTTCGTCTGCTTCAGCCTTGGCTTTAGCTTCTGCTTCACGTTTAGCTTTTTCGTCTGCTTCAGCCTTAGCTTTAGCTTCTGCTTCAGCCTTGGCAGCTAATTTTTCTTGTTCTACATCTTTGGCTTTTTCGTCCACAGCAGCCTGAGCAATTTTTTGCGCGGCTTTAGCTTCTGCCTTAGCTAAAAAATCAGCACTTTCTTTGCTATCTATAGCTTGCTGATCTTTTTCTAAGCGTTCATTAAATTCTTTTTTAACGGTTGAAAGTTCTTCTTTACCCGCTGATGTTTTCGCTTTAAAGCCAGATAAACTTTTTGATAAATTAGCAAACTGTTCTTCAATAGCTCGTAAAGTTGCTTGCAATTCTTCGTTAGAGTTTTGTGTGTATTTTTTGAAGGTTACAATTTCTTCATGTAATTCTGTCATTTCTGTATCAGCTTCTGCTAACACAGCGTCAAGTTTTTCTAAACGATTAACAAGCGCCCTTTCTTTACCAATATATTCTTCAATTAATTCTTTAGGGATAATTGAAGGTGGTTTAGGGGCGGGAATAAGTTCTTCAAACTCTTTAACACAGTTTACGGGCATCCAATGACTATAAGATGGGTGCCATGCATAAGCTTCTAAATTTGCTTCAACAAACTTTTTAGCATCGTCCTCGGTTAGAGGCCCCGTTACTTTTCCTTCTACTGAAAAAAGCCATTTTTTCATAATAATTTTCTACTCCACACAGATAAAACAAACACTAGTCATACACAGTTTGTTCAAGAATATCTCGAAAAACTCATAATGAAATTACATGTTAACAAAAATATAACATGTTTTCACTACTGTATTACTCTTATGTATAAAACATTTTAATTAAGATCAAAAGAAATATTTTTGATCTATTACTCTTTTTTACTAACATCAGCTCTGTATAAGTTGTGTAAAAGCGGGTATAAGCCGTGAGTAAAATGCAATATTTTTGATTTAAAGCGTTAAACTTCAATACCTTATAAAATAACAACAAAATACTAGCAAAAATATAAAAGTAAACTAAACTTTAGTTTAGTTAAATTTGTTAAAGATCGTACAGTGACATTTTTTACAGTTTAATTAGCGCAGACTCATTTGTATTGAGTATCCCCTGAGCCCGATAAACTTTATAATAGTTTTTAGTACGTTATTTAGTTTTCGGGCATTTTTATTTCGTTAACCCAATCGTTATTAAGTAAGAAATAAACGCTGAAAGTTATCACGAGTATATTCAGCCACTTCGGCTACTGACTGTCCGCGAACACTGGCAATAAATTTAGCTACCTCTGCAACATAAGCGGGTTGATTTTGCTTGCCTCGATGAGGTACTGGTGCTAAATAAGGCGCATCTGTTTCTATGAGTAAACGATCATCAGGGATCTTTTGAGCAACTTCTCTTAAAGCCGTTGCATTCTTGAAGGTCACAATGCCCGAAAAAGAAATGTAGAATCCCATTGCCATCGCTTGCTCTGCCATTGCTAAGCTTTCAGTAAAACAATGCAGTACTCCGCCCACTTGTTCTGCCCCTTCGGCTTGCATAACCGCTAATGTATCTTCACGAGCATCACGGGTATGAATAATTAACGGCTTATTTAACTTTTTAGCGACTTGAATATGCTTTTTAAATGAATCAAGCTGTAGTGCTTTAGTTTCAGGCGCGTAGTAATAATCAAGGCCTGTTTCCCCAATGGCAATTACTCTAGGGCCACTTGCAAGTGTTAATAAACGTGTAGCGCTTACCTGCTCATCTTGATTAAGAGGATGCATACCGCACGACAAATAAACATTATCATAACAAGCTGTTTTTTCAGCCATTAATGGAAAATCATCAAGGGTTACGCTTACGCAAAGCATTTTTTCAACCTTGGCCTGCTTTGCAGCGGCAATAACATTATCAAGGTTATGATCAAATTGACTGAGATCTAAACGATCTAAATGACAGTGAGAGTCAATAAACAACGACTTACTCCTAGTAGTTTTTAAATAGTGATAAAGAAACAGCTCGACAAGGCAATAGGTTTACATAGTTAATGTGGCTTCTGATGAATTTAACAACCGCCCTAGTGCCTTTTCAATTTGGCTGCGAAGGTTATCTTTGTCTTCAATAAAGCTAATACCGATACCTGCTGGTGTGCCATTGTTGGCTCCTCGGGGTGTAAGCCAGCAAACTTTACCAATTACGGTTGATGATTCTAATGCATCAGGTAAGGTTACTTCTAATCTAAATTCAGTGCCAATATCAAATTCTTCTGTAGTACGAATAAATAAACCGCCATTTTTCAAAAATGGCATATAAGAAAGATATAACTCATGATCTGTTGTGTATTCTAGTGTTATGTTTTCCATGGATACATCCTCAAAATAGACTACTTTTCTTGCATTATACTAGCACAATCGAGTAACAATTTTTCACTAATAAATTGTTTATTTACTTGGTTTAACTGCTTTATTTGCTTGTTTGTATTTAGTAATAGTTGGTAGGTTTTCCACCATTTTTCTTGTGCTAGTGCGGTTAGCCAAGCAAGCTCTTCAGGCGTAAATAGGCTTTGATTAATCTCCCACCCCGAATGAAAACGCAATAAGTTGGTAAGAATTTTTTCAAACCAGCGATAACTATGCGGGTTTTCAGCCAACAGCGTAACCAGCGTATCAAAATCTTGTTGATAACGAAAATATTTGATAAATGTTTGTGTAAAATGAACAAATTCTTGTGCTATCGCTTTGTCATTTAACTCTGGTAGTTGACTAATATTGATATATAAATCGACAGACTGTTCTTTATTCGTTAAAAGTTCACGACCAACAGGTGGTGTAATGGTTAAAACTCGACAGCGACTGATCACCGTAGGTAATAAGGAAGCAGCATCAGCCGTTAATAAAATAATAGTGCTATTGTTCGTGGGTTCTTCTAGGGTTTTTAATAAAGCATTAGCAGCAGCAATAGTCATTTTTTGTGCATCAGCAACTATCACCGTTTTGTTTAACCCTAGTTGGGCTTTTTTTTCTAAAAAGTGACTAATTTGGCGTATTTCATCAACCCCAATAGTATTTTTATCACTCTTTATCACCTGATGATCAGGATAGTTTTTTTGTTGATAGAGCAAACAATGCTTACATTGTTGACAAGCACTATAAACTTTTTCACTTTGATGATAATGCGGAGATTGGCAATGCAACAGCTGTGTTAACCAAGTGGCTAATGCTTGCTTTCCTGAACCGGCTAACCCTTGTAATAAAATAGCATGGGGTAATTTTTGTTGCTTCAGCAAATGAGAAAACTGTTGTTGATACTCTACTAACCAATTCACCATTAGCTCGCCTTAGGTGGTTAAAAATTTCATCAATATTTCTTCGATATCTTGGTGCACTTTCACTATTGCTTGTTCAGCATTAATGGTAATAATTTTATCATCATTAGCGGCTAACTGGCGGTATTTGTTACGAACACGATGAAAAAAATCAATATTTTCAAGCTCTATACGGTCTAAATCACCGCGAGCCTTTGCCCTTGATAAACCAATAACAGGGTCAATATCTAAATATAAGGTTAAATCAGGTTTAAAGCCTTTTAATGTAATATTGGCAATAGTATCAATAACGTGTTCATCAATGCCTCGACCACCGCCTTGATAAGCCCTAGAGCTTAAGTCATGGCGATCAGCTATCACCCAATGTCCTTTGGCTAAAGCGGGATGAATTTTATTGGCTAATAATTGGCTACGACTTGCGTACATCAAAAAAAGCTCTGTCTCTTGAGTAACAATTTCATCATGGCTGGCTGATTTAACAATAGTACGTAGCTGCTCAGCTAATGGCGTACCACCGGGTTCTCTTACTTTAATATAGGTATGGTTGAGCTTTTGTACGAAGGTTTCCACAACCGCTATTGCAGAAGACTTACCCGCACCTTCCATTCCTTCTACTACAATAAATTTTCCGCGAGTCATATTATTCCTAGTGTTTATTTTTGGCTTTACTTTGTAATAAGTATTGGCGTACTGCCTGATTATGTTCTGCTAAGGTTGCAGAAAATACGTGATAACCATTACCTTGGCTAACAAAATAAAGAAAGTCGGTTTGCGCAGGGTGTACACTTGCTTTTAGCGCTGAAATACCCGGCATAGCAATGGGGGTTGGTGGTAACCCTTTAATACGATAGGTGTTATAGGCTGTTTTTTCTTTTAAATGAGTGCGCTTAATGTCACCTTGATAACGTTCACCAAGACCATAGATCACTGTAGGATCGGTTTGTAAACGCATATTTTTTCTTAAGCGGTTAATAAATACTCCTGCAATAACAGGTTGCTCTTCTCTTTTACTGGTTTCTTTTTCAATGATTGATGCCATAACCAATACTTGATAGGCATTTTCATAAGGTAAGTTATCATCTCTTTCTTGCCAAACCTGTGCAAGCGTCGTTAACATTTTCTGGTGAGCTCGTTTAAGTAAAGTAAGATCTGATGTATTGGCCGTATAAGCGTAGGTATCAGGAAAAAACCAACCTTCAGGATTTTTTTGCTCTATACCCAATAAGTTAGCTATTTCTTCTGGGCTTTTATCATCAAGTTGATGTGATAGATAAGGCTGCTTTTTTAATAAATTAAGCCACTCTTTAAAAGTGGTTCCTTCTATAAAAGTCACCTCAAATTGGTGCTCTTTTCCTTGCACTAGAATGAACAAAAGCTCTTTAAAAGTAAGTTTTTCAGGTAAATAATAGGTACCCGCTTTAATTTGAGCTGCGTTAGGGAACAAGCGTATGTAAGCTTTCAACCAAAAAGGTTCTTCTAACCAGCCGTTATCAACAAGTTGTTGGGTAAATTTCTGGAAAGAACTTCCTGGTTCAATGGTAATAAGTTGTGCTTTGCTGATCGGAACCGTTTTATCAATATGCCCTTTTAGTACCGTAAAAAATACGCCCATAGCAATAATAGCGATAAAAAAAGCGAAAATAAGTCCTTTCAAAAGTGTGCTTACTTTAAGCATTATAGTGATAAATCTCTTGCGTTAAGTTGTTGATAAAGTGGTTGTATATAATCAGTGGAAAAAACATGATGATTATATGTTTTTACAGGCACTATGCCCATAACTGAATTACAAATAAACATGCTATTAATCTCAATAAGCTTACGATTAAGTTCTACAAGTTTGATTGTAACCTCTTCAACGTCAATAGCACCAAGAATATGTGCTCGTATCAAGCCTGCAACTCCTGAAGACTCAATTTTAGGGGTTTGCCAACCCTTTTTTGTTTGCCAAAAAATATTAGCACAGCTACTTTCAATCACCTGTTCATTGATATCACAAACCAGTAAATCGTCTTCATCACGTAAATCTACTTCTTGCCTGATCATGACTTGCTCTAAACGATTCAAGTGTTTAATACCGGCTAAAGCAGGGTTTATACCTAACTGAAATTCAGCATTGCCAAGTACAATACCTTGCTTTTTCCATGTTAAGTAATGTGCTGGATAGTCAAAAATAGTGACAATACAAACGGGTTCAATGGCACCCCTTCTTGAATAACCTCGACCACCAACACCCGCTGTAATCGTTACTTTTAATACCGCTAATGAAAATGATTTAACCGCTTCGGTGATCTGCTGTGTCAATTTTGCAAAATCAGGGGGTGAAATATTCAATTGAATACAGCTGGTTTGTAAACGCTCTATATGTGCATTAAGTAATGCAACGTTACCTTCAACTATTTTGGCAGTAGTAAACACGCCATCTCCGTAGGATAGCCCACGATCTAAGCAATTTATTTCTGTTGTTGGTTTACCATTAATCGCACAATAAAGCATAAGTTGATCAGTTAAGGGTGATAAAAAGAAAGCCTGAACGAGGAGTATTCAGGCTTTTATAAGGTTTTTCAAGTAGTTTTGTTACTAAACCTTTTTAAATAATAATGAACCGTTAGTTCCACCAAAACCAAATGAATTACAAAGTGCATAATTAAGCTTAACGTCTCGAGCTGTATGAGCTACATAATCAAGATCACAACCTTCACTCGGATTGTCTAAATTAATCGTTGGCGGTATAGCATTATTAACCAGTGCTTGAATGGTAAAAATAGCTTCAACAGCCCCCGCTGCACCTAATAAATGTCCTGTCATTGACTTAGTAGAGCTTACAGGAATTTTGTAGGCTTGCTCAGCAAACACACGTTTTACCGCATTGGTTTCAGCAATATCTCCTGCTGGCGTTGATGTGCCATGTGCATTAATATAGCCAATACAGTTTTGCTCAACGTTAGCATCGGCAATAGCATTATTCATGGCAGAAGCCGCACCTTCGCCATCTGCAGGAGGTGATGTCATATGATAAGCGTCACCACTCATGCCAAAGCCAATTAATTCTGCATAAATTTTTGCACCACGCGCTTTTGCATGCTCATATTCTTCTAAGACAATAACACCCGCGCCATCGCTGAGTACAAAACCATCACGATCTTTGTCCCACGGGCGACTGGCTTGTTGAGGTGCATCATTACGCGTTGATAGTGCTCTTGCAGAGCAAAAGCCGCCAATACCTAATTCTGTAGACGCTTTTTCAGCGCCACCTGCAAACATTACATCAGCATCTCCGTAAGCAATCATACGTGCTGAATGACCAATATTATGTACACCACTCGTACAAGCAGTAACAATGGCAATATTAGGGCCTTTTAAGCCATATTTAATTGATAACTGCCCTGAAACCATGTTTAAAATAGTTGATGGACAGAAAAAAGGTGATAGCTTGCGCACTCCACCTTTGAGGTATTTAGTATGGTTTTCTTCAATTAGCCCTAAACCACCGATACCAGAACCTATTGCGACACCAATACGACTGGCATTTTTTTCAGTAACTTCAAGCCCTGAGTCTTCAAAAGCTTGCGTACCTGCGGCTAATCCATATTGAATAAAAAGATCCATCTTTTTAGCATCTTTTTTAGTAATACCAAAAGCTTCTGCATCAAAATTTTTAATTAAACCAGCAAAACGTGTCGGAAAACTTGAAACATCAAAGTGTTCAATCGCTCCAATACCACTTTTTCCTTGTAACAGATTCTGCCAAGTTGACTCTGGGTTATTACCTAGTGGGCTTAACATACCAAGACCGGTAACTACAACACGACGCATGGAAGAGTTGCCTCCGATTGATTAAGATGAAACAAATATTGATTATTTATTTCAGCGTTGAAGTGTTATAAACAAATCAGGCGGAATAAACCGCCTGATTAAAATAAAATTCAATAGAAAACTATTGTTTAGCTTTACGCTTGTGTTTACTGATGAGCAGTAACGTAATCGATAGCTGATTGAACGGTTGTAATTTTTTCAGCTTCTTCATCAGGAATTTCTGTATCAAATTCTTCTTCTAAAGCCATCACTAATTCAACTGTGTCTAAAGAATCTGCTCCTAAATCATCAACAAAAGATGCTTCATTTTTTGCTTCTTCTTCGCTAACACCTAATTGTTCAACGATAATTTTTTTTACGCGTTCTTCGATAGTACTCATTTTTTTTCCTTTCATAGAAAATGCAATTTTTCAAATTGCGTGTAGTTTATTCGTCAACAGCCAAGCTTGCAAGTAACTAATCGTTCTTTTTATGCTGGTCTAACCTGTCAACACGATAATATTTACGCTTATTTTTCGCTAAAATGCAAATAATTTACGGTTGTCTGCACTTAAATGGTTAAACCATATACATGCCACCATTAACATGAATAGTTTCGCCAGTAATATAAGCTGCGGCATCTGACGCTAAAAAAGCAACAGTGCTAGCAATTTCTTCCGGTTTTCCTAACCGATTAGCAGGTACTTGTGAAAAAATACCTTCTTTTTGCTCATCTGTTAGTGTTTTGGTCATATCCGTATCAATAAAGCCTGGGGCAACCGTATTAACAGTAATTCCTCGAGAGGCAACTTCGCGCGCTAACGACTTGGTAAAACCTAATAAACCAGCTTTCGCTGCTGAATAATTAACCTGACCAGCATTACCCATAGTACCCACAACAGAACCGATATTGATAATACGACCAAAGCGCTTTTTCATCATTGGGCGTAATGCGGCCTTACTTATGCGAAAAACCGATGACAAATTGGTGTCAATAATATCATCCCATTCTTCATCTTTCATGCGCATCATCAAGTTATCACGCGTAATGCCAGCATTATTGACTAAAATATCAATACCACCCTGTGATTTTTTAATAAAATCAAATAAAGCGTTAATTGATTCAACCTCAGTAACATTTAACACTTGCCCTTTGCCTTCACCTAAATAGTCACTGATTTTATCAGCGCCACTTTGTGATGTTGCGGTACCAATAACTGTTGCACCTAAATTTTTTAGTTGGCTAGCAATAGCCTCACCAATACCTCGGCTTGCACCGGTAACTAAGGCAACTTTACCTTCTAAAGAAAACATAATTTGTCCTTTTACTTTGCTAATTTGATCAGCTGTTGTGCTTTTTCATATGACGCTTGATCATTCACTGACACGCAACTAATCGTTTTATTTATACGCTTAATTAGCCCTTGCAAAACCTTACCTGGGCCGAGTTCTAAAATAGTGTCAATACCATTATCAGCGAGTTTTTCGATTGTTTCTGTCCAACGTACAGGGCTATATAGCTGTTTAACTAAGGCTTGTTTTATCGCTGTTGCATCATTCTCAATAGCTACATCAACATTGTTAATAACAGCAATAGTCGGTGTATTAAAGGTAACATCATCAAAAGCAACAGCCAGTTTTTCTGCTGCATCTTTCATTAAAGCACAATGAGAGGGCACACTCACTGGTAAAGGTAATACACGTTTTGCGCCTGCCGCTTTACACAATTCACCAGCACGCGCTACAGCGGCTTTGTGACCTGCAATAACAACTTGCCCTGGAGAATTAAAGTTCACAGCACTGACTACTTCATTTTCAGCCGCTTGCTCACAAGCATGAATAATAGCTTGATCATCTAACCCAATAACCGCCGCCATAGCCCCTACTCCCTCAGGCACAGAAGCTTGCATAAATTCACCACGCTTTTCGACCAATTTAACCGCCTGTTCAAGACTAATCACCTCAGCACAAACTAAAGCAGAATATTCACCTAAACTATGACCCGCTAAAAAAGCAGGCGTTATTGAATTTTCCGCTTGCCATAAACGATACATAGCAACACTTGCTGTTAATAACGCTGGCTGCGTAAAATTGGTTTGATTTAACTTCTCTGCAGGCCCTTGTGATATTAATTGCCACACGTCGTACCCTAACGCTTTTGAGGCATCATTAAAGGTAGCTTGCACAAGGCTATTATCAGCAAAGTCTGCCAACATACCCACTGTTTGTGAACCTTGCCCGGGAAAGACATACGCTAAATTATTTTGCATAGTTATACCTAGTATTTAATTAATGCTGAGCCCCAAGTAAATCCACTACCGAAGGCTTCTAATAATAATGTTTGGCCTCGTTGAATACGACCATCTCTGATCGCAATATCTAAGGCTGTAGGAATAGTTGCCGCAGAAGTATTACCGTGTTGGTCTAAAGTGACAACCACACGTTCCATCGGCAAAGATAATTTTTTTGCGGTAGCTGCAATAATACGTAAATTAGCCTGATGTGGAACTAACCAGTCAATTTCAGACTTATCCATCTTATTATGTTTGAGTGTTGTATTAACAATCTCACTTAATTTAGTCACCGCTATTTTAAATACTTCATTACCGCTCATGTACATATAAGCTTTATCAACTGATAGTGCATCACCTCTAATAGGAGCATCACAACCTAATAAAGGCTGAAAATTACCATCTGCATGTACATGAGTTGATAAAATTCCAGCTTCATCACTCGCTTCAATAATACAAGCACCTGCTGCATCACCAAATAAAATAGAGGTGGTACGATCTTTAGGATCACACAGTTGCGATAAAACGTCGGCACCAATAACAAGAATACGCTTACACATACCCGACTTGATATATTGATCAGCAATGCTTAGTCCATAGATAAACCCAGAACAGGCTGCTGCCACATCAAAAGCAGGAATATTTGGAATATTAAGATATTGCTGAGTTAAACAGGCTGCACTGGGTAAAGCAACGCTGTTGCTGGTTGTGCCCATAATGATCATATCAAGATCATCTGGGGTAATACCCGCCATCGCAATGGCTTTTTCAGCCGCTTTAGCCCCCATCATTGCAACCGTCTCGTCTTTATTAGCAATATGGCGCGCTTTAATACCTGTACGTTCAGTGATCCAAGTATCGGAGGTATCAACAAGTTTTTCTAGATCAGCATTAGTTCTTATTTGTTCAGGAAAATAACTTCCTGTACCAATAATTCGAGAATACATATATTTTTATGGCCTTTGTAATAGCCCTTGTTCCAATTTTGCTTTAATTTTCTCAGGAACTTGGCGTTCAACTTCTTTCACAGCTTCTAAAATTGCACTATAAAACGCTGTAACATTTGCATTGCCATGACTTTTTACAACAATGCCGCGTAATCCTATCAAACTTGCACCGTTGTACTGGTCGGGGTTCAGGGTTTTAAAGACTTTTTTTATCGCTGGTGTAAGTAGTTTGCCTAAAATACGACCAGTTAGGTTATTTAAGAAGTGAGTTTTAAACTTTGTGTAGACCATTCTTGCGACGCCTTCGCAAGTTTTTAAAGCCACATTGCCAACAAAGCCATCACAAACAATGACATCAGCTTTATTGGTAAAAATATCATTACCTTCAACAAACCCAATGTAATTTATCTCATCATTTGCAGAAAGTTGCACTGCCGCTTGCTTAATATTATCGCTGCCTTTTATTTCTTCTTCCCCCATATTTAGCAACGCTATTTTGGGGTTTTTAATACCTTCAACCGTTTCAGCCATCACTGCGCCCATTAACGCAAACTGGCACAACACTTGAGAGTCACAAAACACATTAGCGCCCAAATCAAGCATAAAGACATGTTTATTTTCATTATGGGTAGGCAAAGAAGAAATGAGTGCCGGGCGCTCAACACCTTGAATCGTTTTTAACACAAAATGCGCCGTGGCAAATAAAGCCCCTGTATTACCCGCACTAATACAAGCTTGAGCATCGCCAGAGGAAACTAAATCAAGCGCTTTGCGCATTGAAGAATCTTTTTTATTACGAATGGCAAGTGACGGTTTATCATCCATTTCAACCACTTCGGTGGTTGGATAAATAGATAATTGCGGATTATTTACTTGGTTATTTTTACTTAAAAAAGTATGAATAATCGCTTCATCGCCACATAGAATTAAGTGGAGATTGGGGTATTCCGATACTGCCTTTAAAGCAGCAGGAATTGTTACGCGGGGGCCTTTATCGCCCCCCATAACATCTAACGCAAGGGTTAGATTTGTCAAAGCAACTGCTTACTTAGCGATTACTTTTACACCTTTGTAAAAGCCATCAGCTGTTACGTGGTGACGACGGTGAGTTTCACCAGATACTGGATCTACTGATAAATTCTCTGCAGTTAATGCGTCATGTGAACGGCGCATACCACGTCTTGAACGAGATTTTTTGCTCTTTTGAACAGCCATTGCCCTACTCCTAAAATCGTTTAATTACTTAAGTTGTTTCAATACGTCAAATGGATTTGGTTTATCAAGCTCTTCTGGTAACTCACCCCAGGTACTGTCCGCAGGAGCCTGACAATCGTCAAGTTCATGCTTAGGAATCAGTGGTATTGCTAACAATAATTCGCTTTCCACTAACTCTCGCAAGTTAACTTCACCATTTTCATCTAATTCTATTGCGTCATAATACGACGGCAATTCATCAGCTTGTTCTGCTTTTTTTACTGGACTAAGGTTAAAATCAACACTTAATTCTTGCTCAAAAAGTTCATTACACCGCTGACATGTTAATTCAACTGTTGTTGTGCCACTACCTGATACTTTTATCAAGCCTTGTTCATCAACAGTAAATTGAATTATAACATTCATTTGTCCACTGCACTTTTCAGTGGCAGCACACAGTCTATCAAATTCCGATAACTCAAAGTACCCATCACAGACTAAGTTGCGTTGTGCACTTTTAAACGGATCAATTGTTATTGGAAGTTTAAGATTTTTCATAAGGCGCGCATAATAATGGCTGTATCGCTGAGTGTCAAAAGAAAATAACGCTTTTCACTAAAATAATCACCTTAGTTGCATATTATAAGTAATTTTTCTTATAAACGAGTCAAATTAACACCAATTAAGGTTATTTAACGCTTTTTCCATCTTTAGTGCCCTGATAGAATAGTCACAATTTTTATTTATCGCTTTTTTATGGAACCAATATCCAATGCGTACAAGTCAGTATTTACTTTCTACTTTAAAAGAAACACCTGCCAGTGCAGAAGTTATTAGTCATCAACTTATGTTACGTGCAGGCTTAGTGCGTCATCTTGCTTCAGGCTTATATACTTGGCTACCTACAGGCTTAAAAGTGTTACAAAAAGTCGAAAAAATTGTTCGTGAAGAAATGCAGCGCGCAGGCGCAATTGAAGTGCTAATGCCAATGGTACAGCCGGCTGATTTATGGGAAGAGTCGGGACGTTGGGAAGACTATGGCCCCGAACTACTGCGTTTAAAAGATCGACATGAACGCCCTTTTGTTTTAGGGCCAACCCACGAAGAAGTGATCACCAAATTAGTCAGTAATGAAATAAGTAGTTATAAACAACTCCCATTAAACCTGTTTCAAATTCAAACTAAATTTCGTGATGAAATTCGTCCACGTTTTGGTGTAATGCGCGGACGTGAATTTATTATGAAAGATGCTTATTCATTTCACTTAAGTGATGAATGTTTAAGTAAAACATACCAAATAATGTATGATGCGTATTGCCGTATTTTTGAACGACTTGGCTTAAATTACCGTCCAGTACTCGCCGACACAGGTTCTATTGGCGGCGAAACTTCTCATGAGTTTCATGTGTTAGCCGACTCAGGAGAAGATGATATTGCCTTTAGTGATGAAAGCGACTTTGCCGCTAATATAGAAAAAGCAGAAGCGTTAGCACCTGTAGGTGAACGACCTGCCGCAACACAATCACTTACCAAAGTAGCAACCCCAAACGCTAAAACCATTGAAGAGGTCGCAAAATTACTGGCTGTAGAAGTACAAAGCACGGTTAAAACACTGCTAGTTTGTGGCCCAGAAGATGAGCAAGGTAATACCCCAATAGTTGCACTCGTCTTACGAGGCGATCATCAACTAAATGAAGTAAAAGCAGAGCACTTACCACAAGTGGCAACGCCATTAACCTTTGCATCTGATCAGCAAATTTTAGCAGCGGCTAATTGCAGTGCAGGTTCAATTGGCCCGATTAATTTAAGCATTGATATTATTGTTGATCGTAGTGCGGCTCATTTGGCTGATTTTGTTTGTGGCGCGAATGAAGATGGTTATCATTATACTGGTGCTAACTGGGATAGAGATTGCTCAAATTATACTGTTGCTGATATTCGTAATGTGGTAGAAGGCGACCCTAGCCCTTGTGGTAAAGGAAAAATCGTTATAAAACGCGGTATTGAAGTTGGTCATATTTTCCAGTTAGGCGAAAAATATGCTAAAGCCATGAGTTGTGCTGTATTAACAGAATCAGGCAAAAATCAAACCTTAACCATGGGATGTTATGGTATTGGTGTTTCTCGTATTGTTGCCGCCGCTATAGAACAAAACCATGATAAATATGGTATTAAGTGGCCTAAAGCTATTGCACCTTTTCAAGCGGCTATCGTACCAATGAACATGCACAAATCAGCACGAGTAAAAGCAACCGCAGAAAAATTATATCAGCAATTACAACAAGCAGGTATCGAGGTGTTATTTGATGATCGTAAAGAACGCCCTGGTGTAATGTTTGCAGATCATGAATTGATGGGTACACCTATATTACTTATTATTGGTGAACGCAACCTAGATGAAGAAAAAATTGAATTAAAAAACCGTATTTCAGGTGAAAAATCATTAATTTCAATTAATGAGGTTATGTCAATTTTTTAACATCACACACCAACGCGTTATTGGCTATTATAGGGCAATAACGCGTTTTAAGTATCACCTTAACAATATTTCTCTCAATTAAGCTATATTAAGCACTAAAGATGAGCCAATAGTATAAAACAAAGGGTAAGTATTAAATGAAAACAGTTACGGAAAAGTCGCCGTTAAGCGTGTTAACTAATACCTTACTCTTTGTCATCACCCTGTTATTGAGCTTTGCCACTAATGCTGAATTTAAAGCGCAAGATTTTACCCAAGACTACCAATATGCCTACATTAACAAGCACGTAACCGACAAAGATGCAAAACCTATTGCTGCATTAAAAATTCTTGCTACCCAAACAGAACTACCTTTACCTGAAAAATATTTTATTGCTCATAATTATGCTTATTTGCTTTTTAAACAGCATCATAAAGAACAAACTATAGCGCAATTAACTAAAACGATTGCTTTAGCTAAACAAATGGCCCCAATTCATCTTGCTAAAACCCTACTATTACAAGCTAAAAGTTACGGTATTTTATTTCGAGAAACCGAAAAAGCGCTTGTTGACCTTAACAGTGCTTTTCAAGCAATCGCACAAAGCCAAAACCAAAACCAAAACCAAAACCAAGATATTCTTGCATTAAAGCTCGATTTACAAACTGCTATGGCGCAAGCTTATAATCAATTAAGTCAATTAGATAAAGCGCAAGAACATATCGAAAAAGCCCTGACAATAGCGCAAACTTTAGGCAATAATAATGACACCATTTACGCACTTATTATTGCTGGTCGTATTGCCTATCAACAGGATAAGCTCAACAAAGCTTTTCACTACTATTTACAAGCACTTAAACTTACTGACAGTAAAACACCTATTAGTCGTATAGCATCAATTGAACTGCGTTTAGCCATGGCGTATGAAGCTCAAGAAGATTTTGAACTCGCCTTATCACATGCCAAAAAAGCCGCCGATTTATACAGTCAAATCAACTCACCTCGGTTGCAAATAAAGTCTCTTAGAGTATTAGGAAATATATATACTGCATTAAATAAAGATATTGATACCGCTTTAGTGCATTTACTTAATGCGTTAAATATAGCAAAAACAATTAATGATCCTATTTATATTGCTCAGATGCAGTATTACATTGGTAGAGCCTACTTAATCAATAACAATATAGCGCAAGCTGAAAAATACCTTAAAGCCGCAGAAAAATTACTAAAACAAACAAATACGCCCATTTATACTGGCTTAAATACATTAGAACTTGCTCGTTTAGCTGATAAAAAACATCAACCCACACAAGCAATACAATTATTAACCGCACTCGTTGAGCATAAAGATTACCAAAAGTATCCTGCTTTAATTGAAGAAGCTAAAGCCTATTTACTCACCTTATATGTTACTCAAAAGCAATATAAAAAAGCTTATTTACTACAACAACAACTTTTAAATAGCAATATCAGCAATCGTGATAACAATTTATTATTTAAAGAAATAAATAATGATATTGAGATCAAAAAATTAAAAAATCAGCTAGAGAAAGCTCAACTTGCCTTACAACAAGCACAACAACAGAGCCAGCGTTATCTACAGCAGCAAAAGTACCTTTTAGTAGGCGCACTAATTATCATTTTTGCTTTACTAATAAGCCTATATAGCTACATAAAATTAAAACAACGTTATCAAAATAGATTAAAAAACTCGCAGTTAACTTGGCCTGCTTTTCAAAAGAACCTCATTACTGCTAACTTATCTAACGAAACAGTAAATATACTGGCAAGCTCTGCTACCCCGACTTTAAATTTATCGCCACAATTATGTCATTACCAAAAGCATCATTTAATTGATCAGTGTTTTATGCAAATAAAACAAACCAATACTTGCCATGACAGTATTCAGCGACATGGCGTTTTATGGCAAATTTGCTTACAACCTTTACCCGACACTTTAAAAACAATAGAGCAACTTATTCAAAATAACTCTGGGCTTCCCGCACAGTGTCTTTGGGTAGAGCTAAATAGTTTTCCTCGAAACATATCACACGAATGCTTACTACTCATTGAAGAATTGGTTTATCACTATTTGCTACAACCCACCAAATTACAGTATTGGCAATTATTAAAAGTTACCATAGAGGATAAGGCGCTCCCCATTATCTTTACAGCAAAAAAAGAAAGAAATATTGCCTATGGTGTTGAAAAAGCCATAAACCAAGGTTTTATTCGCTGTGATACACTACCTTTTGAGCATGCTAAAGAGGCTAAAACCTCAAACAATGATGAAGATCATTGAAAGCGGTGACACTTTTCACATTGCTTTTAGCGCACTTTATAAGTGCTTTATATAAGGTAATACTTTTGTTATTAGACACAGCAAAAATAACAACTAAACATAGTCTGTAGCGCTCAGCTAAACAACATTTCATTTTATTACCAATAAATATGAAAATAATCGCTATTCGCTATTTTCAAATAACTAAATATTAGCAACAATGGCTAATAGCAAGTTGGTTAAGTTGTTTTATACTCAGCGAGTGCTAAAAGGCTTGTATGCAATCGACTAACATAGTGCATAGTGCTGAATTAGGAAACAATTGAATCATGTTGCAATAAAAGCTGTTGAGCTTTCACCGTTAGATGTTATGCGCGATAAAAAAGCAAAACAAAGAACTTTTAAACCGATTATTAAGGGCAGTAAAGAGTAATGAAATCGATTGAGAAATCATCAAAATTAGCCAATGTATTTTATGAAATCAGAGGGAAAGTGGCGGAAGAAGCTCGTCGTTTAGAAGAAGAAGGTCATAAAATATTAAAACTTAATATTGGTAACCCTGCTCCTTTTGGTTTTGAAGCACCTGATGATATTTTAAAAGACGTCATACATAACCTGCCACAGTCTCAAGGCTATAGCGATTCTAAAGGCATCTATCCAGCCCGCGTTGCAGTAATGCAATATTTTCAACAACAAGGGGTTTTGGGCGTTAGTGTTGACGATATATACATTGGTAATGGCGTTAGCGAACTCATTGTGATGTCTTTACAAGCACTACTTAACAATGGCGATGAAGTGCTTATTCCCGCACCTGATTACCCTTTGTGGACCGCAGCCGTAAGCCTATCAAGCGGTAAAGCGGTTCATTATCATTGTGATGAAGAAAATCACTGGTTTCCAAACATTGAAGATATAGCCAGTAAAATTAATCATAAAACAAAAGCCATAGTATTGATCAACCCTAATAACCCAACGGGTGCAGTTTATTCAGAAAAAGTATTACGAGAAATAATTGCTCTTGCTCGCCAACATAACTTAATTATATTTAGTGATGAAATATATGACAAAGTACTTTACGACCAAGCCAAACATATTCCCACCGCGCGATTAGCTGATGATGTCTTAATTATTACCATGGGTGGATTATCAAAGAACTATCGTATTGCCGGCTTTAGAGCTGGCTGGATGGTTTTATCTGGCCCTAAACATCACGCGGGTGGTTATATTGAAGGGTTAGACATTCTTTCATCTATGCGCCTTTGTGCTAATGTTCCTTGTCAACATGCAATACAAACCGCTTTAGGTGGTTATCAAAGTATTAATGAACTCGTTACGGGTGAAGGACGCTTATTAAAACAACGCAATCTTGCCATCAAAATGATCAACGAAATAGACGGATTATCATGTCAGCCCGCAGCAGGTGCTATGTACTTATTTGTTAAAGTTGACGCTGAAAAGTTTAATATTAGCGATGACGAACAAATGGTACTCGACATTCTTAAACAAGAAAAAATTCTGTTAGTGCATGGCCGAGCTTTTAATATAAAAGAAGTAAATTATTTTCGCCTTGTTTTTCTTCCTTATGTTGATGAATTGACCAGCGCTATAGAAAAATTAAAACGTTTTTTCTCAAAATACCGTCAACTTTAAAGGCAAAACAATGAAAAGTACGCAACAACAAAGTACATTTTTAGCATGGATTTATCGTATGCCTTTAATCAAGCGTTGGGCATTAATGCATTGTGTAAAGCCAGAGAATGTTGCCGAGCATTCTCATTTAGTCGCGGTTATTTCACATATGCTGGTTATCATTAAAAATAAAAAATTTGGGGGTAACTTAAATCCTGATCGCGCAGCAACACTCGCTCTTTATCATGAGTGCAGTGAGTCAAGACATCAAGATTTAAACCATAATACCAAATATCACAACCCAGAAATCACACGAGAGTTTAAGCGCTTAGAAGCTCTGGCTGAGCAAGAGTGTTTAGAATCGTTACCTGAGGAGTTTAGGGACGATTTTGAAGCCTTAGTGGTGCAAGATAAAGTAGATCCAACATATAGACCCATTATCAAAGCAGCCGATGTATTGTCTGCTTATGTAAAAACCCTTGATGAATTGCACTTTAGCAACAGCGAGTTTGAACATGTAAAAGTTAATTTAGATAAGAAACTGGCGCAATTAGTACAAACGATGCCTGAGGTTCAGTATTTTTTAGATACTTTTAGCGATAGCTGTTTGGCAACCTTAGATAAATTAAGCAACCCAACACTTTAAATATCACCTGCATAGATAGTGAACAATAGTACATAAATGTCGAAATCTAAAATTTGAGTAATTTACATAATAGCAACTATACTTATATCTGGTAATGACTTAGCAAAGTACGAAGCTTTTCTGATTACAATTAATAACAGTTTGAGCGAGTAAACATTTTAATATGCTAAGCAACTAATTTTAACCTAACAAAAACCAAGGAACTCATGAGAATAATTAAAAAATTTATTCAGAACGAATCTTCAAGTGGTGTTTTACTTATTATAGTAACAGTACTGGCTTTGTTGATCAGTAATTCAAGTTTTTCATACCTTTACAATTCTTTTTTATATATTCCCGTTGAAGTTCGCTTTGGGGCACTTGAAATTGCAAAGCCTCTTTATTTATGGGTAAATGATGGGCTTATGGCTATTTTCTTCTTGCTTATTGGTTTAGAAGTAAAAAGAGAAGTCGTAGAAGGTCATTTATCTTCATTAGATAAAGCACTATTACCTGGAATAGCTGCTGTAGGTGGTATGGCGGTTCCTGCTGCCATTTATGTTTTTTTCAATCTTAATGATGAAACTGCCCTTAGCGGTTGGGCAATACCAACGGCAACAGATATTGCTTTTGCCTTAGGTATTTTGTCATTACTTGGTAAAAGAGTGCCCGTTTCACTTAAAATATTCTTAATGGCTCTGGCGATCATTGATGATTTAGGCGCCATCATTATTATTTCGATTTTTTATACTAGCCAGCTTTCTATTTTATCAATCACTATTGCTGCTATCTGCTTTATTGTGCTTATAGCACTCAATATTTTTGGTGTTACCAAAAAAGCTGCTTACTTTATTGTGGGTACCATTATGTGGATCAGCGTATTAAAGTCTGGCGTACATGCAACATTAGCCGGTGTAATGCTTGCTTTTACCATTCCATTATCAGGTAAAAATGAATATGGCAAACAAGTCTCTCCGGCTAAAGAGCTTGAGCATAATCTGCATTTTTGGGTAGCCTTTATGATCTTACCTATTTTTGCCTTTGTAAATGCAGGCGTTAATGTAACCAACATATCGCTTGATCAAATGGCGGGAACTGTACCTATGGGCATATTACTAGGGTTATTTGTTGGTAAGCAATTGGGGGTGTTTGGCTTTAGTTGGGTCGCCATAAAACTGAAAATAGCACGTATTCCAGATGACAGTAATTGGATGCAATTATATGGTGTATCAGTCTTAACGGGTATTGGTTTCACCATGAGCTTATTTATTGGTACTTTAGCCTTTAGCGATGAAAGCTTGTACCACTTCACCGATAAACTCGCCATATTATTAGCTTCGTTTGCCTCAGGTATAGTGGGTTATTTAGTCTTAAAAATCAGCAAACCGGCACCAAGCCAAGCGATAAAAGTTAAGCCATAAAAACGATTAACTTGAATTTATTCCATAAAAAATGCTCGCTAAATTGCGAGCATTTTTTTGAGGCATAACACGCATTAATCTTAACTTTTCAGATAAGTATAACCTGCTAAGCAATTTTCATAAAAGTCAATTAAAGCACCACCTTCACGCGGATTTACCTTGCCTTGCTTAATTTGTTTATCAATTTCTTTTTTGATCACTTGCGCTAAAATTTGCGGCGTATATTGCATGGTTGATAATACGTTCTCAACTGATGAGCCTTTAACAACTTCTTCGATATAGAAATCTTTTGGATCATCATCATGACTCACAATATGTACTTCATTTAAACGACCAAATAGGTTGTGCATATCACCCATAACATCTTGATAGGCACCGGTTAAAAACAAGCCAATATAGTAATCTTCATCTGCTTGTAATTGATGAAGTGGTAAAACATTTTTACCGCCAATGAAGTGATCTATTTTGCCATCACTATCACACGTTATATCAACCAAACTGCATAATTTTGTGGGTTTTTCATTCAAACGCGAAATCGGTACAATTGGTAATACTTGGTCAATAGCCCATGAATCTGCTGCTGATTGAAATACCGAAAAATTGGCCAAATATTGTGACGATAACAAATTGGGTATTTCAGCTAATTCATCAGGAATAAAATCATGGTGTTTAGCTAATATGGCGATTTCATTAAGTATTTGCCAATACAAGGTTTCAACTTTAGCTAACTCATCAAGTGACAATATGCCTAGCTTAAAAGCATTCATCGCTTGTTCTTTAATCACCGCTATATCGTTATAGGCTTCTTGATAATTATCATCATCAAGTGTTTCTTGAATATCACGAATATTAGTGACTAAAATATGTTCATTAGGCATAGAGGCTGTTTTATAGCAATTGCCACTTGGGTGAATTTCACCAATAACTTTCGTGATAACACAAGAGTGATGTGCCGTCATTGCACGCCCACTTTCACTCACTATATGCGGATGAGCAACATTTTCTAAATCACAGTTTTGCTTAAAACCATAAACAATATCCGCAATATATTCCTCTAAATTATAATTACATGAAGAATCGTTAGTCGATTGTGTGCCATCATAATCAACCGCTAAACCACCACCAACATCAATATAACGCAATGGTACGCCATCTTTTACCAATTTGGCATAAATAAGCGAGGCTTCTTGTACCGCTTCTTTAATTGAGCGAATATCAGTAAGCTGACTACCAATATGAAAATGCAGTAACTGTACACACTCAAGCATGTTTTCTTGTTTTAATAACGCGATAGCATTAAGGATTTCAGCAATACCTAAACCAAACTTTGCTCGCTCTCCTCCTGAGCTTTCCCATTTTCCTCGCCCTTTTACCATCATTTTTGCACGCAAACCAATAATTGGCTTAATGTGCAGCTTTTTCACTAACTCAACCAGCTTTATTAATTCACTGTATTTTTCAATCACAATAATGATATTACGATTAATTTTGGTTCCTAAAAGTGCTAAACGCAAATACTCTTCATCTTTATAACCATTTAAAACTGTTAATGAATTTTTATTCGTGTTATAAGCTAAAGCGGCAATTAACTCTGGTTTAGAACCGGCTTCTAGTCCATAATTAAAGTGTTCACCAATACTAATAACTTCTTCAATAACCTCACGCATTTGATTGACTTTAACCGGAAACACGCCAAAGTATTGCCCTTGATAACCTGCCGCTTTAATCGTTGTTTGAAACGTTAAATTTAAGCGTTCAATCTGCGATTTTAAAATATCATGAAAACGAATAACCGCAGGAAACTCTATGCCTGCTTCAGCCATTTCATCAATAATTTCACGTAAATCCAGTTTCAACTCAGGCTGATCATAACGCGGAATAACATTAATATTTCCCTGCTCGCCTATTTCAAAATAACCGTTGCCCCAACGCTGTACTTGATAAGTTTTTTCTGCTTCGTCAGTTGACCACGATGATGATGGAACAACCTTACTTTCAACATTAGGTTTAATATTACTGTTAATATTCAAGTGACTACTCTCTATTGATGACATGATGCGCTAAGGCATAAAACCAGTTCTCGTACGACTTTCGCGGCAAAGACACTACTATTGCCAGTACGATCAATTTCGGGCGACAATTCAACCACATCGCAGCCCACAAAGCTTTTGCTCTTTAGAATTTTGCACAAACTAACAAAAGAATGAAAATCTTCACCGCCTGGCTCTGGTGTACCAGTACCAGGAAAAAAACTTGGATCAAAATAATCAAGATCAAGTGTTAAATAAATAGGGATATCTTTATCAATTGCTTGAACTGTCTGTAAGAACTCCGCGCGAGAATTAATCAAGGTATTGTTAGCTTTCATCCATTGATATTCTGCTTTTGTGCCCGAGCGAATACCATATTGAATTAAACGCTGCTGAGGGTTGAATATATCAAGCACTCTGCGAATAATAGCAGCATGTGAATAATGAAACCCTAAATAACCATCTCGTAGATCAGCATGAGCATCTAAATGTAATACCACTAAATTGTCATATTGGGCTAAATAGGTTTTTAGCGGCGCATACGAAATAGAATGTTCGCCCCCTAAAGTAAGTACTTTAACCTTAGTTTTTTTGAGGTCTATGTCAGCAAATAAATGCTCAAAATCGTCGCTTCCTGCTTGCCATTGCCGCGTTATTTGTTGCTGAAAATTCAACTCATCAACACTTTCATTATCTTGATCTTGCGGGGCTAGCCTATTTACTGACGCTAAGTTACCAAGATCATAAAAGTTAATATCAGCAAGATCTTCATCTAAATAAGGCGAATATGACTCTATACCATCAGACACTTCACGTAATGCATTAGGCCCTGATTTAGTACCTTTACGAAAACAAGCAGTACCATCAAACTCAAAGCCAATAATATGCACAGCTTGTGAATATATTCCTGTTGCCTCTTTAGCTAAATCAAAGCTTATTTCAGGTACATCTAACTCAATATTAATGGGTTTTAATTTGTTCAAAAGCTTATCCTGATAAAAATTTTCGCTATTATCTAAAAATAGCTTAAAAAGTATAGAAAAATTTATTTTAAAGCATAAAAAAATAGGAATACGCTAGTGCACTTTTAGGTTTAGAGGTTGTTTAACCTAAAAGCATTCTGTTCTATAGAACGTTTTTAGCTTAAAACAAAAAATTAATATCTTATCTTTTAATAAGTTAACTATATCTTCAACAAACCTCAGGTTAAAATAGCTTGAAAGCTAATAATGGCTTTGTAAAATAGCGCACTTTCAATTAATACCTAACGATTTAGTCAAATAAACTAGCTTATTTAACTAAATCGTGCATATTTAATGCGAGAGGTTATTGAGATTCGCGCCATTTGAAGAAACAAAATTCAAACTTGAAAGATCAACACGCCTTACTATTGAAAATTACTGATTGAGGATATGCCCTTGTTTTTTGAAGGCTCTGAAAAAAAAGCAGAAATTCAAATTAATGCCAACAAATTATCACTATTAAACGACTTTGATGATAAATTTTGGTCTGCATTGGTGGCCCATTCACGTGCTAAAATTTTATCATCTATACGCAATAAACATTGCAAAGCCTATTTACTCTCAGAATCAAGCTTATTTGTTTGGCACGACAGGCTACTTATTTTAACGTGTGGGCAAACCCAGCTCGTCAATGCAATTGAATTTTTTATTCAAAAGGTTGGTGTTGACAAAATAGAACAACTGACATATCAGCGTAAAAATGAATACTTTGCTCATGAACAACCAAGCTGCTTTGGTGACGATGTAAAAATACTCAATAAATATATGCAAGGTAAAGCTTACCGTTTTGGTGAAATGGATAGCCACCATAATTATATTTTTCATCAAGATAATCATTTTATTGCTGATAAGGCAGATAAAACTTATGAGTTATTGGCTTATCAAATCAGCGATCATGCATCAAAAAAACTCACTACTCCTCATTTAAGTCGCGAAGATATTCGGGCATTTTTAGCCCTTGATACACTATTACCTGATTTTATTATTGATGATTTTGTTTTTCAGCCCTATGGCTATTCTCTTAATGCTATTAATCAACATCATTATTTAACTATTCATGTTACACCACAAGCTGATAGTAGCTATGTTAGTTTTGAATCTAATCTTAATTTACTTGAGCTTGCGCCTAAAATTCTCGCAATATTAAAGCCGGCATCATTTGACTTATTAAGCTTTAATGAGTTTACTTTTCAACAAAAAATAGCCGCTAATATTCCCTCTGAGTACGTGAGCAAATCACTCGTTAACAAACAGCTATCAAATGGCTATGAGGTTTGTTTTGCTAATTTTATTCGTCCTCAACACCAGTTTACCACCCCAGCACAATTAACCATCACAGGAGAAAATCATGCACTCTGATCTTTGGGTTGAAGAAAAATTTGAAGACTTTCTTGGCTTACGCTTTAAAGTTGAAAAAGTTTTGTTTTCAGGTAAAAGTGAGTTTCAAACCGTTGATGTTATTGAAACTAAAGGGCATGGAAAAATGCTACTTAATGATGGTTTAGTTATGGTGACAGAACGCGATGAATTTGCCTACCATGACATGATAGCCCATGTGCCTTTATTTGTGCATCCTCACCCTAAAAAAGTCTTAATTATTGGTGGTGGTGATGGTGGCACAGCTCGTGAAGTGATTCGTCATGCTTCAGTTAATGAATGTACTATGGTTGAAATAGATGCCATGGTTGTTGATGCTTGCAAAAAATATATACCACAAACCGCCCAAGCGCTTGAGAATAAAAAAGTCAATTTGATCATTGGTGATGGGGTAAAATTTGTCAAAGAAACCACTGAAAAATTTGACGTTATCATTGTCGACAGTACCGATCCTATTGGCCCTGCGCAACCATTATTTGGAGAGGCCTTCTATCAAGATGTTTATAATTGCTTGACCGATGACGGCATTGTAGTCTCACAGGGTGAGTCATCTTGGTATGCTATTGATATTCAAAAGTCATTATTGTCGGTACTCAAAGGCGTTTTTCCACAATGTTATTTGTATAGTTTTAGTAACTTAACATATCCTGGAGGTTTGTGGAGTTTTACCTTTGCTTCGAAAAAGTATCACCCAATCAACGATTTTAATCCTAAAACAGTACAAGAAAGCCAATTAGCTTTTGATTACTATAATGAAAAAATTCATCAAGGTGCATTTTCGCTACCTAATTTTGTTTTAAAGGCTTTGCAAGGACTAATCGACAACTAGAACGTGTTGATATTTCAAGGTTATTTAACCTCAATAAGCACATAATAATTACACAAAAAAAATCAACAATAGCAAAAGCAAACCTTGTTATTGTTGATTTTTATCCAATAAAAACGATCAAGTGTCAGGGTTATTTTCTCTTATCTCAACAAACTCTTCATAATGTTCAAGAAAAATATCAATCAATTTAGGATCAAACTTGATACCTTTTTGACTACGCATAAAAGTTTCTATTTCATCATTCGACCAAGCTTTTTTATACGAACGCACCGAACCTAAGGCATCAAACACATCAGCAATGGCCATAATACGTGCTTCTAAAGGAATATTTTCACCTTTTAAGCCTTTAGGATAACCACTACCATCCCAATTCTCATGGTGAAAATGGGCAAGCTTAGCTCCTAATTTAGACAAACTCATCTTTGATTTAGATAAAATTTCAGCGCCCGCTGCGGCATGAGTTTTCATAATTTCCCACTCA
Organism: Alteromonadaceae bacterium; assembly: GCA_015487235.1. Classification (GTDB taxonomy): domain Bacteria; phylum Pseudomonadota; class Gammaproteobacteria; order Enterobacterales; family Alteromonadaceae. Next base: position 37,814 of record WFQC01000083.1, read on the forward strand.
TCATTATCTAATTTGCTCGGCTTATGCAAAATAGCTTCAGGTATCGCTATTTTACCAACATCATGTAAAGGAGCAGCTAAACGAATAGCTTCAATAAAGCGATAGTCTAAGCCCATTTTTTTCGCCAACAAATCACAAATTAAAGACACTCGTTTTACATGAGCGCCTGTTTCTTTACTGCGTGCCTCAACCGCTTCACCTACAATATAGAGTAATTCTTTTTGGGTTTGTTCTATTTCGTGCCTACGCGTTAAAGACTCTAAAATAAGTACCACATTGGTTGCGTACAATTCCGCTAAATTGGCCTTAAAATGTTCACTATCATCTTCAAACTCAATATAAAGCACAGAAGCAGAATGGCTATCGGTTTCATAGTAGCCAACAAAATAGTCTTTACCAAAGTAATGCTTTTTATTATCAAATGCTTGCATGATCATTTTTTTCACCAAACCACTAACATTTGAATTTTCTAAGCTGTCACTTTCACTAATATATTTGCCAGTACAAGCAATAATAGAACTGGTAGTTTCTTGATCATAATCAGTTTGGCAACGCGCAATATACAATGCAGAACTTTCTAATTCCATCAAGGTAAGTAAGTGGTCTAGTGCTGCAGAACCAAAGGCTTTTAACTGATTTATACGCAATAAGTCACTGGTAGCAGAGATTAATTTTTTAAAGGCATCTAAGCTGCGTTGAATGGTAATAATATCTCGATAACCACGAATGCTTGCATAAACTGTGGTGATCATTTTATTGGCAGTAAAGTCTGTTTTTTCTTTATAGTCGTTAATATCAAATTCTTTAATAACTTGTGCTTCAGGGGCACTGCCTGCTTGACCCGTTCGTAATACTAAGCGTATAGCTTGGTTTTTAAGATCACGCCTGATCCATTCAACTAACTGTAAACCCGCATCGTCGGTTTCCATCACCACATCAACAAATGCCATGCAAAAGTCATCTTGCTCTTGAAGAATAGCTTGCGCTTGCGCCGAAGAAAAAGCAGAAACAATATCTAAATTTCTGTGCTCTATTTCAACATTATTCAAAACTAACTTGGTTACTTGATGAACAGACTCGTCATCATCAACAATAAGAATACGCCATAGCTTATTATTTTTAGTTTTTTCAGGTTCTACCGTGGTAGATTCTGCTTCATCCTGAAATAAAAAATCATTCATAAATTATTGTACCATTAACTAATATTTGCTCATTTAAGTGTAAAACAAAGCTTTATTTTTTGCTGAAAAAAAAGCCAATTTTTTATAAAAAATTGGATAAAATCATAACCTTCTACTTCATAGCACTTTTTCATCTATTAAAATTTAAAATATCAAGTAAAACATCAATAAAAAAGCATTAATTTTTAGTTTTTTTGTATTTATAGGTTGACAGACACATCAATAGGCTTTAAATATAAGTAATACTTTATACACTATATGTTTATCGAATAAATTTTTATGCAAAATACTTTAGTACTCAGCTTAGTCCTCTTAGTCGTTGTGATGGTCAAATCACGCCGAGGTGGCTGCGTATAAGTTTTTTTTGCTAACACGTTTTCCTAAAAGCCCCCTCTCGCAAGATTGGGGGCTTTTTTTATACATTTTATTTTTAACTAAGGAATATTCTTATGGCAACAGCGTTATTTACCGGCGCAGAAATGGTAGTAAAAGCCTTATCTGCGTTGAAAGTAAAATACATTTTTGGTTACCCCGGCGGATCAGTATTAGATATTTATGATGCCATTTTTCAACAAGATGAAATTGAGCATGTATTGGTTCGTCACGAACAAGCAGCCACACATATGGCTGATGGTTATGCCAGAGCCACTGGTGATGTCGGCGTGGTTTTAGCTACGTCAGGGCCGGGGGCAACCAATTGTATCACCGGTATTGCTACCGCTTATATGGACTCTATTCCAATGGTTGTGCTAGCAGGACAAGTTGCTTCTAATCTAATTGGTGATGACGCTTTTCAAGAAACAGATATTGTCGGCTGTACTCGTCCAATCGTAAAGCACAGTTATAATTGTCGCACTATTGAAGAAATACCTAACGTTATTGCGAAAGCCTTTTATTTAGCCAATACCGGTCGCCCCGGCCCTGTTGTGGTTGAGTTACCTAAAGATATTTTAATTCCACAACATAAAGGGGAATATCACCTTGATACACAAGTGAAAATGCGCTCATATAATCCCAATATAAAAGGGCATCCAAAACAAATTAAAAAAGCCGTTACCACGTTAATGTCGGCAAAACGCCCTGTTATCTATTCTGGTGGCGGCATTATTGCAGCAAATGCTTCTACGCTACTAACTGAATTAGTAGAACGATTAGACGCGCCAATTACTAACACGCTAATGGGGCTAGGTGGCATATCAGGCACCCATAAAAACTTTATTGGTATGTTGGGTATGCATGGCAGTGTTGAAGCCAATAAAACCATGGCTAATGCCGATGTAATTCTCGCCTTAGGGGCAAGGTTTGATGACAGAGTTACCAATAATGTTAACAAGTTTTGTCCTAACGCAACCATTATTCATGTAGATATTGACCCAACATCAATTTCTAAAACAATTAATGCCCATGTACCTGTAGTTGGTTTAGTCGATATTGTGATTGAACAATTACTAACCGAGTTAAATGCACAAAATTATCAAACCGACACTGAGGCACGACGAGTTTGGTGGCAACAAATTAATCAGTGGCGTGCTTTACATGCAAATAAATACCAACAAACGGGACAATTAATAAAACCTCAAACCGCTGTTGAGACCATGTATAAAATAACGCAAGGTAAAGCCTATGTTTGCTCAGATGTGGGTCAACACCAAATGTTTGCCGCTCAATACTATCCTTTTGCCAAACCGCGTCAATGGATAAACTCAGGCGGTTTAGGCACGATGGGATTTGGTTTACCTGCCGCTATGGGAGTAAAAATGGCGTTTCCTCAAGAAGAGGTTATCTGTATTACGGGCGATGGTTCTATTCAAATGAATATTCAAGAGCTTTCAACCTGTATGCAATATAACTTACCCGTAAAAATCATTTCGTTAAATAATCGTTCTTTAGGTATGGTGCGCCAATGGCAAGACATGGTTTATGGCGGTCGTCATTCATCTTCTTATATGGAGTCTTTGCCTGACTTTGTTAAGTTAGCCGAATCTTATGGTCATGTTGGTATTCGCATTGATACTTTAGATCAATTAGAAGAGAAGCTAGAGCTCGCTTTTGCCATGAAAGATAAATTAGTTTTTGTTGATATTTGTGTTGATGAAACTGAACATGTTTACCCTATGCAAATTCGCCACGGTAGTATTGATGAGATGTGGATAAAAAAAGGAGAAAAAGTCTAATGCGTCGTATTTTAGCTATATTACTAGAAAATGAACCAGGGTCTTTATCGCGTATTGTTGGGCTTTTTTCACAGCGAGCTTTTAATATTGAAAGTTTAACCGTTGCCCCTACTGATGATCAAAGCTTATCAAGAATTACTATTGCCACGAGTGGTGATGACCGAGTATTAGAGCAAATTATAAAGCAAGTAAATAAATTGGTTGATGTGATCAAAATATCTGATCTCACTGAACGAAAACATGTTGAGCGAGAACTAATGCTTATAAAAGTACTGGCCATGAATGAAAAATCTCGTAGTGAAGTAAAGCGTATTACCGATATTTTTCGTGGCGCTATTATTGATATAGGTAAGCAGGTTTACACGTTACAATTAACTGGCGATAGTGAAAAACTTGCTGCCTTTATTGACGTTATTGCCAATGAAACAGAAATAATAGAGGTTGTACGTTCAGGCTGTGTGGGTATTGCCCGTGGAGAAAAAGCACTCAGAGTATAAACTCTGCTTAAATATAAAGCCCTCAGTGCATTAGTTGCGCTGAGGGCTTTATATTTAAAAAATTAACTAACCTGATGTGATGGTTAACTAAAAAGAATAACGTAAGGTAAGCTCATAGCTGTCAAAATCACCAAACGTTCGGTAGCTTATCCCTGTTGATACATTTTTGTTGGTTTCAAACACATAAAAAGCATCTAATTCTAATAATGTTTCAGAATTAATTACGTCTATTTTTCCTACTGCAACATTTACATCAAAATTATCAGCAAGTATTGAACGTAAGCCTAATTTTGCGCTGTAACCTGTGTCAACACCGTCATCAAGACCATAATCAAATTCTGCTCTTTCAAATAATACTACAGCATAAAAATCAGTTGTCTCATTAACGGCATATCGGGTACCGCCACCAAAACTAAACTGATCTAAATTTTGATTATAATCAGTATCTTCTATTGCGGTATATTTACCTGTAATAAAAAAATCATTACCTATTTGGCCTGAGCCTGCAACAGAGAAACCTTTAAATGCTAGCTCTGAAGCTTCATCATTATTCATTAAGGCATAAGAGGCTTGTAAATATGTCCAATTAGGCGCTTGTGCTAAAGCAGCGGTAGAAAAAGCAGAACAAGCAATTAACGGGAGTAATAATAATTTTTTCATGTTTGATCCATTGTTAAGGAATTATAATGTTATCGTTAAATTTTATTGTTAAATATTTGTAATATTTTTATGAAAATCACAATACAAAACAAATGAACATAGATCAATGCTTTTCTATAAATTAACGCCCACAAAAAATGAAATTATGGGCATTAATCAATACGCAATGTGATAACTTGAAATTTTAATGAGGTTAGTTTGCTTTTTTCAAATAAGCTGCCACTAACACAATACGTGTACCATTTACTTTGCCTTCAATATGCTCAGGGTTATCAGTCAAACTAATGCCTCGTACCATAGTGCCTTGTTTTGCCGTAAAATTAGCACCTTTTACCTTTAAATCTTTAATTAAGGTTACATTGTCACCTTCTTTTAATTCTGTGCCGTTACAGTCTCGAGTTGGTCCATTACTTTCAGCAGCAGCAATACCTTGCTCAGCCCAAGTACGTACATCATCTTCTAAATAAATCATATCTAAGGCATCTTGTGCCCAGCTTTCAGAAGATAGCTTATGTAACATGCGATAAGCCATCACCTGTACAGCTGGTTCTTGGTTCCACATACTATCGGTTAAACAACGCCAATGATTGATATCTAGCTCAGCATTACCTTCAATTTGAGCAATGCAAGTGTCGCAAAGATAAACACTTTGTTGCACACTTAAATCGCTATTAGGCGGTACTGGGTAAACGGCTAAATTATTGGTTGCGCCACAAAGTTCACAACAATTATTACTACGAGCTTGTAAAGCTTGTTCAGTTGCCATGGCAAGGCTCCAGTCAAAAAAAATTTGCGCTATTATGCGCTTTTTAGTCAAAAGATCAACATGCTCTAGACAAGAGCCACTAAAGAGTGATAAAACACAACCCGCGCGACCATTTTATAATAACAATAAAAGGCTTTATTTCTATGACAACAGATGTTGCAAGCAGCCCTGCTTTTTTTAAAAAGTTAACTTCCCTAAGTCTAGTTACACAAATAGTTATTGCAATTGTTTTAGGTATAGCACTTGCGGCTATAACACCTGATATCGCCAAATCTTTTGCTATGTTGGGCGGTTTATTTGTTAATGCCTTAAAAGCTGTCGCGCCTATTTTAGTCTTAGTACTCGTCGCTTCTTCAATTGCCAACCAAAAAAGTAACAGTGACGCAAATTTAAAACCCATTATTCTTTTATATTTAATCGGCACGCTGAGTGCCGCTTTTGTTGCGGTAGGAATGAGCTTTTTATTTCCGACACAATTAACCTTAGATCTTGCCGGTGTCAATGCAAACCCACCGCAAGGACTAACGGAAGTGCTTTCAACCTTAGCTTATAAAATTGTAGATAATCCTATAAATGCTATTGCAACAGGAAACTTTATTGGTATTTTGGCTTGGGGATTAGGCTTAGGCTTTGCGCTAAAAAAAGCCAACAACAATACTAAAGTAATGCTACATGATTTAAGTGAAGCCATTACCGCTATGGTTAAATTAGTGATCCGCTTTGCGCCATTAGGTATTTTTGGCTTAGTCGCTAATACCATTGCGACTACAGGTTTTAGTGCTTTGGCAGAATTTAGCCAACTTGTTATGGTACTTATTAGCTCCATGCTAATTATTGCCCTTATTGTTAACCCTTTCATTGTTTTTGTCGTAACAAAACAAAATCCTTATCCGTTAGTCTTTACCTGTTTACGCGAGTCAGGCATTACTGCCTTTTTTACTCGCAGTTCAGCTGCCAATATCCCTGTCAATATGGCTTTATGTAAAAAGCTTAATTTGCATGAAGATACCTATTCTATTGCGATCCCGCTAGGTGCTACCATTAATATGGCTGGTGCTGCAATTACCATAACAGTCTTAACATTAGCAGCGGCACACACCTTAAATATTGACATTGATTTTGCTAGTGCAATATTACTGAGTGTCGTTGCTGCTATTTCAGCTTGTGGTGCTTCGGGGGTTGCGGGCGGCTCATTATTATTAATTCCTTTAGCCTGTGGCTTATTTGGCATTAATATTGACGTGGCTATGCAGGTAGTGGCTATTGGCTTTATTATTGGCGTTATTCAAGACTCTGCTGAAACAGCACTCAATAGCTCTACCGATGTTGTTTTTTCAGCAGCGGCTTCTCATCATATAGAAAATAAATAATCCGCAGTTACTATCAACATTTCACCCTAAAAAATAAGAAAAAAGCGAGGACAATTTAATCCTCGCTTTTTTCTGTTTTATGTCTGTCTCTGAACTATGGTTAATACCTCATCGGCTTTACTAGGAAGATAAGGCTTACAAATAAAATACCCTAGCGCGGCGACAAGTTCATTATCATAAAACAAAAAAGCAATACGTTTACGCTGCCATGGCGCAATATTAAGTTCTTGTAGTACCTTTTTTAGTGACCGATGATGTTGGCGATAATCAGGTAAACATTGAGGGTTTTGATGAGTAAAGCGAATTTCAACCTGTTCACCTTTTTGTGGTGCTTTAAGTCGAATAACTTGTGTGCCAACCTCGTTATTGTGCAAAAACTCAAGCGGCTCTCTGCCTTCAAACTCAAACACTAATGTACCTAAATTATCGGGTAAGCTGATCACCTGCTTTTTTTCATTTAAGCAAATAGTCTGTGAAAATGAGCTTACATCTAACAATGCGGTGGTGATAAATAACAAATCGCGATAACGTCGAAACCACACCTCAGCCAGCTTTATTTCAGGTGCTTTATCTACGCCTGCGTGTAGTTGATTATATAATTGTTTGAGCTGTTCACTCGTTGGCATAGTCGCGTCATGTTGAGCTATAAAATAACGAATAAGATTATTAAAACGCGCAATAGAAAGTTGTTTAAGTTTCGTTACGCTAAGTGCATTTTTATTAATTTCGTCATTAACTAAACACGTTTGTAAATCAATTTCAGCCATATCATTCAATAAGCTTTGCGCCTCTTGGCAATGTTGGCTACTACGACTAATAGTTTTTTGTATTGCTGGCCAGCGAGCTGTTAATAAGGGAATAACCTGTTGCCGTAAAAAATTACGATCAAAGCAAATATCTTGGTTTGATTCATCTTCAACCCAAGCTAAATTATGTTGTTTCGCGTAATCAATAATGTCTTGTTGAGAAATATCAAGTAAAGGTCTAACGAGATCATAATTTTCACGCTTAATACATACTGGCATTGCCGCAAGCCCTTTTAAACCAGCTCCTCGTTTTAATGCCAATAAAAATGTTTCTGCTTGATCAGCTTGGTGGTGGCCCGTTAACACCACAGGCTTTTTATTTACAAACACCTGCTGGGCGTGTGCATTTAAAGCTTGATAACGCGCATCACGTGCTAATTGTTCTAAACTTTGTTGATTTTTGCGATTGATTTCAACTTGATGAACGGTTAAAGCTAAATCACGTTGCTTGCATTGCGCTACCGCAAACGCTTGCCACTGATAAGCATTTTTACTTAAACCATGATTAACATGACAAACTTCAAGGCGGTTAAAATATGTTTTTTGTTTATTGAGTTGGTATAAAATATCAAGCAAAACTTGAGAATCAACACCACCGCTATAGGCTAGAATTATTGGCCGATCGAGATAATCAGCCAATAATTGTTGAACATGATGAACAAGTTTGCTCATAAATACAGGTTAACAATAACCAAAAGACATTAAACGATCGTAACGCTTTTCAACTAATTCTTCTTTTGATAATTGCTCAAGCGAATTAAGATCTGTTTTTAACGCTTGTTTTAACATGGCAGCCATTTGATCAATATCACGATGCGCCCCTCCTAAAGGTTCATCAATAACATTATCAATTAAGCCTAATTCTTTAATACGTTCAGCCGTTATGCCCATCGCTTCTGCGGCTGTGGATGCTTTTTCGGCCGTTTTCCATAAAATAGACGCACAACCTTCAGGTGAAATTACCGAGTAAGTTGAGTATTTAAGCATGTTTACCCGATCGCCCACACCAATGGCTAAGGCGCCACCTGAGCCACCCTCACCCACGACAGTACAAATAATAGGCACATTTAAGCGTGACATTACTTTTAAATTACGAGCAATAGCTTCACTTTGACCTCGTTCTTCTGCACCAATGCCCGGATAAGCACCCGGTGTGTCAATAAAAGTAATAATAGGCATATTAAAGCGTTCAGCCATTTGCATTAAGCGTAGTGCTTTACGATAACCTTCTGGGCGAGGCATACCAAAATTGCGTTTTACCTTTTCAGTGGTTGAACGCCCTTTTTGATGACCGATGATCATCACAGGTTTACCATCTAAACGGGCTGTTCCGCCGATTAATGCTTTATCATCAGCATAGGTACGATCACCATGAAGCTCATCAAAATCTGTAAAAATACGCTCAATATAGTCTAAAGTATAAGGTCTTTGCGGATGACGAGCAACGCGCGCTACCTGCCAAGGTTCTAAATTAGCAAAGATTTTTTTAGTGAGCTCTTGGTTTTTTTCTTTTAATTGCGTTATTTGCTCTTCTAAATCAAGGTTTAAGTCTTGACCATTATTAACTAATTCTAATTCTTCAATTTGAGCATTTAATTCCGCTATCGGTTGCTCAAAATCTAAAAAATTTACTGACATTATTATTTACCTAAGTCATAAAACTCTACTGTGAGTTTTTAATTAAATTGCAAGGCGACATTTTCTTCACCTAACAACACTCTTAATTCATGTAATAAGTTATCTGCTGGTGTTACTCGCCATTGTACACCTAAGTTAAGTTCAGCTTGAGCTTCGGTACAACGGTAAAAAACACGTATCGGGCAAGTTCCTTCTTTATAAGGCATGAGAACTTGCTTAAATCTTGTTAAAAAATCAGGCAAAAGCTGAGCTTTATCAATACGTAATTCCAACGATTTTACATATTTTTCCCGTGCTTGCATAATCGAGCTAACATCACGGGCGGTCATTGTAATACCTCCCGAGTACTCATCAAAGCTGACCTGTCCGCTACAGACTAAAATAGCATCATTTACCAATAAATCTTGAAACTTTTCGTAATCATCAGGAAACAAACGGATATCCATACGTGCACTTTTGTCATCTAATGTAACTAAAGCCCAACGACGACCACGCTTATTGGTCATTACTCGTACGCTAATCACTAACCCAACAGCAACAGTAGTTTTATCTTTATTAGTTGGTTGTAATTTAATTAAACGCCCTGTTGCATAATGTTTTATTTCTTTAAGGTAACGATTAATAGGGTGACCTGTTAAATAAAGACCTAGGGTTTCTTTTTCACCCTCTAACCAAACATCTTCAGGCCATGGCGGTACATTTTTAAAAGTTTGCCGGTCATCCACTTCAGCTTCGTTAATCAAGCCAAAGAGATCTTCTTGCCCTATAGCTTGTGCTTTTGCATGTTGCTCTGCAGCTTTAATTGCCTCATTTAATGTGGCAAACATTGCCGCACGATGTGGACCACTATCTGTTTTCGGCCCTAAAGCATCCATTGCCCCTGACTTGATCAGACGTTCAAGCACACGGCGATTAGTTTTTTTCAAATCTAAACGCGCACAAAAATCAAAAAGATCGGTAAAAGGGCCGCCCTGTTCTCGTGCAGCAATAATGGCTTCTATCGGACCTTCACCAACCCCTTTTACCGCACCAATGCCATAAACAATTTCATTATTATCATTTACTGTGAATTTATATTGCCCAGAGTTTACATCAGGTGGTAGCAGTTTTAACCCCATGTTTTCGCATTCATCGACTAGGGTTACTATTTTATCGGTGTTATCCATATCAGCCGACATTACTGCCGCCATAAATGGCGCTGGAAAATGGGTTTTCATCCATAAAGTTTGATAAGACACTAACGCATAAGCAGCCGAATGTGATTTATTAAAACCATAGCCAGCAAATTTTTCAACAAGGTCAAAAATTTTCATGGCGAGCTCGCCATCAACACCGCGATCAATCGCTCCTTGCTCAAAGCCTGCTCGCTGCTTAGCCATTTCTTCTGGTTTTTTCTTACCCATAGCTCGGCGCAGCATGTCGGCTCCACCAAGCGAATACCCAGCTAACACTTGTGCTATTTGCATTACCTGTTCTTGGTACAAAATAATGCCATAGGTTGGTTCTAATACCGGTTGTAGATCAGGGTGTTGCCACTTTTCATCCGGATAACTTATTTTTTCATTACCCAGTTTTCGGTCAATAAAGTTATCAACCATACCTGATTGCAAAGGGCCAGGGCGAAACAAGGCCACCAGTGCGATCATATCTTCGAAGCAATCAGGTTTTAAGCGCTTGATCAGATCTTTCATACCGCGAGATTCAAGCTGAAATACCGCCGTTGTTTCAGCGCGCAGTAATAATTCAAAACTTTTCGGATCATCAAGAGGTATTTGATCAATTTTGATCGGCTCTTTGCCTGCTTTTAATAACTGGGCATCGGCCATTTCAATTGCCCACTGTAAAATAGTGAGTGTTCTGAGCCCTAAGAAGTCAAATTTAACTAATCCTGCATCTTCAACATCATTTTTATCAAATTGAGTTACAGGGTTTTTACCTTCATCGTCACAATAAAGTGGTGCAAAATCAGTGATTGTTGTGGGTGAAATAACTACACCACCTGCATGTTTACCCGCATTTCGTGTAGTGCCTTCTAAAATGCGGCACATATCAATAAGATCTTTAACATCACTATCTTGTTGATATAGTTCATTTAATTTTGGTTCTACTTCAAAAGCTTTTGCTAGCGTCATTCCTGGATCAGCGGGAATTAATTTAGATATTCGATCAACAAACCCGTAAGGATGCCCTAATACGCGACCAACATCACGAATAACTGCTTTGGCCGCCATAGTACCAAAGGTAATAATTTGTGATACAGCATCTCGCCCGTAAAGTTCAGCAACATGATCAATCACTTCATCGCGCCTGTCCATGCAAAAATCAATATCAAAATCAGGCATTGAAACCCGCTCAGGGTTCAAAAAACGTTCGAAAAGTAAATCAAATTCAAGTGGGTCTAAGTCGGTTATTTTTAAGGCATAAGCCACTAATGAACCTGCACCTGAACCTCGCCCAGGGCCAACAGGAATATTATTATCTTTACTCCACTGAATAAATTCCATAACAATCAAGAAGTAACCGGGAAACCCCATGTTATTGATCACTTCAAGTTCTGTCGCTAAACGCTCTTCATAAACTTGACGTTTATTGTCATAGTCAGGATCATTTTTGTCTAAAATAATTTTTAAACGTTCTGCTAGCCCTTCTTGAGAAACTTTAACTAAAAAGTCTTCTATTTTAAGACCACCCGTTGGAAAGTCTGGTAAAAAGTATTCACCTAAACGCACTGTAACATTACAGCGTTTAGCTATTTCTACACTGTTGGCTAAAGCTTCAGGAATATCCGCAAATAGCTCAAGCATTTCGGCTTCGCTACGTAAATACTGTTGTGGGCTGTAACGTTTAGGGCGACGTTTATCGTCAAGTGTGTAACCATCATGAATAGCAACACGAATTTCATGAGCATCAAAATCATCTGCCGTTAAAAACATCACCTCGTTGCTTGCGACAACAGGTAAATGACGCTCACTAGCAAGCTCTACAGCTAAGTGTAAATAGTTTTCTTCATCATCACGCCCCGTACGAATAAGCTCAAGGTAAAAGCGATCGGCAAAGTGTTGTTGATAAAAACTCACCATGCGCTCAACAAGCTCGCTATTTCCTTTGAGTAAAACCTTACCTATATCTCCTTCTCTACCGCCTGATAGTAAAATAAGCCCTTGGGCATGTTCTACTAACCAAGCTTTGTCAATAACCGCTTTACCTTGTATATGCCCGCGTAAATAAGCTTTTGAAATTAATTCTGTTAAGTTTTTATAACCGGTATTATCGCTCGCTAAGATCACTAAACGAAAAAGTTCATCACCTAATTCATCACTTTTAACCCAAAAGTCGGCACCAATAATGGGCTTGAGCCCTGCGCCATGAGCAGCATGATAATATTTAACTAAACCGCATAAGTTAGTTTGATCGGTAAGGGCAAGCGCAGGCATATTTAATTCAGCTGCTTTAGCGACAATAGCTTTCACTTTTTTTAAGCCATCGCACATCGAAAAATCGCTATGAATGCGCAAATGTACAAATTTAGGTTCTTGTTTGGTCGTTAGTTCATCAGTCATTAAGATGCTCCAGCTGATGAGTTCGCTAGAACCTTAGCTACAGGCTTAAAGCTTTGTCGGTAACAATCGAGTACACCGTATTCAATAATTTTTTCTAAATGCGCTTTAGTCGGATAACCTTTATGTTGAGCAAAACCATAATGAGGGTAACGCTGATCGAGAGCAATCATTTCATGATCGCGAGCAACTTTGGCTAAAATAGAAGCGGCACTAATTTCAGCTACTCGTGCATCACCTTTAACAACCGCCTGACTTGGTATTTCCCCCTGAGCAAAGATAAACTTAGGGCTACGATTGCCATCAACAAGCACATAATCTGGCGTTACAGACAATGATTGCACTGCCCTTTGCATGGCTAACATTGTTGCATGCAGTATATTTAAGGTATCTATTTCTTCAGGTGTAGCACGCCCTATTGCCCAAGCAACAGCATGCATTTTAATTTGCTCAGCGAGAATTTCTCGCTTTTTCTCTGATAATTTTTTTGAATCTACCAACCCTTCAATAGGGTTTAAGGGGTCAAGAATAACAGCCGCAGTCACCACGTCACCAACCAATGGGCCTCGCCCTACTTCGTCAACGCCAGCAATACTATAGGCAAGAGGATATTCAAACGGAGGAAGTGTTTTTTTAACTGCCATTTTTTGCTCTGTTTTTTATTATTAATCGTTAAGGTGAATTAAGTAATGTGATCACTGCTTGTGCTGCTTTTTCACTGGCATTTTGTTTTAATTGCTGATGTATTTCCATAAAAGCTTCATTAAGCGCCGACTGATCTTGATACAAGCGTTCTTCAAGTAAGGGCATTATGTTTTCAACACTCACTTGCGCTTGCAGTAGCTCGGGTACTAACGACTTATTAGCTAATAAGTTAGGTAGTGAAAACCATTTTAGTTTTACAAAACCTTTAAATAAGTGATAAGTCAAAGCACTAAACTTATAACAAATAACCATTGGACGCTTAATTAATGCCGCCTCTAAAGTAACGGTTCCTGATGCCATTAACAAGCAATCACTTGCAGCTATAACCTGTTGGGTTTTATTGATAATAATTTTAATGTCTAATTCGGGTGCAATATCAGCTTTTAACGCTTCAAATTGTGCCGCTCTTTTTGACGAAATCATTGGTGCTACAAACACTAAATTAGCTTCTTTTTGCGCAAGCTTTCGAGCCGTTTGTAAAAAAGGTTCTACTAAGCGGCTCAACTCTCCACTGCGGCTTCCAGGCATTAAGGCTAATATTTTTTTGTTATCAGCTAGACAAAGTGCTTCTCGCGCACTTTTTTTATCTGAGCTCATCGGAATATCATCAGCAAGGGGATGACCCACAAAGGTACAGGGTACATTATGCTTATCGTAAAACTCTTTTTCAAAAGGCAATAAAGATAATACCATGTTAGTGGCTCGTGCTATTTTAAAAATACGCTTTTCGCGCCAAGCCCAAACTGATGGACTAACATAATGTACGGTTTTAATACCTTGTGTCTTTAGTTTTTCTTCTAAAGTAAGGTTGAAATCGGGCGCATCAATACCAATAAAAACATCAGGTTTATGTCGTGTAAAATATTGGGTAAGGTTTTTACGAATATAAAGCAAACGCCTAATACGACCTAGCACTTCAAAAATACCCATTACGGCAAGCTCTTCCATAGCAAATAAACTTTCAAAACCAAGCTTATTCATCTTAGGACCACCAATACCAATAAACTTAGCCTGTGGATATTTTTTAGCAAGCGCTGACATTAAGCCCGCGCCTAAAGTGTCACCAGAGTGTTCACCAACAACAATAGCAAAAACAGGAGCATAACTATTTGACTTCATTAGTGTGTTGTTCACTTAACTTATTAGCGAATAATGCCACGAGAAGATTGCGCAATAAAATCAGCAAATTTTATGACTTCATCGGCTTGCCCGGCTGGTGTTTTTAATTGCTCAACCACTTCATCAACCACTAAACCACTACGATAAACGGCCTTATAGGCACGTTTTAGCCTTAACAAGGTATCTTTTGAAAAGCCACGACGTTTTAAACCTTCACTATTTAAACCATAAGGTTTAGCAGGTTGTCCTGAAGCCATTAAGTAAGGTGGAATATCTTTTAAAACCAATGCATTAGCTGCTACAAAACTGTGTTCTCCAATATGACAAAATTGATGAACACCGCTCATACCCCCTAAAATAGCATGGTTACCAACATGCACATGACCCGCAATCGAAGCATTGTTTGCCATAATACAGTGATCCCCAACAACACAGTCGTGAGCAACATGGGTGTATGCCATAAAAAGATTATGACTACCTATTTTGGTAATACCTTGATCTTGTACTGTACCTCGATGAATAGTACAAGATTCTCTAAAAGTATTATTATCGCCAATAACAAGTTGTGTAGGTTCACCAGCATATTTGAGATCTTGGCAATCCTCACCAATTGAAGCAAATTGAAAAATGCTATTACCATTGCCTAGCGTTGTTGGCCCTTTGATCACCACGTGAGAATGTATTTCGCAATCATCACCAATGACAACATTACTGGCAACAAAAGTCCAAGGACCTATTTTGGTATTTTTACCAATAACAGCGCCTTGTTCTACAATTGCTTGGGGATGAATATCTGCTTGGGGATGAATACTTGTACTCACGAAAAGTTCTCTCTGTAATAAAAAAGGTATTATTAAAGCTTACGTCTAGCGCACATTAAATCGGCACTGCAAACAACTTTACCATCAACTCTAGCTTCACCATAAAACTTCCACATGCCGCGGCGTTCTTTGATAAATTTTACGTGTAAATGCATTCTATCACCAGGAATAACTGGCTTTTTAAATTTTACATTATCGAGTGAAGCAAAAAGATACATCTCTTGCTCAGCGCGATCTTTAGCTGTTTTAAACCCTAAAATACCCGTTGCTTGTGCCATTGCCTCTAAAATAAGCACACCCGGGAAAATAGCAAAATCGGGAAAGTGTCCAGTAAAAACAGGCTCATTAATGGTTACATTTTTGATAGCATGTAGCCATTCTCCCTCTTGATAATCGAGTACACGATCAATTAATAGCATGGGATAGCGATGAGGAATAAGACGCTTTATTTCATTTAGATCAATTTCTCTAGCAACTCTAGTTTCAGTAGTCATAACTCATTCCTTTTCATTGGCTAACTGGGTTTGTAATTGTTCAAGCTCTTTTTCTAGCTGTTTAACACGGCTGAAAAGGCTGTCTAACCTTTTCACACGAGCATTGGTTTTATTCCACTCTTTATTAGTTGCAACAGGCACACCAGAAGAATAAACCCCAGCATCTTTAATTGATTTGGTAACCATCGCCATGCCAGTAAAAACACAATTATCGGCAATGGTTATATGACCATTAATACCGACTAAACCTGCAATAGTACAATGCTTACCAATAACAGTACTACCAGCAATAACACTACAAGCTGCCATTGCCGTATTTTCGCCAATTTCAACATTATGAGCAATTTGAATTTGGTTATCTAAAATAACACCATCATGAATAATAGTATCATTTAACGCACCACGATCTATGGTGGTACTAGCACCAATTTCAACCCTATCACCAATAGTCACTGCACCTAATTGGGGGATTTTATGCCAATATCCTGCTTCATTGTGAGAAGCAGGCGCGTAACCAAAACCATCAGAACCAATAACGGTATTAGCCTGAATTAAACAATCTTTGCCAATTTTAACATCATGATAAACACTCACGTTAGCCCAAAGCTTAGTACGTTCACCAATTTTAGTGTTTTTACCGATAAAACAACCTGCACCAATAACGACATCATCAGCTAACACTACACCGTCTTCAATAACAGCATAAGCACCAACCGCAACATTATTACCTAAGGTTGCACTGCTTGAAATAATGGCACTTGAGTGAATACCTTCAGCTGGCTTAGGGGTAGTATCAAGCAATTGTGCCACCTTAGCATAACCTAAATAAGGGTTAGCCATCACTAAAGCATTGGTTGGACAATCAGCAAGTACTTTTTCATTTAAAATAACAACACCTGCTTTTGTCGCCAACAATTGCTGACGATATTTGCTATTAGACAAAAATGCAACCTGATTCGAGGTTGCATTTTCTAATGTTGCTAAACTGTCAACGGTGAGGTTTTTATCACCGTGAACAGTCGCGCCAATATGATTGGCTATTTCTTCTAGCGTATAACTCATAAACTTAGTTTAATTTACTAATTTGCTTGATAACTTGTTCAGAAATGTTGGCATCAGGTTTTGAGAATATCACCGCTTTTTGCTCTAACACTAAGTCATATTTTTCTTTAGCTGCAATATTATTAATAGCTTGATGAATAAGCGCTAAAATTTTATTTGTTTCTTCATTTTGACGCTTAGCTATTTTCTGTTGAAAAGCTTTGCCCTTAGTTTGATATTCACGAAAAGATTCGGCAATTTTTTTATCTAATTCTTCAATTTCTTTTTTGCTCATTAAAGCCGCATCGCGTTGTTTTTTTTCTTGAAAATATTGGATATCTTTTTCAAGTTTAGTCAAGGCTGCTCT
>WFQC01000084.1 GCA_015487235.1 Alteromonadaceae bacterium
CTGGCAAAGCTTGTGAGAGCGAATAAAAATGAACAACAAGTGATAGATAAAAACTTTTTACTGCGATTAATTTGAGCTAGAAACATGATTATTCCTTGGTTAAATCACTTAAAAGCAATGATAAAATATTATTACTTTTAAGTGATTGTAGCGACTAATAAGCTGATTTAATAAAGGCACGTAAATCGGTAACCAGTTGGTCAAATGAGGGATGATGAATATACATCATATGACCTGCTTCATAATACTTTTCCGTAACACGTTGACGATCAATACCATTACGATTTAATGAGTATTCTGCCCCCATAAAAGGGGTTGCAAAATCGTAATAACCAGCGGCATTAAATACTTTTAAGTGTTTGTTTTCGCGCATAGCTTTACCAATATAAGGCGCAACATTTAAATAAGGATTGCGACGACCGTTACTAATATCCCAATTCCATTTACCGCTTAGACCAATAATATTGTATTCACGATCAATCTCTACGTTTAAATCTTTACGTAAATAATCATTAATGGCGGCTGTGTACGCACCATCAATACCATAAAAGCTTGGGTCGTTATCAGGGTATTCACCCGCATTATCAAAGTCTTTACCTGTAAAACGACTATCTAAACGGCCTACCGTTAAACCTTCTTCACGTAATAACTCTTTAGAGAAACGTTGATAAGTTACACGTAAATTGGCCAATTCAATATATTTTTCTGAAAGCCCAGTAAAATAAGCAAGCTTTTTACGTATGGTTGCTTTTTCTTGGTTTGATAAATTATTACCTTTTAACAGTGCGCTTATATACTCGCCTTGAGCAAATTGACGAGATTGTTCAACAAAGTCAGCTAAAGGTAAGTTGTTACCTGCTTTTTTATGGTAGTGAGCGGTGGCTGACATAGTGGGCAAATAAGCCATATAAGCCATTTCATTACCAGGGTCGTAAGCTCTTACGGTAAAGTCTAAAATGGTTGAAATAAGTACAATACCATTTAAAGAAACATCACCATAACCACCTTCAAGCTGTTTTACTAAAGCAGCAGAGCGAGTTGTACCATAACTTTCACCACCAATAAATTTAGGTGAATTCCAACGGTTATGCTTAGTTAACCAACTGCGAATAAATAAAGCGAGTGATTTTGCATCTTCATGTACACCCCAAAAATCTTTATTTTTACCGACACCATCAACGACTGAATAGCCCGTACCTATAGGGTCAATAAAAACCATATCGGTTACATCAAGTAAACTTTTCGGATTATGTTTTATAGGGTAAGGTGCGGCGCCATCGTCTTTAGCATCACTAGGAATATCAACACGTTTTGGTCCAAGCACACCCATGTGCAACCAAACTGATGCTGAACCAGGGCCGCCATTGTAGAAAAAAGCAATCGGGCGTTTTGTCGCATCTTTTACCTTATCTTTTATATAGGCGGTTGAGAAAAGCCTTGCGGTTACTTCGCCTTTTTTATTTTTAAGCAAGGTTTCACCTGCAATAGCGGTATAGGTAATTTTTTTACCATTAAATTTTCCACTGTGGTGGCTAATAAATTCTTGTGCAGGCTTTACCTTTTTGTTGTTGTTAACTTTTTCTGTGGCATAACTACTTAGCGTTAAACAACATAACAAAAGCGAAAGTGTGAGCTGTCGTATTGAGATCTGCATAGTTTTGATTCCCTAGTTATTGGCTCAATTATTCTTTATCGGCTAACAAACTAACCAGCGTCTTATTTTTATACAAGTTTTATACGCTAAAAAGTGCTTTTTTTACGATAGGAAAGCTCAACACACTCTATAGCAAACCCTCGATGAAAGAGAAAGTAGTCACCTGAATTTTTAAAGGCGAGAAACCTTGCTAAATAAAAAAATGTAGTGCTATAAAAATTCTTCGTAGCAAAATAAAAATATCCTGTTATGATACTGGTGTTTTATACAGTTTAGCTTGAGGGAAAAACGATGGCAGTTGAAAGTCGATTTGTAGTAATTCGCAACGGGGTAGAGGTAGAAACATTTATGGACAAGAAATCCGCAGATGAATACGATAAAATGCTTGATATGGCAGATAATTTAAGTGAAATGTTTGCTAAATCACCTGTTGAACTCAGTGAGGAAATAACCGAAGAATTAAGTATTTTTTTAGCACAGCATCGAGAAGACGTACTGATCGCCCTGCAAGCTAAAAAGCCCAAAGCGACTAAAAAACCAGCAGCAAAACTTGTTGAGAAAGATGCTGATGCTGCCGCATGAGTCACATTTTTTTAATTCATTTTGCTTAATTATCAATTAATACGAAGTAGGCGACGTAAAACACTGCAAATACAAATTAAGCAGGGGCAAGTGCTTGTTCGCGCTCCTGTTTATATGCCGTTGCTCTCAATAGAGCGCTTTTTATTACAAAAGTCAGCTTGGTTACAGCAAAAAATTACCGAGCAGGCGCAAAATAGACAAATTCCCCCACTAGTCTTTGCTGAAGGCGTGCCTATTTATTATTTAGGTGAAGTTAAAACCATCGCGATAAAATATGCGATGAATAAAGCTGTGAAAGTTTGCAATGAGCAACTTGAAATAACATTGTCTTATCGCCAGCAAAAAAAGTTAACTACATCAGAACAACTACATCAAGCAATAAAAACTTACTTAGCAAGCTTTTTTAAACGGCAACTTGAATACTATTTATCGACACGTTTACCTGTATTAAGTGAGCAAATAGGCTTATACCCAACAGCGAATAAAGTAAGGTTTTATAAAAGTCGTTGGGGAAGCTGTAATAATCGTGGCGAACTACAGTTTAATTATTTATTAATGATGTTACCCACATGGGTAATTGACTATGTCATTATTCATGAATTATGTCATTTGCAATATTTAAATCACTCAAAAGAATTTTGGAGCTTAGTTCATCGTCATTGTATTAACACCGATAACGCAAAAAAGTGGTTAAAGCAGCATCAACACATACTCAGTTGGCCAGCATAACGCAATATTTACCTCCTTTAAAAGTCGTACACCATTCGCTACAAAATGAAAGTTGGCATAAATATTGTTTAATTTTTTATTATTATTTCAGGTAGCAAAGTTTTGGCTTGATTATGATCATTTTAACTAACTTTAAAAGATGAGATAACAATGAAATCAAAAGCTTATATATTAAAGGTAACCTTGCTATATCTGGTATCTGCAATTATGTCGTTTATTGCTTTTAAGTTAATATTTGGTATATAAATTTATTAACGTATTGTATTTACAATAGAAAAAGCACTTGTTGATATTTTTTACACTGTTATAGATATAAGCGAGGGATGAATAAAAAGCTGCCTGAGAATTTATTCATAAAATATAACTTTTTATTCACTATTATGTGGTTGACAGTTAAAAAATATTCAGGCATTGTACCGAGCATGCACAAAGTAAACAGCCTACTCATTACCATTATTATCATTACTACCACCCGTATTCGGATGGTGGTCGCTGGCTGACGTGTAAAAAATTACTTTTTTCAAAGCCCGTGACCTAACAAGGTCTCGGGCTTTTTTGCTTTTAAGAGGATAAAAAAATGCGAGTGCTTAAATTTGGTGGTTCTTCATTAGCGAGTGCTGAACGGTTTGTTCAAGTTGCTACCATTATTGAAGCGGTTAGCCAAAAAACAGCTGTGGCAATTGTTGTTTCGGCTCCCCAAGGCGTTACCAATCATTTAGTTGCGTTAGCGCAAGACCCTAGTGATGATAAAGCTATTGAACAAGGATTAACCCTATTTAAGCAATCAATTAAAACCATTATTGATGATTTAAGTGCCAGTGTTGAAAATTTTGATCATCAACATGCTGAGCAAGCATTAGCGCATTGGGAACAACAATTAACGCGTTATTTAAAAGGTGCCAATTTATTGTCATATTGCCCTGAGCATATTCGCGCTCGTATCATCAGTATTGGAGAGCGGTTAAGTGTAGCTATGTTAATGTCGGTACTTAAAGCGAAAAAGCATCAAGTAGATGAAATAGCACCTGAACAATTTTTAGTCACTAACGACGCACCTTTAAATGCCGTTGCTGATTTAGTTTTATGTAAAGAAAATTTCCAAAAACAATATGTTGGTTTAGCAAATATTGCCATTATGCCGGGTTTTATTGGTGTTAATTCTCAAGGTGAAATCACCACATTAGGCCGTAATGGCTCAGATTATTCGGCTGCCGTTTTAGCCGTATGTGCTCAAGCTGAGTGCTGTGAAATTTGGACAGATGTTGATGGTATTTATAACGCGGATCCGCGAGTTATTGAAGAAGCAAGCCTGTTAGATTATTTATCCTACCAAGAAGCAATGGAGCTTTCTTATTTTGGCGCGAGTGTATTACACCCAAAAACAATTGGACCTATTGCGCAGTACCATATTCCTTGTTTAATTAAAAATACAGGTAACCCGCAAGCTCCTGGTACTTTAATCGCTAATGAAAATGATCAACAGAAAAAAGTTAAAGCCATTTCAAACCTTGATAATCTCACCATGATCAATGTTTCAGGCCCTGGCATGAAAGGTATGGTAGGTATGGCAAGCCGAGTATTTGCAACCATGAGCCGCGAAAATATATCGCTGGTAATGATCAGCCAATCTTCCAGTGAGTACTGTATCAGTTTTTGTGTTTATTCGCATGAAGCTGAATTAGCAAAGCAAAGCCTTGCAGAAGAGTTTGAATTAGAACTACTTAACGGTTTGCTTGAACCTATTAGCTTAAAGGGGGGGTTATCTATTGTTTCATTAGTGGGTGATGGTATGCATCACCAACGCGGTGTGGCTGCCAAGTTTTTTAGTTCACTCGCACAAGCGCGTGTCAATGTGGTGGCTATTGCGCAAGACTCGTCTGAGCGTAGTATTTCTGTGGTTATTGAAGCGCGAAAATGTACAGATGCGGTAAAAGTATGCCACCAAAACTTTTTTAGCCACAGGCCAACAATTGACGTGTTTATTGTAGGCTGTGGCGTGGTTGGTAGTGAACTTATTGCGCAAATTGCACGACAACAGCCAAGCTTAAAACAACAAAATATAGATTTAAAAGTTTATGGTATAGCCAATAGTAAAGGCATTGTTTTTGATGAAAAGGGTATTGATTTACAAAACTGGCAACAGCTTTTAGGTAAAGATGCTGTGGTACTAAGCGCTGAAAATGTTAAAGCCTTTGTACGAAATAATCATTTGATCAACCCCGTATTAGTTGACTGCACTTCTAATGAACAATTAGCCATGAGTTATGTTGATTACCTTGAAGAAGGTTTTCATGTGGTTACACCTAATAAAAAAGCAAATACTGATACTTGGCAATATTATCAAGCACTACGCAACGCTGCGCAGAAAACTAATCGTCGCTTTTTATATGAAACCACTGTTGGTGCTGGTTTACCTGTGATAGATACCTTGCAAAACTTAATTAAAGCGGGTGATCAACTAATACGTTTTGAAGGTATTTTATCTGGATCATTGTCTTATATTTTCGGTAAATTAGAAGATGGCATGAGTTTGTCACAAGCTACTGCAATAGCGAAAGAAAATGGTTTTACTGAGCCCGATCCTCGAGATGATTTATCGGGGATGGATGTTGCGCGTAAGTTATTGATTATGGCAAGAGAATCGGGCATGACACTTGAATTAAGTGATATAAAAGTACAATCGGTATTACCTGAAAGTTTTGATGCCAGCGGTGATGTTGACACCTTTATGAAAAACCTTACTCAGCTTGATCAACAAATCAGCGAACAAGTTGCGCAAGCAAAAGCTGAAGGCAAAGTATTACGCTATATTGGTAATATTACTCAAGGAAAATGCCAAGTGACTATAGAAGCTGTTGATAGTGCACACCCACTTTATAGTATTAAAGAAGGTGAAAATGCACTGGCTATTCATAGTCGTTATTATCAACCTTTACCTTTTGTGTTACGAGGCTATGGCGCGGGTGCAGCGGTAACTGCTGCAGGCGTTTTTGGCGATTTATTAAGAACACTAGCATGGGAGCAACAACACTAATGTCTGATAAAGTTTCTGTTTTTGCTCCAGCTTCTATTGGTAATGTGAGTGTTGGTTTTGATGTGTTAGGGCTTGCAGTAAAACCTATTGAGGGTGTTTTATTGGGCGATATTGTTAGTGTTGAATCGGCACCCTGCAATGAGCTTACCGTTATTGGTAACTTTGCTAATAAATTACCAGCGAAAAAAGAAGATAATATTGTTTGGCAATGTTTAGCGCTTTTTAATGAAAAACTGAAGACATCACGGCATGCTGTTACAGCGGTTAAATTAATATTAGATAAAAAAATGCCAGTAGGCAGTGGCTTAGGTTCAAGTGCTTGCTCAGTTGTGGCAACGCTTCATGCGCTTAATGCTTTTTATGAAAAACGAGTACAACAGCCTATATTTAGTGATGAAACCCTATTAAAAATGATGGGGCAAATGGAAGCCAGTATAAGTGGTAGCTTGCACTATGATAATGTAGCTCCTTGTTTTTTAGGGGGATTACAACTGATGGTCAGTGATGAAAATATTATTACGCGTCGTTTACCTGACTTTGACGATTGCTATTTCATTATGGCTTATCCGGGTATTGAGGTCTCTACTAAAGCCGCGCGAGAAGTATTACCAACTCATTATAGCCGCGCTGATCTCATTCAATATGGTCAAAATTTAGCTACTTTTGTTGATGCTTGCTATCGTCAAGACAAGCAGCAAGCTTTTGCTGTTTTAACTGATGTTGTGGCTGAACCTTACCGTAAGCAATTACTGCCTAATTATCTGCAAAGTAAACGCTATTTAATGGCACAAGGGGCATTAGCGGTGGGTATTTCTGGCTCAGGACCAACACTTTTTTGTGTTAGCGATAATAAAGCGCAAGCAGAGCAATTTGCACAGTGGTTAAGTGAAAACTACCTGCAAAAGGCTGCAGATGAAGCAGGTGAAGGGTTTGTGCATATTTGCCAAGTAGAACGCCAAGGTTCAAGTATTTTAAACGAGGATAAGTAAGTGAAATTTTATAATTTAAAAGCACATGATCAAGAGGTCAGTTTTGAACAAGCGGTTCGTCAAGGTTTAGGAAAAAATCAAGGTTTATTCTTTCCTAAGTCAGTGCCTCAATTTACTGATATTAAAGCATTACTGCAATTACCTTTAGTTGAACGTAGCGTAAAAATATTGCATCCCTTGGTTGAAGACTCTTTATCAAAGAGTGAGTTAACCACTATTATCACGCGTGCCTTTAATTTTCCTGCTCAAGTGCAACCAATCAATGAAAACAGTGCTATTTTAGAATTATTTCATGGCCCCACTTTAGCCTTTAAAGACTTTGGTGCGCGTTTTATGGCGCAATGCCTACAGCACTTTACTAAAAAAGCACAAAACAATGAAAAAATTACCATCTTAACGGCAACCTCAGGCGATACTGGTGCAGCTGTTGCTCATGCTTTTCATGGCTTAGAGAATATTCGTGTGGTGATTTTATACCCCAAAGGTAAAATTAGTTTACTGCAAGAAAAAATGTTCACCACATTAGGCGATAATATTGAAACAATTGCCATTCAGGGGAGTTTTGATGATTGTCAGGCATTAGTTAAAGCCGCTTTTGATGATCAAAGTTTAGCGAAAGCTATCGGCTTAAACTCGGCTAACTCTATTAATATAAGCCGACTTTTAGCACAAATATGTTATTACTTTGAAGCGGTTGCCCAATTAAGCCGACAAAATGGTGAGCAAGCTTTACCTGATATTGTTTTTTCTGTGCCCAGTGGTAATTTTGGTAATTTAACCGCAGGCTTATTAGCTAAAGCCATGGGATTACCGATAAAGCGCTTTATTGCGGCTACTAACAGCAACGATACCGTACCGCGTTATTTAGCAACGGGGCAATGGCAACCCCATGAAACGATTGCCACTATTTCAAATGCAATGGATGTAAGCAAACCCAACAACTGGCCGCGGGTTGAGCATATGCTAAAAGCGGGCATTGTTGCCAGTGATTGTGTAATAGCCAGTGCTGTTGACGAAGAAGAAACTCAAATGACAGTACGCCAAATTGCCAAACTGGGTTATATAACAGAGCCACATGCTGCCGTAGCATATAGTGCCTTAAG
>WFQC01000085.1 GCA_015487235.1 Alteromonadaceae bacterium
CATACAAACCAAATGAAAAACTGATTTGGCGATATCCAATCCGATTGTTATAGTATTCATGTGACCCTCTCTCTTTTTCTGTATATAGAAGTTTATTCAACCCTATATTGACTCATTTGAAGCCGTAAGTGGAGTGGAGAGGGTCCATACCATTAATTTGATTAAATTTCTTCCCAACTCAGAGCTATGCTCGATGTTCAATAACAAGGCAAATTTATTTAGATCTAGTCATTCTAAATCAAATAAATTTAACGCAGTTAGCGGGCATCGAGCAAGCTCCCGAAGGGCGAGTTTAAAAGGCTTATATGCTGCGTTATTGATTTTGACAAGGGAACAACCATTCTCTTCAATCAATGTCTTGCCTCTAAGCCTTTTAATTCTCGCTGAGTGGGAAAGAACTTAATCAACTTGGTATTATACCCTTGAAACTCGCATCTTGAGGTAACATGGGTATATATTCACATCACTTGAAAATGCATCATATATTAAGCAGAGCCCAGATTTTATAGCCTAATTCGCCCAATCATAACGTTTACTGATGTTTTATTATTTTAACCAGTGCAATAATAAGTCGAGCCCTGCGTAGTGAATACAAGCATCAGCTTGTGCTAAGACAATCGGTTTAGCATGAAAGGCTACCCCTAAGTTCGCTGCTTTCATCATTAATAGATCATTTGCTCCATCGCCCATCGCGACCGTTTGTTGGGGGCTTATCTGATATTTTTTTTGCAAAAGATTAATAGACTCAGCCTTTGCTTGTGCATCAACCACGTTTCCTAAAACCTTACCAGTAAGTTTGCCCTCAATAATTTCAAGCCGATTGGCAAAAACATCATCTAAGTTAAGTTGTGTTTGTAGGTGATTAGCAAAGTAAGTAAAACCACCTGAAGCTATTGCTATACGCCAATTATGCTGTTTTAGTTGTGCTACTAATGTATTTAATCCTGACATTAATGGTAGATTGTTACAGACTTCAATTAAGATATTTTCAGACGCCCCTGCAAGTTTAGCAACACGTTGGTGTAAACTTTGTGTAAAATCTAATTTACCTTGCATGGCTAATTCGGTCACTTCTGCGACTTGTTCACCAACTCCTGCAAGTGCCGCTATTTCATCAATACATTCAATTTCAATGGTTGTTGAGTCCATATCCATGACTAATAGCCCTGCATCTTTTAGCACAGGCGCATTTTTTATTAAGGCGGCTTCTACATGATGTTGCTGGCTAAATAAAGCGAGCTTAGCAACCGCATTCTCAAGGTGACGACATTGCACATTAAAACGATAACTTTGCTTATCATTTCGCTGATTTATGGTATTAAGCATCACAATACTTACTTGGCAGTAATCAGCTAGTGTTAATAATTGCGTTAGGCTTATGTCTGCAAAAACAATAAGTTCAAGGTTATTTTCAGTAATATTGTGGTCAATTGTTTGTTTTTGGTGCAATACAATGGTGTTAATTAAGTCATTTGGGCTAAAACTAGCGATTGGAGTATTTAACGATTGAGTCACAATTTATCCTACTGAAAATTAAAGGTAATGGCTGATAATAGTTTAAAATAAACGAATAAAGCTCTATAGTGTTATTACGTGTTTTTTTATTTTTATGTTGTTATGTCATCAACAGAATTGCCTTTATACCCTAAACTTTCGTCGATTTATAATAAAATAATGCAATTAGCTATAGCTATTGTATTAATTATTGTGGTGATGAATATTTGGATCGCAAGCGACCAGCAAAGTAAAGCGGTGATTAATAAGCATTTTAATACAATAGGGCAAGACTATATCGCACAAGCAAGTGCTGCAGTAAGCCAATTATTAGCTGATAATAAAACTGAGCAGCAAAATAATGCGTTGAAAAAATACTTAGACACTTTGGTTGTTGCAAAAGCCGTAAATTCAGTGAGTTTTTATGATGAAACAGGGCAACTTATTATCAATGTTAATAATGATCCTACAATGAATGAAATTTATGCTCATTTAAATGATAAGCAAAAAATATCGGCACAATATATTCCTTTTGTGCGAGAAATACGCCGTCTTGATCAAGTAAAAAATGGCATTGCTGAAGTACAGGGGTATTTGCGTTTAACAATTAACAAACCACTAATAACACAAACGCTCACTCAGGCTGAACGTGATAAAAGTCAGCTTGAGCGCTTAATGTTAATGATTGCGGGCTTAATTGGCTTTTTATTAACGCGAGGCTTAAACCGTTTTAGTCGACAAAGCTTTCGTTTAGTACGTTAAGCGAGCTACTAGAGAGGCATTTGTTAGGCTGAGCTAGTGAACTCTTAGCGAGCAAATAAATCGTTATTATTGATTTCAAGCTGTGCGGCTATGGTTTCAGCAGACTCACTTCTTATCTTGACTAGGTGTTCAAAAATTTTAATTAATTGCAAAGGTGTATTACTTTTACCTTGAAATCCGTATAAAGGCATTGCGGGTGCGTCAGTTTCTAGCACAAGGCTGTTTAAGGGCAGGCGTTTAATCGTTTCAATCGTTTTTTGCGCTCGTGGATACGAAATTGTGCCACCAACACCAAGTTTGAATCCTAAGTCTAAATAATCTACTGCTTGTTGATAACTTCCTGAAAAACCATGAATAATACCTGATTTTTCTAATTGGTACTGTTTTAATAGCGCTAAGATATGTTGATGTGAACGGCGGTGGTGAACTAATATAGGCAGGCGATATTGTTTGGCCAGTTGTAGCTGATAGTCAAAAAAATGTAGTTGTTTTGTTAGGTTACTCTGTTGCTCACTAATGGGTACATCAATGCCTGCTTCGCCAATGGCACAAATAGATGAATGCTCTTGAGCAAGTAGATTAGCTAAGTCGTCAAGAGCTTGTTCTGATAGTTCAGTTAAAAACCACGGGTGTATCCCTAAAGCAGCTATTACTGTTACTGAATTATTTTCATTTGCTAAAGATAGCACTGACTGCCAGTTACTTGGATCTATGCTGGGTACAACAATACGATGAATGCCTAATTGCTTGCACTGGGCGAGTAAATTGGGTAAATCTTGTTTTAATTCATCAAAATCAAGATGGCAATGGCTATCTGTGAACTTCATTAATTTTTATTCATCTTCAAAGTTAGGTAATACGCCCGAACGACTATGTTCAAAAATTAGTGATGTTTCAACGGTGGTTACCTCATCGCGAGAAGTAATTGCTTCAAAAACAAAGTTACGTAAGTGCTCACTGTCTCTTACCGACATATGAATAAAGTAATCATAACTACCACCCATATGATACATACTGATAATTTCAGGAAGTTGTAGTAAATCGTCTCTTAGCTTATTCACTATTTCTTTATTGTATGGTTGTAGGCGAATTGCAGCGATAGCTTCAATATTTCCGCCGATAGTTTTTAAATTAACGTCAATAAAAGCATTTTTAATAACACCATTATGCTTGAGACGTTTCACTCGCTCTAAACAGGTAGAAGGAGCTATGCCTATTTGTGCTGCTAATTCTTTATTCGTTATATCGGCATTTTTATACAAAATTGTTAAAATGCGTAAGTCGATATCATCAAGTTTTTTTATAGTCATCGCTCAAAATTTAAATGATTACGTTTGCCTTATATTACACCGCTTTTGTGCTGTTATTCCATTGCTTTTCGATTTATATAAAACTTTAATTTTGCTTGAGAGCTTTATATCCGAATTTCATTCGAAAGCTTATGTCAATAAACACTGTTTTTGATCAAAATATACAGTAAAATGCTTTCTTACTTTGAGCCCTTGAATATTGCTGAATTATGCAACATGATTATCAAGATTTAATAACACTTTTTAACCAAACGTTTTTACATAGTTATAATACTCGTTTAATCAAAGGCGGTCATGAACCACTCTATTTGCCTGCACATGAGCATTGCAACTACCATCAAATTATCTTTGCACATGGTTATTACGCCAGCGCTTTACATGAAATTGCACACTGGTGTATTGCGGGAGAAAAAAGACGATTACTTGAAGACTTTGGTTATTGGTATGAACCTGATGGTCGTAACGAACAACAGCAAAAAGCATTTGAACAAGTTGAAATTAAACCGCAAGCTATAGAGTGGGGATTTTGTGTCGCCGCTCAGAAAAAATTTAATGTATCGGCTGATAATTTAAATGGTTATGAAGCTGACACCGTCAGTTTTAAAAAAGCAGTATATCAACAAGTACTTATTTATGTAGAGCAAGGTTTTCCTCCTCGAGCAGAACAATTTATCAAAGTATTAGCAGAGTTTTACCAAAGTCCTTACCCACTCACCAAAGAGCAATTTTTACTATGACGAATAATTACTTATTTAAATTAGGCTTTATTATTAACCCTATTGCAGGCGTTGGTGGAAGTGTTGCACTAAAAGGGAGTGATGGCGTGGTTAGTCAAGCACTGGCGCTCGGGGCAACCCCTAAAGCAAATCAACGAGCAAAACAGGCGCTAGAAATATTAAAACCTTACCAGCAGCAACTAAAAGTGTTAACTGCGAGCGATCAAATGGGTGAAAACTGTGCTAAAGCCTTAGGTTTTAATGTTGAAGTGGTGTACCAAGCTTCTTGCGAAGAAACAAGTGCTCAAGATACTGAAAATGCCGTTAACGCATTGATTAAAGCGGGTGTAGATATTTTATTATTTGCTGGTGGTGATGGAACGGCTCGCAATATTTGCTCTGTGGTTGGTGATAGTTTTCCCGTATTAGGGATCCCTGCTGGTTGTAAAATACATTCAGGGGTTTATGCCGTTACACCAAAAGCTGCGGGACGCGTAGTTGAATTAATGGTAACACAGCAACTGGTAACGCTAACGGAAGCTGATGTTATGGATATTGATGAAAGTTTATTTCGTCAAGGCGTGGTAAAAGCCAAGCGTTATGGCGAAATGCAAGTGCCTTGTGAATTACGCTATGTTCAAGCGGTAAAGTCAGGTGGTAAAGAGTCTGACGAGCTGGTATTACAGGATATAGCGGCAGATGTGATTGATAATATGGAAGATGAGCTTTTTATTATTGGCTCGGGTTCAACCACAGCCTTTTTAATGGCTGAACTTGGTTTAGAAAATACGTTGCTCGGTGTTGATCTTGTTTATCAGCAAGCACTTATCGCCAATGATCTTAGCGAAGAGCAATTGTGGAACATACTAAATAGTTATCAACAACAAGGTGTTGTCGCGAAGTTAGTGATCACCTTAATTGGTGGGCAAGGGCATATATTTGGTCGAGGAAATCAACAACTTAGCCCGCGTATTATTCGTTTAATTTTGGCGCAACAGGGCGGTAAAGATAACATTATCATTATTGCCACTAAACGAAAATTAATGGCTTTAGATAAAAGACCTTTAATAGCAGATACTGGAGACAGTGAATTAGATCAAGAATTATCTGGCTATGTGGCCATAACAACAGGCTACAAAGATCAGGTGTTATACCCAATAAGCTCACCACAATAACAATCAAGACAAGAAAAATGTGTAGAAAAAAATTAACCGATTTATACCAATATTTTGATCAACTTGTCGAACAAAACAGCGATCAAAATACTTTATTTGCCAGCAGCTATATTCGAGGCTTTATCGCACTTGAAGCTACCCACTTTGGTGATGAACATCAACCATTAACCAAACAATTATATTGCAGCGTATTTGAAAAAATAAAACAGGCAAAGAACGAATTAACCCCACAAGATCAAACCCTAGTACAAAACTTTTATATTCGCTTAAATGATTTATTTTTTGACATAAAATAGGTA
>WFQC01000086.1 GCA_015487235.1 Alteromonadaceae bacterium
ATCATTACTGCGCATTCTCTCGATAATATCTTGTGCTAAGCTAGAAGCTAATGAACGTTGCATAGCATCAAAGCTACCTTTTTTAGCAGCAGCTTGCATAGCTACAGCCCCAAAAATACCCGTAACTAGAATGACAAGCGCAACAAGTACTTCGATGAAAGTCATCCCTTTTTGATTTGTTTTATATGTTTTTTTACTCGCCATTTGACCTCCTGTGGCATGAGGCGCAAGAAAAGTTATTTAAGAAATGTTGGACACGAGAAAAAAGAAAGGAAAATTTGGTTTCGCCAAAATACCTCTGTAGCTGAATATATGTGCTAAATATCACTAATGTGTACTGCATTAACCCATACCTTATATCCATATAACGAGTAGCTTTTTTACAAAAATTCACCCAACATCCCTATTGTTTATACTAACAACTTGTTATAAAAATGTGAACCTTTGTCAACCGACTACATCATTCTGGTTGATTTTTACTCAACTTTAAGGTTAACGCAATTCTATTGGTACTGCAAATACAATATCTTCTTCTTTACCTTTATATTGTTTTATTTTTTTAGCTCCTTGATTTTCCAAGAATTTTAATACCTGTTGAACTAAGATATCAGGCGCCGATGCACCAGCAGTCACGCCTACTTTATGAGTATTTTTCAACCAGTTTTTATCAATATCATTTGCAGTATCAATCAGATAGGCCGTTGTACCTAATTTATCTGCTAATTCCCTAAGGCGATTTGAGTTTGAACTATTTTTCGCCCCCACAACAAGTAATAAGTCAACATCTTCAGCAATAGCTCTGACTGCATCTTGGCGGTTTTGCGTTGCATAGCAAATATCATCTTTACGCGGGCCTTCGATATGAGGAAATTTTTTAACTAAGGCATTAATAACATCACGAGTATCATCAACAGATAAGGTTGTTTGGCTACTAAAAAAAAGTTGCTCAGGGTTTTTAACGCTTAGTCTCGCCACATCTTCAACCGATTCGACTAAATAAATACCCGCGGCTTCATTATCGTATTGCCCCATGGTACCAACAACTTCAGGGTGACCAGCATGGCCGATTAAAATACATTCAATCCCTTTACGACTTGCACGAGATACTTCCATATGAACTTTAGTCACTAACGGGCATGTGGCATCAAAAACTTTTAAGCCACGTTTTTTTGCTTCATCACGTACCGATTTTGCTACACCATGCGCACTAAAAATAACGGTACTTGCATCTGGCACCTCATCAAGTTCATTCACGAATATCGCACCTCGATCTTTTAAGCTATTGACCACAAACTTATTGTGAACCACCTCATGACGAACATAAATAGGCGCACCAAATAAGTCTAAAGCACGATTTACAATACTAATGGCGCGATCAACACCAGCACAAAATCCTCGAGGATTCGCTAAAATAATTTCCATAATGTTAAGTGTCCTTCGCTAGCACGTCGACAATATCAATAACAAACGTAATATCTTGCCCTGCAAGAGGATGATTAAAATCAACGGTTACTGAATCCCCCGAAATTTCTTTAACAATACCGGGTATTTCAACACCGCCAGGCTGAGTAAAAGTAATAATATTACCCACTTTCGCAGGCGCCTCTTGGTTAAAGCGCGCTTTATCAACATAATGAATATTATCAGGGTTGGGTTCTCCAAAGGCATCTTTGGCCGCTAAAGTAAACTCTTTAGTATCGCCAGCTTTTAAACCAATAATTTCAGCTTCAAAGGCGGCTGATAAGCTATTATCGCCTAAATTAAGTTTAGCGGGCTTGTTGTTTACTTTAGTACTATCAGCTGCGGAACCATCACTCAACTTCATGGTGATGTGAGCAATAACACTTGAATGACTTTCAATAATGTTTAACATAATAACTTACAACTACTTGTTTTGTTTCAGAAGTGCTTTTTCAGCAGCTTCTTTTTTAAATGAATCGAAGATCAAAATAGCAGCACCAATAAAAATTGCTGAGTCAGCAACATTAAACGCCGGCCAGTGATAATCTTGAATATAAAAATCTAAGAAATCGATAACATACCCTAAAAGCACTCTATCAATTAAATTACCTACTGCACCACTAAGCATTAACGCTAACGCCATAGCAAGCTTTTTATCTGAAGAGGGCGTTTTAATCAACCACACAGTAAAGATTATACTGGCAATAAAAGCAATAGTTGCAAAAAACCAACGTTGCCAACCCGCTTGATCAGCTAAAAAACTAAAAGCTGCGCCTAAGTTATGTACATAAGTCAGGTTAAAAAAGGGCAACACGTTAATACTTTCACCATAAGAAAAGGTACCGGCAACCCAATGTTTAGTTGCTT
Source organism: Alteromonadaceae bacterium (assembly GCA_015487235.1). Taxonomy (GTDB): domain Bacteria; phylum Pseudomonadota; class Gammaproteobacteria; order Enterobacterales; family Alteromonadaceae. The sequence goes on from WFQC01000086.1 coordinate 2,329, forward strand.
GATCAATCACTAACATCACCAATGTTAGCCATAGCCAAGATATAGCTGATTTTTTATTGTTCATACCATTAAACAACGTTTAAGCAAAACGTCGTTGCTCTCCTTCGCCATCAATATTCGTAATACAACGACCACATAAGTCATGGTATTGCTCGTTTGCTCCTACATCATCAGTAAAGTGCCAACAACGCTCACATTTTTTACCTGACGTTGCTGTAACTGTCATCCATAAACCGTCAATTTCAGTTGCTATAACATTATTAGGCGCGGTATCAACTACTTCAACTTTTGCCGCTGAGGTTAATAAAACAAACCGTAATTCTTCAGCAAGTTTTGCTAATTTTTCAGCCAATATCGGAGTTGCGTATAAAGTAACCGCAGCTTCAAGTGACTTACCAACAATTTTTTCTTTACGCGCTAACTCTAAGTTTTTATTTACTTCAGCTTTAACGGCTAAAATAGTTTGCCAGAAATCATTATTAAGCTCAGCACTTGCGGGTAATAAAGCTAAGCCATCAAACCAAACATGAGTAAACACAAACTCATCACGCTCACCACTTGCAGGTGTTGGTAATGCTTGCCAAATTTCTTGTGCGGTAAAAGATAAAATAGGCGCCATCCAACGAGTCATGGCTTCAGCAATTAAATACATCGCCGTTTGACATGAGCGACGCGCATTACCATCACGTTTAGCGGTATATTGTCTATCTTTGATAATATCTAAATAAAAGCCGCCAAGTTCATTGGTACAAAAATTCATTAATTTATGCACCACAACGTGAAATTCGTAATTTTCATACGCGTTAATAATATCATTTTGTAATTCAGCGGCTTTACCGACAATCCAACGATCAAGCGCAACCATATCATCTAGCGCAACCGAATCAGTTTTAGGAGTAAACCCATTGATATTAGCCAATAAAAAACGTGATGTATTACGAATACGACGATACGCATCAGCTTGGCGCTTAAAAATTTCATCTGATACGGTAATTTCTTGCGTATAGTTAACAGAGGCTGTCCACAAGCGTAAAATATCGGCTCCTAGCTTATTGGTTATTTGGCTCGGAGTAACAACATTGCCAAGTGATTTAGACATTTTGTGACCATTAACATCAACGGTAAAGCCGTGTGTTAAGACTTGGCTATAAGGTGCTTCACCATGCATAGCTACCGATGTCATCATTGATGACATAAACCAACCACGGTGTTGATCGCTACCTTCTAAATAAAGATCAGCACGGTGAGTAAATTCATCTCGCGCCGCAATAACAGAATAATGAGTAGTACCCGAGTCAAACCAAACATCTAACGTATCAGCAACTTTCACGTATTCTTTGGCGTCATCGCCAATCAGTTCTTCTGCAGCTAAGTCAAACCATGCTTGAATACCTTTTTCTTCAACGCGTTTAGCGACTTGTTCAATCAGTTCAATGCTTTGAGGATGCAAAGCACCCGTATCTTTATGAATAAATAAAGCAATAGGCACGCCCCAAGTACGTTGGCGCGAAATACACCAGTCTGGACGCCCTTCAACCATTGATTCAATACGGCTTTGTCCCCAATCGGGGATCCACTGTGTTTTTTTGATTTCAGCTAATGAAGACTGGCGCAGATTATTTTTGTCCATGCTAATAAACCATTGCGGTGTCGCACGAAAAATAATAGGCGTTTTATGGCGCCAGCAATGCGGATAAGAATGCTCATAAGCATGATGATGTAATAATGCACCATGCTCTTTTAACACTTCAACCACGCTATCATTGGCTTTAAATACATGTTGCCCTGCAAATAATGGTGTATCGTCTAAATACACACCGTTGGCGCCTACAGGGTTAGCCACTTCTAAATTATATTGTTTGCCGACAACAAAATCGTCAACACCATGACCCGGTGCAGTATGCACACAACCTGTACCTGAGTCAGTAGTAACATGTTCACCTAAAATAATCGGTACACTAAAATCATAAAAAGGATGTTTAACTTGCTGATTTTCAAGTGCACTACCCAAACAAAAACCCAACGCATGATATTTATGAATACCAAAGCGGTCCATACACTCAGCAACTAAATCACTAGCTAAAATAAGACGAAATTTACCTTGCTCATTTTCACATTGAACTAAGCTATACTCTACTTTTGGATGAACCGATACAGCACGATTTGCGGGTAATGTCCATGGTGTTGTTGTCCAAATAACAACACTAATTTCACCTTCGCCTGCATGATCTTCTGGGTGAGAGAATTTATCGCTTATGCTGTTATCAAGCGCTGTAAATTTCACATCTATTGCAGGCGAATGCTTATCTTTATATTCCACTTCGGCTTCAGCTAAAGCACTACCGCAGTCTGTACACCAATGAACGGGTTTAAAGCCTTGCTCTAAATGACCATTTTCGGCAATTTTTCCTAATGCGCGAATAATATTGGCTTCAGTTTTAAAGTCCATGGTTAAATAAGGGTTTTCCCAATCAGCAAACACACCCAAACGTTTAAAGTCTTCACGTTGACCGTCAACTTGTTTAATTGCGTAATCACGACATTTCTGCCTAAATTCTGCTGCACTAACTTTATGGCCCGGCTTACCAACTTTTTTCTCAACCATTAATTCAATGGGTAAACCATGACAGTCCCAACCGGGTACATAGGGCGAATCAAAATCTGATAAAGTTTTCGCTTTAACAATAATATCTTTTAAAATTTTATTAACGGCATGACCTAAATGAATATTGCCGTTTGCATACGGAGGGCCATCATGCAAAATGAACGACTTTTTCCCTTTTTTAGCAGCACGAATTTTTCCATAAAGATCTTGCTTCGCCCACTCTTTCAACATATTGGGTTCACGATTTGCCATATTTCCTTTCATTGGAAACGAGGTTTCTGGCAAGTTTAAGGTGTGTTTGTAATCGCTCATTAACTTTATTATCCGTTCAATAATCTGTTATAAATTTTGCTGTAACTGTAAATAATGCTTTGCCGCTTCACTATCTTGTTTGATTTGCGCACGGAGCGCTTCTAAAGATTCAAAACGTTGCTCATTACGTAATTTTTTCAATAATACCACTTCAATAGCTTGACCATAAAGGTCACTATTGAAGTTAAAAATATAAACTTCTAATTGCTGTCTAATACCAGCAACTGTAGGTCTTGAACCGATATTAGCAACACCTAATAACGGTTTATCAAGCTGGCCCTTAGGCCAAATTACTTTAACCACATAAACACCTGAAACAGGTGATACGCGGCGTTTTAATAATACATTAGCGGTTGGAAAACCTAATTTTCGGCCTTGCTTATCGCCATGCACCACGCGCCCTGAAATAGCATAAGAGCGCCCTAACATTTTTGCAGCGCCGTCTAAATCATCATGTTCTAAAGCTTGGCGAATAGCTGTGCTGCTAATACGACAATTTTCAAGCTTATAGCTGGCCGTATCAGACAAGCCAAAAGCAAATTCTTTACTGGCTTTTTGTAGCAACGTAAAATCACCTTGGCGGTTTTTACCAAAGCGAAAATCATCACCAATAATTAAGTGCTTAATGCCTAGTCGTTTGACTAATAGCTGTTCAATAAAATCTTGCGCACTTATGCTAGCAAATTTAACATTAAAGTTAACACAAATTAACCGATCAACACCGAGCTTTTTCAATAAATTATACTTATCACGAAAACGTGTTAATCGCGCTGGCGCTTTTTCTGGTGCAAACAACTCTTGTGGCTGCGGTTCAAATATCATCACCGCGGCAGGACAGTTTAATTTTTTAGCTTGTGCAACCAAAGCATTGATCACTCGACAATGCCCTAAATGCACACCATCAAAATTACCGATCGTTAATACGCAACCATGATCTTCTGGTCGAATATTATGGAGCCCGCGAATTAACTGCATTGATTAAAAGCCTTCATAATTTTTTTAGGGTGAATAGTTTTTGTGATGATAAAAAACCGACGAATTATATATTAGTCGTTACTAAGAATCAGCATTATTGCTGTAAATTTTTTATGCTGTTTTACGTTACCGTCTTTATTTTAGTGATTTTTACATCATTAAAACGGATCCCTAATAAAAATAAACAGCTAAAATAAGCCAATAGTCCCATGCCAATAATAAGCACTAATTGTACTATTTGTGCACTTATTTCCATGGTTAACCATATTTCAAAGCGCGGTGAAAAAGAATAAACGCCTGCAGCCATCATTAAAGCCGCAATTAACATTTTTATTAAAAAGAACCATGTTGTACGAGTCAGCGTGAATATATTTTGTTGTTTAAGCCCTTGATATAACCAAAAAGCATTCAGTGTAGCTGACATTGCTGTAGCAATAGCAAGCCCAACATAACCAAAAAAAGGCGCCAGCATTAAATTAAAAGCCATATTAGCAACCATCGCTTTAATGCCTATTTTTACAGGTGTTTTCGTATCTTGTCGAGCATAATAACCCGGCGCTAATACTTTAATAAACATAAAACTAATAAGCCCAGCAAGGTAGGCATACAAAGCGTAAGACACCTGTAATACCACAACTTGGTCAAACTCACCACGCATAAATAAAATCATAATAATGGGTTTGGCCAATACAATTAACCCCACCATGGCAGGCAAACTAAACAAACAAACAACTCGTAATGCCCAGTCAAGCGTTTGACTAAATTCATTGCTATTTTGTTTGGCATGCAAACTAGACAAAGCGGGTAAAATAACCGTGGCAATACCTATACCAAATAAACCTAACGGAAATTCAAGCAAACGATCTGCATAATACAGCCAGCTGATAGACCCCGTAACTAAAAAACTGGCAATCAAAGTATCAAGTAATAGATTAATCTGCGTAACCGAAACGCCAAAAAGTGCAGGTACAATTAACTGCCGTATTTTTTTTACACCCTTTGCATGCCATGCCCATTGGGGTTTAACTAGAACTCCCGCTCGATATAAAAAAGGCATTTGAAATAAAAATTGTACTAACCCCCCTAAAAACACTCCCCACGCTAAAGCAAATGCGGGGTTTTCCATCAAAGGTGATAAGTAAATAGCCGCCCCGATAATACACACATTAAGTAATACAGGGGTAAAAGCAGAAACAGCAAACCTGCCTAATGTATTTAATACCGCCCCCGATAACGCAGCAAAGCTAATAAACCATAGATAAGGAAAGGTTATTTTTAATAACGTTGATGCTAATTCAAATTTTTCACTCCCTGCCTCGCCATTAAACCAATCAAGAAACCAACCAAAACCAAAAAGCATCACAAACAAAGGCGAAGCAAGCATACCAAATAAGGTTACCGCACTAATAATAACGCCTAATGTACCCGAAACTTGCGCAATTAATTGTTTAGTTTCATTCGTATTATTGATTTCATCTTGGGCTCGATATTCACTTAATACAGGAACAAAAGCCTGTGCAAAAGCACCTTCAGCAAAAAGACGACGTAAAAAGTTAGGTATTTTATTCGCAAAAAAGAAGACATCAGCACTACTGTTAGCGCCCATAATATTGGCAATAACAACATCGCGTACCAAACCAAGCACACGAGAAATAAGCGTCATAACACTGACAATTATCCCTGATTTAATTAATTTTTTACTCAAAAGAAAGCCTTGCTAATGATAAAATAAACCCCTGCGTATTATGCGGTAGCTTTAAGGTAATAAACAAGCGCTTAAAGCGAGCTTTTGCTATAATGCGCTGCGGTTAGTTTTTCACAGTACGATTCACTGTAGGATAATTTAATAACCTAACAACATTATTTTACCGCCATTGAACAAAATAAACGCGGAAATAGTTTGACAAACACCGTAAAAAAAGGCATATTTCGTCGCCTTAAATTTTGGCTATATTTTATTATTTTTAGGAGTTCACCTTGGCTAACTCAAAGTCTGCTAAGAAGCGCGCAATCCAATCAGAAAAGCGCCGCCAACATAATGCAAGCCGTCGCTCAATGATGCGTACTTTAGTTAAAAAAGTAATCGCAGCTATTGAAGCAGGCGACAAAGAGCTTGCAACAAAAGAATTTGCTGCTGCAACACCGATCTTAGATCGTTTTGCCGCTAAAGGGCTTATTCACAAAAATAAAGCTGCTCGTAGTAAGAGCCGTTTGAACGCAAGAATCAAAGCACTTTAATAATTCATTTTTTAAAGCTCTTTTTAAAAACCGACTTTATTGTCGGTTTTTTTATCACTATTTTTCAATTTAGGCATAATTTTTTAAAACACAGCTTGCACTTAAGCACAATTTTTTCTAGTCTCTAGCCGGATATTTATTTCGGATAACATCATAATGAAACGATCAAAAATAGCTGCAACACTCATTTTAGTCGCAAGCACATTAACGGCTTGTAACCAACAAGAAACAACACAAAACAATACTAATATTAACTTATTACCCCAATATGAAAATCGCTTAAATATATACAAAGAAGTAACGCTTAATGCAGATTTAACCCCTCTGTCTGCCAATCAAAAACAATTAGTTTCGCTGTTAATTGATGCCTCAAAAATTATTGATGATCTTTTTTGGCAACAAGCTTTTTACCAAGATAAAACAGAATTTTTAGCGCGTATTAAAGATGAAAAAGTACGCCGTTTTGCTGAAATAAACTACGGCCCGTGGGATCGTTTAAACGGCGATAAACCTTTTTTAAGTGGATATGGTGAAAAAAAATTAGGCGCAGAATTTTATCCTGCTGATATGAGTAAAGCTGAATTTGAGCAAGCTGAATTTGCTGATAAAAAAGGGCTTTATTCTGTAGTTAGGCGTGATACTAAAGGCCAACTCATTGCCATTCCCTATTCTGAACAATACAGCGATCAAATAAACCGTATTGCTTCTATTTTAGAAAAAGCCGCAAGCTTTGCCGATAATAAAGCATTTAGCAATTACTTGAAGATGCGTGCAAAAGCATTGCGTAATGACGATTACCAAGCGTCAGATTTTGCATGGATGGATATGAAAGACAACTTACTTGATGTCGTTATTGGGCCAATAGAAACTTATGAAGATCAACTTTTTGGCTATCGCGCTGCCTTTGAGTCTTATGTGTTATTAAAAGATCTTTCATGGAGTAAAAAACTTGCAAAATACGCAGCATATTTACCTGAATTACAAAAAGGCTTGCCCGTAACTAAAAAATACAAAGCAGAAATGCCAGGGAGTGATGCTGATTTAAATGCCTATGAGGTTATTTATTATGCTGGCCATGCCAATTCAGGTGGCAAAACCATTGCGATTAACCTACCTAATGACGAAGAAGTACAACTCAAAAAAGGAACACGCCGCCTGCAACTTAAAAACGCTATGCGTGCTAAATTTGACGCCATCATGCTTCCTATAGCAGAACAACTTATCGTACCTGAACAACGTAAAAATGTTACCTTTACGGCGTTTTTTGCCAATACTATGTTTCATGAGGTCGCCCATGGTTTAGGTATTAAAAACACCATCAATAACAAAGGCACTGTACGCCAAGCATTAAAAGAACATGCTTCAGCTTTAGAAGAAGGTAAAGCGGATATACTTGGATTATACATGGTCAGACAATTACTGGCCAAAGGCGTAATTGATGAAGGCAAGTTAGAAGATTATTACACCACATTTTTAACCGGTATCTTCCGCTCTGTACGTTTTGGTGCTAGTTCTGCTCATGGTAAAGCCAATATGGTACGCTTTAATTATTTTGCCGAGCAAGGTGCTTTTACACAAAATGAACAAGGTTTATATCGTGTTGACGTAGATAAAATGACAGAAGCTATTGATTCCTTATCTAAACTCATTTTAATGCTACAAGGCAATGGTGATTATCAAGGTGTTGATAAACTCGTTAAAGAAAGCGGTATCGTAAAACCTGAACTTGCCAAAAGCTTAGCAAAACTTGAAAGCGCTAATATTCCGGTTGATATTGTTTTTAAGCAAGGTAAGAAAGTATTAGGGTTAAAATAATACCTTAATTTAACTCTGATCATGTAAAAGGCTAACCATTTATAGGTTGGCCTTTTTAATTTCAACACCTTTTGTCATAATCCTCCAAAGATCAACACGCGCATTTATGCACTTTCACATAAAAACATAAAAACATAAATGCGACGAAAGCCAGTTTTATTCTCACCAACTCCCTAGCCAAACCTTCTGTATTAATATATTGTTAATTTTTAGTTTTGAGTTATTAACATCAACGTGTTAATAACAACTTTGGAGTAATTTAATGAAATCTAAATTCTTTAGCTTTCTTCTTTTATTAGGCTTGTTTTCTAGCTCAAGTTTAGCCATGACAACCGTTGAAAATGTTAAAACATTTACCTTAAAAAATGGAATGAAAATCATTGTGTTAGAAGATCATTCTATTCCTAATGCTAATATGTACTTTTTTTGGCGAGTCGGTTCTCGCAATGAATATCCTGGAATTACCGGCTTGTCTCATTTCTTTGAACATATGATGTTCAATGGCGCTAAAAAATATGGGCCAAAAATGTTTGATCGCACTATGGAAGCAGCGGGTGGTTCAAACAATGCCTACACTACTGAAAATTTAACCGTGTACACTGATTGGTTTCCCAGTGATGCGCTTGAAGTTATTTTTGATCTCGAAGCTGATCGTATTGCAAACCTCATTATTGACGAAAAAATTGTTGAAAGTGAGCGTGGTGTCGTTAGCTCTGAACGTACAACGGGGTTAGAAAACTCTAATTTTCAAGCTATTTGGGAAGAAGTTAAAGGGGCAGCATTTCGAGCCCACCCTTACAGTTGGCCTATTATTGGTCATGCCTCAGATATCGAACATTGGAGCTTAGCCGATCTTAAGCAGTACCATAAAACTTATTATGCACCGAATAATGCAGTTGTCGTGATCAGCGGAGACATTAAATTAGCGCAAGTAAAAAAATTAGCGAAAAAATATTTCGAGCCCATTGCGCCTCAACCTAAACCACGCAAAGTACATACAGTAGAGCCTAAACAGCAAGGTGAGCGCACTGTTTATTTGCATAAAGCTTCGGTGACAACTCCTAACTTAATGTTTGCTTATCATGTACCTAACACCCAACATCCAGACTACTACGCCCTATCAATACTCAATGATATTTTAGCGACGGGAAAAAGCTCTCGTTTATACAAAGTCTTAGTTGATGAGCAACAGTTAGCCAGTAGTGTGTTTACTTATTTACCTAAAACTATTGATGCCAATTTATTTTATATTTATGCCGTAGCGGCAAAAAATGTAGAGGCAAAAACCTTAAAGCAAGCCATTATTCAAGTAGTAAACAGCATTATAAAAGACGGTGTTAGCCAGCAAGAGCTTGAAAAAGTTAAAAATACTAAGTTGGTTGACTTTTATCGCACCATGGCAACAATTAACGGAAAATCAAATACTTTGGGTACTTATGAGCTCTATTTTGATGATTATAAAAAATTATTCTCTGCCCCTGATGCTTACAATAAAGTAACCACTGCAGACATTCAGCGTGTTGCTCAACAGTATTTAATAAAATCTAATCGCACTGTCGGTACTTTATCTTCACAAAAGGATAGCAATAATGCGGATTTATAATATTTTATTTGGCTTTGTTTTCAGCTGTTTTTGTAGTCAAGCACTGGCAAATTACACGCTACCTGAACACCAAAAAATTACGTTAGATAATGGGCTTACGCTCTATTTAATGGAACAACATGAAGTACCGCTTATCGATGTTAATATTGTCATCAAAGCAGGTGCAGTTGATGACAATGAACTTAGCGGGCTTGCCTATCTCACCGCTAAAAATTTAATGCTCGGCACAAAACAACACACTAAAACCCAACTTAATGAAACAGTTGACTTTATTGGTGCACAATTAACCACTTATGCCGACTTAGAATCATCAGTCGTTAACAGTTCTTTTGCCAAAAAAGATCAACAACGCATGCTAACTTTACTACAAGAAGTTTTATTAACTCCTCGTTTTGATAAACAAACATTTCAACAGTACAAAAATCAACATTTATTACGTCTAGAGCAAGCCAAAGAAAGCCCTAAAGCGGTGATAAATAATTATTTTAATCGTTTAGTATTTGGTGAAAAAGGCTATGGTTCTCTGGTACAAGGCGATAAAAATTCAGTTCAACAAATAACATTATCTGATCTAAGCACTTTTTATCGTACTTGGTATCAACCTCAAAATGCTGCCATTATCGTTGTAGGTGATTTTAATAGCAACGCCATGTTACAACAGCTAAAAGAACACTTTTCTGCTTGGAAAAATACCCACACAATAAAACATAATAAAGTGAAGATTCCTCAAGATATTACTAAAGCGAAGGTATTATTAGTCAATAAAGATGATGCTATTGAATCAACCTTTATGATTGGGGGTTTAGGTATTGCTAAAAATAATCCTGATCGTGTTGGTATTTCGGTAATTAACACCATTTTAGGGGGGCGTTTTACTTCATGGTTAAACGATGCCTTACGCGTAAACTCAGGGCTTACTTACGGTGCTCGTAGTAAGTTTATAAGTTACAGTAAAGGCGGAACTTTTGCCATTTCAACGTTTACCAAGACTAGCACTACCGTTGAAGCTATTGATTTAGCTTTAAAAACTTATTTGCGTTTATGGCAACAAGGCATTGATGAACAAACACTGGCTTCAGCAAAAGCGTATGTAAAAGGAAAATTTCCACCAAAATTTGAAACCTCTGAAGATTTAAGTGCTTTGCTAGCACAAATGTATGCTTATAACGTTGACGAAAGCTATATTAATACTTTTGAACAGCAAGTTAATTCATTAACCGTTGCTAAAACTAAGCAACTGATCACTCGTTATTTCCCTAAAGATAACCTACAAATGGTTATTATTGGTAAAGCCTCTGAAATTAAAGACCAAGTAAAAAAATATGGCGATTTAAAACAAGTTAATATTAAAGCAACTGGGTTTAATTTACCTAAAAATTAACCAAGCAAACTTGAAAAACCTTTATTTTTATTTCATAGTGGTCAGACCTATGGATTACAATAAGAAATAAAAATGGCGACTTATGACTTTATTATTATTGGTGGTGGCTCTGCTGGTTGTGTATTAGCTGATAAGCTTTCAGCCTGTGGCCGCTACCAAGTTTGTTTACTTGAAGCTGGCCCTCGAGATAAGCACTGGAGCATTCATTTACCGCTTGGTGTTATCGAGTTAATGAAAAGCAAAACCCTTAACTGGCAATTTAATTCTTCGCCAGAAAGCACACAAAATAATCGCCAAATATTTAACCCTCGCGGTAAAACCTTAGGGGGTAGTAGTTCTATCAATGCCATGCTTTATATTCGCGGGCAAAAAGAAGATTATGACCACTGGGCTCAGTTAGGTAACGATCAATGGAGTTTTGACAAGGTTTTACCCTACTTTAAAGCAACTCAACATCAAGAGCGCGGTGAGAGTGAACTGCACGGTGTCAATGGTGCACTCAATGTTGCTGACTCTCGTTCTAAAATTCCTGTTGGTGACGATTTTATTAGTGCCGCTCAACAAGCTGGCTATCCTTATAATGAGGATTTTAATGGTTTTCAGCAAGAAGGGATTGGTTACTATCAAGTCACGCAAAAAAAAGGTCAACGACACAGTGCTGCTGCCGCATTTTTAACGCCAAATTTATCCCGTGCTAATCTTACCGTTATAACTGATGCGCTAGTACAAAAAATTATACTAGAAAATAAAAAAGCCACTGCTGTTACAGTAAAAGTACAAGGTAAGTTACAACAACTTACCGCCAGCAAAGAAATTATTTTAAGTGCAGGCGCGTTTAATTCGCCACAACTACTCATGCTTTCAGGTATTGGCCCTCAAGAAGAGTTAACCCAACATAATATTAATCTAATACATGAACTCAAAGGGGTTGGACAAAATTTGCAAGATCATGTCGATGTTATGGTTGTTAATCATCATCACCGTAGTGACTTGCTTGCCTATCGCCCGAAAGCGGCTTGGTGGTTTATAAAACAAGTGTGGCAATATATAAGTAAACGGCGCGGTATTTTAACCTCAAGTGTTGCTGAAGCTGGTGGCTTTATAAAGTCAGACCCTCGCTTGGCTCGTCCCGATTTACAATTACACTTTATTCCTGCGGCAATGGATGATCATGGTAGAAACAATAAAATGCTACTCAATTATGGTATTTCATTACACACTTGTATGTTGCGTCCAAAAAGTCGAGGTTTTGTCGCATTAAACGGCCGTAACCCTAATTTACACCCGAAAATTCAACTGAATATGCTTAGTCATCCTGAAGATCAACAACTGATGATCAAAGCGGTTAAAATTGCACGTAATATATTGGCTCAGTCACCTTTAGCCGAAAACAATGGCGCTGAAATTTTACCTGGAAAAAACTGCCAAACAGATGATGAAATTCTCGACTTTATAAAAAATAAAGCCAATACCATTTATCATCCTGTTGGCACATGTAAAATGGGCAATGATGAATGGGCAGTGGTTGATCAAACACTCAAAGTGCATGGTTTAGAGAACTTACGTGTAGTAGACGCTTCAATCATGCCAACGTTAATTAGTGGCAATACTAATGCCCCAACCATGATGATAGCGGCAAAAGCTGCTGATGATATTTTGGCCTGTTATGGTTAACACTAAGCAGCAATAAAAAAGGGAAGCTAGGCTTCCCTTTTTTATTCGCATTTTATATAAGATCTAAAAATTTTCGTGCTCTCGCACTAATTGCCAAGTAGCCCCTTGGTCAATTGATTCATAAAAATCACTGCTATAACCTTCGCATGATAATAACAAACGATCTTTTACTTGCGTAACTAAATTCCCACAATATTTATTGGGCAGAGTTAGTGCTGTTTTTTCCCATGTTTTGCCTCCATCATGAGTTTCTATTATTTTAATTTCATTTTTACGCTGCCCTGTCCAAAAGTTATAATCAGAAAAAGAAACTATCGCTAAACCATGTTGTTCGCTATCAAACCAAGGTATTGAAATAAAAGAAAATTGTTCTCTTTTCTCTTTTTCTTGTATTTTATCTGAATAACAGTATTTACCTTTGTGTTTAAAGCCTTCTCGACACGAAATAATACGGGTTTTAATTCTTTGCCATTGCTGATCATTTTTATCTTTAACAAAGTATGAAGGTCTTCCTGTCCATGACCAAAAACCGGCATATTTTATTCCCATAGTTTTTACACCCGCGGGAAATATTCTAGAAACCGTACTGTCTGTTACTTTATCAAGTATTTGCCAAGTATTAGGATCATAACTAAATTCAACCTTGTCGCCTTGATCAAACACATAATTTTTGCCCGTTGCCGCGCTAATCATAATGCGGTTTTGTTGCCCTTCTTGCACAGTAGATACCGCAACAATACGTTTTAATTTCTTTTTTGTTTTCTTTGGGTTTGTTTTTTTGGTTTCAGTTGCAATTAGGCGACCGTAAATTTTATGCTGCCACCCTTTTATAGAGTCATAAGTTAAAATAGGCTGCCACTGAATAGCTTCATCAAAAACTAAAGGCACTCTAAAAACATTCACTTGATGTAACTGTCGCGTAATAACCTCAAGTTCATTCTGTGCAGTAAAATTAACTTCTTCAATATCATGGGTTGCTGCTAACGATATATCCTGCCATTGCTCATCATTTATCAGTTTAATGAACAGTTTACCTTCATTGCCCCCAACAACTAAATCACCTTGCTCATTTTGTGCGATAGCAAATAAGTCAAGGTTAGTATCAACCGCATCAACACTCCATTCACCTGCTGCTGAGCGTTTTAAAATAACACCTAATTTACCAATAAAATAAACAGAACCATCAGGCGCTAAGTAGGTTTTATTATAAGCAACAGGGTTTTGTGCTGCCGATACATAGACTGCATTGCGACTTTCTTCAAACTCATCGTCTCTCCAGCCATTAATATATGATTTATCATATTGGTAAAAGGGTAAAAAAGTATCAAGTACGTTACCTAGCGCTTCAGGCGGTTGTCGTACTAATATATTGAG
>WFQC01000087.1 GCA_015487235.1 Alteromonadaceae bacterium
ATTAATAAACCTATACCCATGATACTTCAAGATGCGAGCTTCAGGATGCCTGAGCGATTCATGGTCAAGGCGCATCTTTTTATTAATGGTGTTCCCTTAAAAATAGATGCAACGAAGAACATGATTTGCTCAGGTATCCCCGTAAGGGCTGGTTTATAAACGCTTTATGCCACGTTATTGATTTCAACAAGGGAACAACCATTCTCTTCAATCAATGCCTTGCCTAAAAGCGTTTCTAATTCCAGCTGAATCCTGTATCTTGAAGTAACATGGGTATAAACACGACTTATTTAAGTGATACTGGTTTATATTTTCCTAATTGATCAACATGAGAGCAAAAAATGAAAGCAGGTATTATTGGTGCAATGGAGCCCGAAGTTGCTATTTTAAAAGACAAATTAACGAATGCATCAACAAGCCAACACGGTGGTTTTGAGTTTTATCAAGGTCAATTAAATGGCAACGAAGTGGTGATAGTACAATCAGGTATTGGTAAAGTTGCTGCTGCACTCGCCACTGCTTTATTAATTGAGCACTTTCACCCCGATTATATTGTTAATACTGGCTCTGCAGGTGGCTTTGAAAAATCATTAAAGGTAGGAGACATAGTGATCAGTGCTGAACTGCGTTATCACGACGTTAATGTTACCGCATTTGGTTATGAAATAGGTCAACTACCCGCGAACCCAGCCGCCTATACTCCTCATCCTGATCTGATCCACGCCGCACAAATTGCTGTAGAAAAGCTCGATAACAACATTAAAACACTGCTTGGTTTAATTACCACAGGTGATACTTTTATGACTGATGCTGATGATATTGCCAAAGCACGTAAAAACTTCCCAACCATGGCTGCCGTGGAGATGGAAGGTGCTGCGATTGCACAAACCTGTCATCAATTTACTATTCCTTTTGTGGTGATCCGTTCATTATCAGATATTGCTGGTAAAGAGTCTCCGAGTTCTTTTGAAGCCTATTTAGAAACCGCGTCAATAAACTCCTCCCAGCTTGTACTTAATATGATAAATTATTTACAAGACAAAACCTTAAGTTAAAATGTACTGTTCTTAATCTTGGCTTAATAAATGACTAACTTCACCTTAGCACTGAATGATTTTAGCATACAAATACTGTTATTTATTACGGTAATTCTGGTTAAATTTGTGTTGGTAAAGTTTGTTGATATTAAGCCATTATCACTTTTTTATTTATATTGTAAAAAACTCGCTCATAAAGTAAATAAGCCCCAGCACAGTAACAAACAAAAAAAACTTTCAGGCATTATTGCACTGATCATCACCATCACTCCTCTTGCTATTATATTATGGCTATTTGCTGATTTTATCGCCGTACCTTGGCTTTGGCATGGTTTGTTATTATTCATTGCCCTTGGTGAGTTTCATTTAAGCTCAAGTGCTCAAGAAATTGCACAAGCCTTAAAAGCAAATCAAAAACATTTTGCCCGTGAAAAGCTTGCTCCTCTGGTTCTTAGAGATGTTGAAAAACTTTCAACAATGGGGCTTTGTAAAGCAACAATAGAAATGTTGCTATTACGCTATGCCCAACAATATTTTGTTATTGGTTGCTACTTTATCTTTGCAAGCCCTTTGCTCGCTCTACTGGTGCGATTACTATTAGAAATGCATTATTGTTGGAACAAAAAACAGCCTAATTTTACTGCCTTTGGCCAAGCAGTCGCCATGTTAACAGCTTTATTACAGTGGCTACCCGTAAGGTTATTGGCGATAATTCTACTCATTAGTAATATAGGCTTTAATTTTAGCGCCAGTTTATCAGCTTTTGTGCGTTATTTTTTCAGTCTAAACAATAACATTATTCTTGCTATTTTTGCGCTGGGCATTGATCGCCAATTAAGCGGTGTAGCAATGTACGAACAACAAAAATTACGTAAAAAAAGTTTTAACTCTGTAGCTCAACCTCCTACCATTGACGATATCAGCAGAGCAATCAACATTATTAAACAAATCAGTTATTTTTGCTTAGCCTTACTGCTTAGTTTAGCTTACATCGTACATTTTTTATATTAAATTTATCTTATGTAAGCTTTTCTTATATAATCGTATATGCCACAATAAAAGGGTTCATCACTATAAAGTTTATAACAAGCAATAAACACTCATTTAAAAGGAATAAACATGTTTAATAAAGTCGCTTTTATCCTACTGATCACGGCACTATTGAGTAGCTTTGCCTTTGCTCAAAGTGCACAAGATATTTCTCAACAAAACTTTCAAACACTGGTAGCTGGTGCAGATAAAAACAATGTGTTGATCTTAGATGTACGTACAGCAGAAGAATATGCCGAAGGTCATGTACCCGGAGCAATGAACATAACTCATACTGCTATTGAAGACAATTTAGCTAAGCTTGCCACAGCTAAAGATAAAAAAATTGTGATCTATTGTCGTTCAGGACGTAGAGCAGGTATTGCTGCTGACATTCTTGCCAAACACGGGTTTAAAAATTTATATCATCTATCAGGTGATATGAACGGATGGACAGAAGCAGGCCTGCCCATCGAAAAGTAAGCTAATAAGTGCCTAAGTTATTTAAATAAGTTAGGCACTGCAATGACTACACTTAATTGAACTTGCTAGGGCGGCTAATTTTTCATCTTAAATTTTATTTAAAATACAAGCCGTTGTTATGCTTCTATTCCCCAGCCATCATTGTATCCCTCAAATTTGGCGGCTATTTTTTCAAATTCTGCTTCTTTAGCCACTATCGCTTCATAACTTGGTACCATATTAATGGTACAGTCTACATCCCAAATATTGGCGGTTTCTTGATCTGCATGTACACTGAAGCTTACCTCAGGAAAATGCTCAGCAAGGTGTTCAGCCATTGCCTTAGCTTGCTGCTCTTGTTCAAATAATTGAAAAAAAACAATTGAATATTCTTTAGATAAATCTACTCCTGCTGCTTGCATTTCAGCGAGTACATTACCAGTATCATCATTTGGAAAAGTCATAAATTATCATATTAAAAGTTAACGCTCATTACTTGCGTCCAGTATATACTTATTCAACTTGAAGCGGTAGAACCCAAGTGCACCTACACACTCTTATCGAGTAAACTGTTGCAAAAACATACTTCAAAGATCAACACGACCTAACTGCGCATATTGCTTCAACATTTGCTTCACTGCCGTTTTTATTTTGCTTTGCACCTCTTGGCTATTTTCTTTCACCGCTATTTTTAAAGGATAACTGCTACGCCATACTGAACGTTTTTTAATAGGATCTATAATATCAATAATTAAACTATTGGTTTTCGCTGTTATTTTTTGACTTTGCTGCTGGTTAGTTGCTGATTTTATATTAAGACAGGCAGCGCAATAGTTAATGCCTTTATTGTATTGTGTTAATGCTTTACCTGGATGTTTAACCCAAAAATAAGTCACGATAATATCGGCATTTGCTACCGTTTGATAAGTCAAACCCAGTAAATCGAGTTCTTCTTCGATCGCTAGCTCAATATTATTGCGCATTACACCAGATAAACTTTGATAATCAAAAAAGTCGGCATTGCGATCATAAAAAGCATAGGTTTTGACTTTACTAAAGTCAAAATAACGAAAAGCATGAGATTCAGCTTCTCGGGGAAGATTTGAACAGCCGCCTAAAGTAAGTACGACTAACAGTAAAAGTAATAAGCTCGGTCGCATAACAAGATAATAAGGTTAATCATTGCGTTAGAGTACCGAGCTTTTAAGAAATTACAAGTAGGTTTATGTTGCAGAGCCAATACTAACCTTAGCAAATTTTCGTTTTCCGACTTGATATATTGCCGTTGTACCTGCCTGCAGTTTAGTTTTTGCGTCGGTGACTTTTTCACCCTCTATTTTTACTGCACCTTGCTTGATCATACGCATAGCTTCCGAAGTACTGCTTACTAGCCCAGCTTCTTTTAACAAGTTAGCAATGGCTATTTCGCCTTCTGGGGCGACAATAGTTTTTTCTTCAATATCATCAGGCATTGCGCCTTTTTGAAAGCGATTTATAAATTCTTGATGTGCAGCTTGTGCCGCTTCTTCATTATGAAAGCGTGCAATTAATTCTTTGGCTAACTCAATTTTAATATCGCGAGGGTTTGCTCCCTCAGCAACCTGTGTTTTGTAATGAGCAATAGTTTCCAGAGGCTTAAAGCTTAATAGCTCATAGTAACGCCACATCAAGTCATCTGAAATTGACATTATTTTACCAAACATTTCAGTTGGGCTGTCGGTAATACCAATATAATTACCTAAAGATTTAGACATTTTTTGTACGCCATCTAAACCTTCAAGTAGTGGCATCATCAGTACTGTTTGCGGGCGTTGCCCTTCCGCTTTTTGTAATTCACGCCCCATCAATAAGTTGAATTTTTGATCGGTTCCACCTAGCTCTACATCAGCTTCTAGGGCTACAGAATCCCAACCTTGTACTAAGGGATACATAAACTCGTGAATAGCAATAGATTGACCGTTAGCATAACGTTTTTTAAAATCATCACGTTCCATCATACGCGCAACGGTTTGTCGTGCCGCAAGTTTTAGCATTCCAGCAGAACCTAGCTTTTCCATCCACGTTGAATTAAATGCCACGGTGGTTTTTTCAGGATCTAATATTTTAAAAACTTGCTCTTTATAGGTTTCGGCATTGGCCAATACATCTTCTTTTGTTAACGGCTTGCGAGTAACATTTTTACCTGTCGGATCGCCAATCATGCCAGTAAAATCGCCGATCAGAAAAATAACTTCATGACCAAGTTGTTGAAATTGACGTAGTTTATTAATAAGTACCGTATGACCTAAATGCAAATCAGGCGCAGTAGGATCAAAACCAGCTTTAATTTTTAATGGTTTGCCTGTTTTCAGTTTTTCTAGCAACTCATCTTCAAGTAAAATTTCTTCGGCACCGCGTTTTATTTCTGCAAACGCTTGGCTGGCATCAATCATTGGGTTTTGCTCCACTAGTTGGTTATATATAGATGATAAGGGCTAAATTCTACTTGAATTTTTACCCTTGATAAAACCTTAAAGCTGTTCTAATGGGATTTTTTTGATATAGTTAAGGATAATCGTAACGAAGTTTATCGTAGCAAGGTTGTAGTTTGAGTGCTAATCATCTGAAATCAATAAAAAAACTTTATTTAGCTTTACCTAAAAAACATAAGGTGATTATTAGCTCCTTTGGTGTTTTTTTATTGCTTTTATTACTTGCCCCCACCGAAACCGCGACGGCAAGTCGTCACAGTGAGCAAAAATCACTTGAAATTGGTAAAAGGTATCCACTCACCTTAGCCATTGAACACCATAATAAAAACGATGATACACAAGCACCTAACCAACAGCTTAACTGGCAAACCACTAAAATTAGACAGGGCGACTCTCTTGCTAAAATATTAAATAGACTAGGCTTTAGTGCACGTACTACCTATGAAGTAAGTTCAGCAAAAGGTGAGCACACCGCTATACTCAAAAAGTTAATGGTAGGCGATACCTTACGTATTGGCAGTGATAAAAAAGGGAAACTGGCTTCATTAATTTACCCCATTTCACAAGTAAAAATACTGCATGTTGACTATAAAAATGGTCGTTATCAAAGTTCGCTTGAAGAAAAAGCCGTTGAAACCCGCATTGCTTATGCACAAGGAGAGATCACCTCAAACTTTTGGAATGCAGCAATAACGGCTGGTTTAGACGACAATCAAATTATTAATTTAGCCAATGTATTTGGTTGGGATATTGACTTTGCCTTAGATTTACGTAAAGGCGATACCTTTAATGTAGTTTATGAAAACCGCTATATTGACGGGGAATATATCGGTGCAGGTAAAATTTTAGCGGCAGAATTTGTAAATCAAGGTGAAGCGTTTCAAGCGATTCGTTTTAAAGATGGTAATTATTATACGCCTGACGGCAAAAGTATGCGCAAAGCCTTTTTGCGGGCACCTGTTAATTTTAAATACATTAGCTCAAACTTTAAGCGTAAACGTTTTCATCCGATTCAAAAACGCTGGAAAGCGCATAATGGTACAGATTACCGTGCTAAAAAAGGTACACCCGTTGTCGCTGCAGGTAATGGTAAAGTTATTCAGTCAACTTATAATAAATACAATGGTAATTACGTATTTATTCAACATGGTGACGGAATTGTGACTAAATATTTGCATTTTTCTAAGCGAGCAGTGAAAAAAGGTCAACGCGTAAAGCAAGGACAAGTTATTGGTTACGTGGGTTCTACGGGTATGTCTCAAGCACCCCATTTACATTATGAATTTTTAGTTAATGGTACACACAGAAATCCTCGTACCGTAAAATTACCCGATGCAAAACCTATTGCGAAAAAATATAAGCAAGAGTTTACTTTGCTAGCAAAACAGCGATTAACTGAATTGGCAAGTTCAAAACGCACATTACTTGCCCAACAAAATCGATAAAAACTATGCTTTACCTTGGCTTAATGTCTGGAACTAGCGCTGATGGTATTGATTTAGCGCTAGTTGACTTTTCTCAGCCAACACCAAAACTTATCGCAAGCTTTTATCAAGCCTATTCCCAA
>WFQC01000088.1 GCA_015487235.1 Alteromonadaceae bacterium
ACTCGTGACCAATAATGTGTGCTGCCACAAGCCTCCATCACAACAGTACAGGCTTCTAAATTAGCAAAATACTCAGCAACCTTTTTACGAGATAGCCTTTTTCGCTTTAACACTTTTCCTGTAGCGCTCATACAAACCAAATGAAAAACTGATTTGGCGATATCCAATCCGATTGTTATAGTATTCATGTGACCCTCTCTCTTTTTCTGTATATAGAAGTTTATTCAACCCTATATTGGCTCATTTGAAGCCGTAAGTGGAGTGGAGAGGGTCCATACCATTAATTTGATTAAGTAAATGATCTAAAATTTGCGCAGGAAAAATGATGGTTAGCTGAGAAACTTAGCAAATGACGACAAATGATTAAAAGCGCTGCTTTAATTATTTGTTATGTGTATTTAACCACTCAATTGCTTTTTCTTTATCTAAAAATATTTCTGCACTACTTCGAAATACATCTTTAATAATATATGATTGAAGATAATTAGAAATAACAACGGCAGTTAAGATACACCCATTAGCTTGATACCAATCATACATCGCTTTGGCTAGCGCTAAAGTTTTGGGACAACCAAGGGCTTCATTATCCCAAAGCTCAAGACGTTTCCATTTATCAACAGCCCTATTGCTTATAGACGCTTGGATCAAAGGCGTATAATATTCAATGGACTCGGCATTGAAAGGTCCTTCAACTTTTGCAATAAAAATATCATGGTTCCAAGTAAAAGATATTTCACCATGTCTATTCATAAATGCCTCATTTTACAATATACACAACAATAACGTTACCACCTAATACCATTGATTTAATTCTAGCCGAGTGGGAAAAGCTTAACCAATAAGCTATCGCTATACACATCAAATACCATTAAATATTAGTTTGCAGGATCAACCTTCTTAAACTTCTGCTTAGTTTCATCATATTGATAATTTTCACCCATCGCATCTGAAATTTCTTTTGGCATATAATTTTCATCATGCTTAGCTAATACTTCGCTGGCTTCTAGCAAAGTCTCAGATACTAGCACCCCATTAGCGACAATGCCCTGACCTTCTCGAAATAAATCAGGTAAAATACCGTCGTACTGCACCGTGATTGTTGGGCCAACATCAACCAAATCAAAACTCACTTTTAAACTATCTTCATCACGTTTAACAGAACCCGCAACAACCATGCCTCCAACACGAATACGTTGACCTATGGTTGGCTTTAAGCCTGAATCTTTTTTCCCCTGAATAATTTCAGACGGGGTATAAAATAAATCAATATTTTGGCTCAGCGCATACAGTACTAAACCTGCAACAACACCTAACCCAATTAAAATGGAGCTGACAATAGCCAGACGTTTTTTACGACGGGGATTCATTTCACACCTCTTCAGGAATATCAATAGGTTTAACTTCAGGCATTTTTAGCCCTTGTTCTTGCATTTGTTTCGCGGCGGCTTGACGCAATTTTTGTTCACGTTTTTGTCGTTGCGCTATTTGTGTTAACATTGTTTTATGTTGGCGAGCACTACTCCACCCCAAATAAACCAATAAAATTGCCGATACGCCAAAAGAAAGCCACACATAAAAACCATAGCCTCCCATATTAATAAAATCAGCAAAACTATCAAATTGCATAGGTTTAACTCCCTTGTGTTTGGGCTATAGCTAAATTTCTTACCCATGGGCGCATACTATTGCGCGCTAATATTTCAGTTCTAAAACGTTGGCAAGCTATAGCCCCCGTTAATAAAGAAAAGCCTACAAAACAAATAAGAAACGGCCAGTACATTGATGATGCCATTGATGGTGCACCTAATTTAGTTACGGTAGCCCCTTGGTGTAAAGTATTCCACCACTCTACCGAGTAATGAATAATCGGTAGGTTGATCACCCCAACAAGCGCAAGAATTCCAGCGGCTTTACCCGCTAAATTTTTATCTTCAAAGGCATTATGCAAAGCTATAACACCTAAATATAAAAAGAGTAAAATCAATTCAGACGTTAGGCGTGCATCCCATATCCACCAAGTTCCCCACATAGGTTTCCCCCATGCAGCACCTGTTATTAGTGCAATAGCAGCGAAGACAGCACCGATGGGCGCGAGCGCGGCAGCAGAAGCATCAGCAAGCTTTAATTGCCAAACTAAGCTCGACAAGGCGGCAACCGCCATCGCAAAATAAATCCCCATAGAGAGTATTGCCGCAGGCACATGAATATAAAAAATTCTAAAGCTATCACCTTGTTGATAATCAGCTGGAGCATAGGCAAGTGCCCACACTAAGCCAATGGCTAAAAACAAAAAACTCAAACGAAAGAACCAAGGTTGCAATTTACCGCAGAAGTGATACGACACTTCGGGGTTTGCGTAAGGATGTAGCCATTTCCACATATCAGTTTGTACTCACTTTTAGTGCAGCTCCAACAGCAAAAGGAGCTAAGGTTAAAGAGCCAAAGAATAAGGCTGCTATTATAGCAAGTTGCCCACTATAGGGTAAGCTCAATGCAGCGGTATCGATGGCGCTTGTTGCAAAAATTAAAACTGGAATATACAGTGGTAATACTAATAAACTTAACAGTACTCCACCTTTTTTAATACCAACGGTTAACGCCACTCCAATGGCGCCAAGTAAACTTAATACAGGTGTACCTAATAATAATGTAAGCATTAAGGCCGCGTAACTTTGTTCGTGCAAATGTAATAATACCGCTAGCAACGGCGCAATAATAATGAGCGGTAATCCGGTAATAAGCCAATGAGCTACAATTTTAGCCAAAACTAAAATAAAAATAGGATGTGGGCTTAATAACATTTGTTCAAGAGAACCATCAGCATGATCTGATTTAAACAAACGATCAAGTGACAGCAAAGTTGCTAACAATGCAGCGACCCAAATAATACCAGGAGCAATACGGCTTAAAGTATTTGCTTCAGGGCCAATACCTAATGGAAATAAGGTGACTACAATGATAAAAAATAACAAGGGATTAATAATATCGTCTTTATGACGCAAAGCTATCGTTAAATCACGTTTAACAACTAAAGCAAATGCTGCTCGATAAGATAAATGTTGTTGTGCTAAATTTGTCACGTTAATTACCTTAATACAAACGATAGGTAAGAGATATTTTTTTCATTCTCTTAGCAGCAAGGGTTAAGTCTTGATGAGTGGTTAAAATAACACAACCACCTTGTTCAGCATGATCAAGAAATAATTGTTCTAAATTTTGCACCCCTTGTTTATCGATGGCCGTAAAGGGCTCATCCAGTATCCAAATAGGAGCTTTGGTATTTAATAATCGCGCTAAAGCAATACGACGGTGCTGCCCAGCACTTAAATGCGAAGCAAGGCTATCTTCAAATCCTAATAAATTAACCTGAGCTAAATCATCTTCTACTTGGTCAGTTTCAAGCCCATGTAGCGCTAAGTTAAAGGTAAGGTTTTCTATCGCGCTCATTTCTCCTTTAACACCGGGTAAATGCCCTAAATATAATAAATTTTGATGAAATAACTCTCGACAGTGAGTTATGGCTTGATCTTGAAAATAAACTTCACCCTCAAATGGTTGTGATAGGCCCGCTAGAATACGTAAGAGGCTTGTTTTTCCTGCTCCGTTTGGCCCTTCAACTTGAATAATATCTCCCGCACAAATGGTTAGCGAAAGCTGCTCAAATAAAATTCTATCTTCACGAATACAAGTGAGTTGTTTGGCACTTATGAGTGGGGCTAGCTGTTCTGACAAAATGAGGCTCATCTCTTTTAATAGTTATGCAAATCATAACTTAACTGCTTTGCTAACGATTTGATTTAGATCTTATTACAACTTAAGCAGATATCATAGAATAACTTTGTAAATGTATTGAAATAAAATTAATCATTGTGTTGTTTTATTTTCACCCTAAAATTTACCTTCAATAGCAATTGCAAGTGCGTTGATGGCGGCTTTACACAAGCACTAGGTGAAAATAACAGCCAAAACTTAAGCTTGGCTTAAGTTGTTGGTAGCAGAATAGTGATATTAGCTGTTACAATTGTAATTGTTTGTTTATTTTGTCGATTATATTGCCAATATCAGGCAGAATTGTCGCCCATATCTCAAGTTAATTAGAATCACTGGAGAAGTTAATGATCCCTGAGTTAGGTCATTTCGCCTTAATCGTCGCTTTCGCTTTCGCTATTTGTTTGAGTATTATTCCTATGTTGGGGCTATATACTGGACAACAAAAATTAGCGGCTTATGCAAAACCTCTCGCTTTTGGTATGTTTGCATTTACCGCAATCAGCATCACTATTTTAGCTTATAGCTTTGTTATTGATGACTTTTCTATTCGCTACGTAGCAAGTCATTCTAATAGCCATTTACCCTATTATTTTAAAATAAGTGCCGTTTGGGGTGGCCATGAAGGTTCCTTATTACTCTGGGTATTCTCATTAACCTGCTGGATAATGGCTGTAGCTATTTTTAGCAAAGGCTTAGATCAAGTTTTTGTGATCCGCGTTCTGGCCATTTTAGGCATTGTGGCTGTAGGCTTTATTGCCTTTACGCTGTTAACTTCAAACCCCTTTGAACGCCTTTTACCTAACTTTCCTAGCGAGGGACGAGACTTAAATCCTCTCTTACAAGATGTTGGCTTAATTATTCATCCGCCCTTACTGTATATGGGCTATGTGGGTTTTTCAGTTGCCTTTGCCTTTGCTGTAGCCGCATTATTAAGTGGAAAAATGGATGCAGCATGGGCACGTTGGTCTCGCCCTTGGACTATTGCCGCTTGGTCATTTTTAACACTCGGTATTGCTATTGGTAGTTGGTGGGCCTATTACGAACTGGGCTGGGGCGGCTGGTGGTTCTGGGATCCTGTTGAAAATGCTTCTTTCATGCCTTGGTTAGTTGGTACTGCCTTAATTCACTCACTAGCAGTAACTGAAAAACGCGGAACCTTTAAAAACTGGACAGTACTATTAGCGATTTTTGCCTTCAGTTTAAGTTTATTAGGTACATTTTTAGTACGCTCTGGTGTGCTCACCTCAGTACATTCTTTTGCAGCAGACCCTGAACGAGGTATTTTTATTCTTTATTTGCTGGCGATCACTGTTGGTGGTTCATTGACCTTATTTGCCTTTAAAGCCAATACCGTAGCAAGCTTTAGTCGTTTTGCCTTTTATTCTCGTGAAACTGCATTACTTATCGCCAACATTATTCTTGTTACGGCGGCAACAACCGTACTTTTAGGCACCTTATATCCCTTATTAATTGACTCACTAAACTTAGGTAAAATATCAGTAGGCCCTCCGTATTTTAATGCGGTATTCGTGCCTATTATGAGCCTACTCTTTATTTTTATGGGTATTGGCCCGTTAATTCGTTGGAAAAAAGCCAAAAAAGGTGAACTGCGTAAGCAATTAAGCCTACTTTCTGTCGGTAGTGTTATTTTTGGCTTAGCTTTTCCATTACTGTATGCGGGCGAGTTTAACTTGATTGTAAGTATGGGTATTACCTTAGCTTGCTGGGTTGCGCTGGTTGTTTCTAAAGATGTGATAAACCAACTGAAACAAAGTAAAGGAAAACTACCTTTAAGTCACTGGGGCATGGCTTGTGCCCATATTGGTATTGCCATAACGATTGTTGGCGTAACTTTAGTGTCAACTTATGAAAATGAAATCAATGTTAAAATGAACCTCAATGACAAGGTAACAATTTCAGGTTATGAAGTCGAATTCAAAGGCATTAAACATATTGAAGGGCCTAATTATAGTGCCGAGCAAGGCCAACTAAATGTCTATAAAGATGGAAAGTTTGTCGCCTTATTACAGCCTGAACGTCGAGCCTATCGCGTACAAACAATGGGCATGACAGAAGCCGCCATTGATCCCGGTTTATTTAGAGACGTTTATGTTGCTTTAGGTGATCCTCTTGAAAATGGTGCATGGGCAGTACGTGTACACTATAAACCCTTTGTACGATGGATATGGCTAGGCGCTTTATTTATGGCCTTTGGTGGCTTACTGAGCATTATGGATAAACGCTATCGTCGAAAAAATTCACCTACAAGCAATAAAAAAACCACTCAAAATAAGACAACTACTGCTGCGGCAAAGGCATCAGCAAGCGCTTCAACCATGGGAAGTTAACTTATGAATAAATTGATCCGTTTTATTCCTTTAGTTTTAGTCATTATTTTAGGAATTGTTTTATACCGAGGGTTATCATTAAATCCCCAAGATATGCCTTCAGCCTTAATTGGTAAACCTATGCCTGATTTTCAGCTAACCACCTTGCTTGATGAAAATAAGCAGGTCACAAAGGCTGATTTAAAAGGTGATATTGTTATTTTAAATGTTTGGGGAACATGGTGCCCAACCTGTAAATATGAGCACCCTTACTTAATTGATATTGCAAAAGATAAACGTGTGTCAGTTTACGGTATTAATTATAAAGACGACCGAGAAATGGGCAAAAAATGGATTGCTCGTTTAGGCAACCCTTATCGCTTTTCTATTTTTGACGATGCCGGTACTTTAGGTTTAGATTTGGGTGTTTATGGCGCTCCTGAAACCTTTGTTATTGATCATCATGGTATTATTCGTAAGCGTTTTGCTGGTGCTCTTGATAATAGCGTTTGGCAACGTGAGTTTATTCCTTTAATAACTCAAATCGAGCGAGAAAAAGCGCAAGGTAATTAAGCGCTCAGCGTATAAAGCGAGAAATTAAACATGTTAAAAAAATTATTACTGTTATTGTGGATAAGTTTGAGTGTGAGTTTTGCCTTAAACTTACACGCAAGCCCTGTTGATACTTTTGAGTTTAAAGACGAAGTAACTAAAATTCGTTTTCAAGCGTTAACAAAAGAATTACGTTGCCCTAAATGTCAAAATCAAAACTTAGCTGATTCAAACTCACCGATTGCCGCTGATTTGCGTAAACAGGTTTATCAACAGCTACAACAAGGTAAAGCCGATAGTGAAATAGTCGATTACATGGTTGCCCGTTATGGTGAATTTGTGTTATATCGCCCAAGGGTATCAAGCCTCACCTATGTTTTATGGTTTGGCCCAGCAATAATCTTGTTATTAGGGGCACTCGTTGTAGTATTTATTTTGCGCAGTAAAGCCAAAGACCCACAAGATAATGAACAAGCCTTATCAACAGAGCAGCAAAAAAAGCTTGATAAAATTCTAAATAAATCATCGCAAACTAATAAAGAAAATTCATAATGATCACCTTATTAATACTTATCGTTACCTTTCTCCTTTTAGTCTTATTAGTAGTTTGGGGACACTTTTTCCGCACTAATTTTATTGAAGTTGACAATGAAAATGAGCTAAGAGAACAAACGAATGTTGAGTTGTATCAAGAGCATAAAGCTGAAATTGAACGCGATCATCAGCAAGGTGCTATTGATGAAGAAAATTATCAATACCTTATTACCGAGCTAGATAAAAGTTTGTTGCAAGATATGGCAGCAACAGAAAAGCAGAGTACCAAGCTAGTAAATAAAAAAATGTCTTTGGCATGGCCTGTGATCATTACCTTATTTATTCTCGTGTTCTCTATAGGCCTTTATCAAAAGCAAGGTGCTTATCAGCAGTTAAGTGCTGCGGCGAGTATTCCCGTTGCTGAACATCAAAATTTAACGCCAGAGCAACAAGCAATGGTGCAAATAAAACAAATAAAACAAGCACTAAATGCAGAGCCTAAAAACTCCGAGCTTTGGTATAGCCTAGGACAAGCTTCAATTGGGGTGGGTGACTTTGAACAAGCGGTAAAGGCTTTTGATCAAGTTATTGAAATTGAAGGTGTACAAGCTGAATTATTAGGCGCAAAAGCTCAAGCACTCTATTATAAGAACCAACAAAAAATAACACCTGAAGTACAAACACTGATCGATAAAGCTCTTGCATTAGATCCTGTTGATCCTTCAACTAATGTCTTATTAGGTATGGACAGCTTTATTCATCAAGATTACCAAAAAGCTATTCATTACTGGCAGAGTGTTGTCGATAGCGGCAAAGAAAATATCAACGCACAAGCATTACTGGGTGCAATAGGCGAGGCAAGAAATCGTTTGGCCATGGCTTTGTCTGCTCAAGATCAATCAACAGATGAGGCCGCACAAGGGCCACAGCTAACCTTAAATATTTCATTAACTGACGATATAAAAGCTCAGCTTGCTCAAGGTGAAGATAAAATAGTATTTGTTTATGCTACACCAGCCGATGGTAGAAGAATGCCACTAGCTGCCATGAAAATAATGACGAGTGACTTACCGATCACACTGACGTTAACTAATGCACAAGCTATGAGCCCACAATTTAATTTAGCAAGCAGTGACAAAGTGCATATTTTTGCCATTGTTTCTAAGCAAGGCAGTGCTGGTATAAAGTCAGGCGACTTTAAGGCCGAAGTGAGAAATGTAGCGACTTCAACAAAAGATCCTATTGATTTAGTTATTAATAGTGTTGAGCCTTAGAGCGTGTTTATAGGAAAAACAAGAACAAAATGTCTCGATTTAAAGGTCATCAAGTAACCGAGCTACCAGCAAAACCTCGCACTGGGGTTTTGCTAACTAATTTAGGAACACCAGAGCAGCCAACGCCAAAAGCCTTACGTTATTATTTGCGCGAATTTCTTTCCGATCCTCGGGTGGTGGAAATCCCTCGCTTGTTGTGGCTTATGATTTTACATGGCATAATTTTACGGGTTCGCCCAAAAAAATCGGCCAAACTCTATCAAAATATATGGACAGAAAAGGGTTCTCCCTTACTGGTGATCAGCCAACAGCAACAAAGTAAGCTAACACAAGCATTACAACAAGAATATGGTAATAGCGTAAAGGTTGAATTGGCCATGCGCTATGGTAAACCCAGTATTAAGCAGGCACTAGAAGCCTTTCGTCAAGCAAACATTGATAACATTGTTGTACTGCCACTTTACCCTCAATATAGTGGGCCAACCACAGGTTCAACTTTTGATGCTGTCGTGAAAGAATTAACGCAATGGCGTTGGGTTCCTACACTACATTTTATTAATGGTTACCATCAGCACCCTAACTATATTCAAGCACTTGCTCAAAGCATACAAGCTTATATTGCACAACAGGGTAAACCTGATAAGTTAGTTGTTTCTTATCATGGTATGCCGCAAGCTTTTCAAAAATGGGGCGATCCTTATGCGCTTTTTTGCCAACAAACAACGCAATTATTGCAGCAAGCATTAAGTTTTGATGATGACGATATGATAATGACTTATCAATCGCGTTTTGGTAAAGCTGAATGGCTGAAACCTTATACCGAAGAGGTCTTAATTGAGCTCGCCCAGCAAAACACTAACAATATAGCCATTATTTGCCCAGCTTTTAGCAGCGATTGTTTGGAAACATTAGACGAGATCAAACGAGAATACCGAGATATTTTTATTAAAGCAGGTGGGCAACAGTTTCATTATATTGCAGCCCTTAACGACAGTGATACCCACATAACCTTGTTAAAGGATATTGTTGCGCCCTATTGTAAGTGATTATAAACAAGGCAACAAAAGCTTATTTATTGCACGTCTAAGGCAATTTGTTTTGCTAGCAATACCACTAATAAGTGCATTTTCTTTACTGCGTGTTCAAAACCTGTTGTGGTTAATGATGCTCGTAGGTTAAATGGTACGGCTATCGCGGTATCAGGCGCATTGTGATGGTTAACCCAATAGCGCCCTGTCAAAATAACTTGCCCTTGTTCTGTCGGATAAAAATCATCAATTTCAATAACTAAACTTAATTCACTGTCGCTAGGCCTTAATACAAAATTAGCCGTATGTACTTGTTGCTTAATACTTTTAGCAAAAGCTTGTGCCAAGCCTTCCGCCCATTGATGATAACGAGAAAAATGCAGTTTATTCTCTGATAATTTCATCACCAGATGATCTTGTTTGAGGTATTGTGGTAAGCGAATATCGGCTAAATAAAGGCGAGTCGTAGTTGGCTCTGTTTGGTGCTCGCTCTGCTCTTGCCCTGCTGATAATAAATAATAGTGCGTTACCGGTACTTTAGGGTTACCACAAGCCGTTAAAAGCATCAGTACGAAAAATATTATAGTTAGGGGTAGATGCTTCATTCTTTCTCACCTTGTGATTTAGTTGTCGCGGCTTTAGGCTCAACAAAGTCATACTGAACCCCTTCAAAAAGTAAGCTGTTGGGCTGGTTGTTAAGTTGCTTTAATAAAGGTTTCAACGCCTGCAAGCTCTCTTGCAGTAGCATCAAGGTATTTGTTAACTCTTGATAATTTTTTGAGCCGGCAGAAAAATCATTAGCAACTTGCCCAACCTGAGTTAAAGCTGTATTGAGTTGAGAAACCACTTTTTGCTGTTTTGTTTCATTTAAAATAGCCGTTAAACCTTGAGCTGTTTTTTGAAAATCTTTTGCAGTTAACGCCAATTCTGTAAGCATTGTATTGGTGTTATTAGCTAAGTCATCTAATGGTAATTGGGCAAGATGGCTAATAAAATCACTGGTTTTTTGTGCTAATTTAGCAAAATTATCAGGCTCTGTTGGGATCACTTGTAAGTCATTAAAGAATTGCTTTTCATAATTTTTTTGATGGGCTATTTGCTCATTTTTAGCCGCATGATGTAATTCAACAATTTTACTGCCTGTTAATATATTGCCTGTGGTTATTTTGGCTTTCAAACCATTTTCTAACCAACGGTTCATTTGTTTATCTATGAGTTTTAAACTTTCTTCAGTATCAGGCAAACCTATACGCCCAGGCTGAATACTAATAACAACTGGAATTTTAACTTCATCGAGCGACATATCTGTTGCTTGCCCTGCAAGAAATTGAGCCGACTCAACACGACCAACTCTCACACCTCGATATTCAACAGGAGCACCAATATTTAATCCTCTAACGGTATCTTCTACTAACAGCATATATTTAATTGCTTGTTGATAACGAGCCGCATCAGCTTGTTCATAACTGGCAAAAATATCAAAGTAGGCTCGTTCGGTGATTGGCTCTCCTACTGGCATTCCTTCAGGAATACCAAAAGTAATGCCGTTGGTGATCAAAGATTCAAGCGACCCCATTTTAACACTAATGCCTTGCGCTTTGAGATCTACGCGAATACCACTAATATCCCAAAAACGTGTATTGTGCGTTATTAATTTATGATAAGGCGCTTTAATAAAGGCATTATAATAAACAACACGTTCATCAAAGTTAAAATAAACGTCTTCAATTTGCCCAACTTTTAAGCCTTTATAGAAAATTGGCGCGCCCGTATCAAAAGCGAATTCTTCATCACTATTTAGCGTAATATGCATACCCGGTGTTGACGGATCCGTGATGGGTCGTTCATCTAACCCTTTAAAGTAATCACTATATTCACTTGAACGTCCCGGTTGCATCTCGATATAGTTGCCAGAAAAAAGCGTATTAAGATCAGAAACACCTGAATGGCTAACTTTAGTTGATACAACCCAAAACTTAGCATCTTCAACCAATAAATCTTTAGCATCTTTACTCATTCTTGCTTTGACTAACACCCCATCAAGTGAAGACTTTAACTTAATTGATTCAACTTTACCTATTTCAACATCACGCAATTTAATTTTAGTGATTTTAGCCTCAAGCCCCTCAGCTTCGGTTAATTCTATCGTGATCAAAGGGCCAAGATTGCTGTAATAATGAAAAACCATCCATAACCCCAATAACGCGGTAATAATGGGAACAATCCAAATACGTGAAATAGTATTCATCGGCTTAATAACTGCCGTTTCAAGCGTATTATTATCAAGATTAGCATTATTTGCTTCTTTCATTTTTTTTCCATATAAGCGTTGAATCAAAGGTGTTTGCCGCCAACATAGTTAAAATAACTACCGCAGTAAAAGCAAGTGCCGCCTTACCTGGGTATATTGTCATGGTTGTGCCTAGTTGGATCAAACTGGCCAATATTGCCACGGCAAATACATCGATCATTGACCAACGACCAATAAACTCTGTAAAACGGTATAGTTGTGTGCGTTGCAATTGGAAATTATCTGATTGATTCTGCACACTATAGTTTAGCCATGCTAATACAATAAACTTCAAAATAGGCACAACAATACTAGCAATAAAAATAACAATAGCAATGGGATAAGAGCCTGATTGCCACAGAACGATAACGCCACCTAAAATGGTATTCAATTCCTCTTTGCCTAGCGATCGTGTGGTCATAATAGGTAACATATTTGCGGGAAAATAAAGCAAAATTGCGGTAAATAATAAAGCCCATGTTTTTTGTATACTTAGGGCGGCTTGTTGCTTGATGTTTTGTTTATTAATATTGTTTAGTTGCGGGTTTAATTGCGATAAAACCCGTTGTATATGTTGTTTATCAATATATTGAATAGCCGCAATAAAACTAAGAGAAAACAAAATATAAGCATAAAAAGAGCTGCCTAAAACTACGGTTGCCATAGTCGATATTTTAATCAGGCTAACCAGTACTCCAATAAGGAATATTTCCGCCATACTCCACGGCAATAATGCTAAAACCCATTGGGAAATAAATTCCCCTTTAAAAGGATAACGCTGATTTCGTAAGGAAAAAAGTAAATAAAGTAAGGCCAAAATAACAATAAAAGGCAATAAAACCACCGTGAGTAATAATAGCAAGCCAATAGCCATATAGCCTTGATCGGCAAGAATAAAATAGCTATCAAGTAAGCTGATGGTTCTAACTTGTCCTTGAAACTGTAAAGCAACAAAATCAAAAGAAAGTGACAGTACTAATAAAATTAATGCGGTAATAGAAAAAGCAAGCACACGCTCAAAAGCATTAGGATGAAATACTGTAAGTAAATAGCCACAACGCGGACACAAGGCTTTTTGACGTGGATTTAACGGAGGCAATTTAACCTTTAGGCCGCATTCTTCACAATAAACAACAAAGCATTCAGTTTGCAACTGCTGTTCTGCTTGTTGAGTTGTGATTAATGCTGCTTTAGCCAATATGCCGTCCAAAAAATATTACAGAATTGAAGTGTAATGAATGTATAGCATTCCTCTCGCAAATTGTCATTATTTTCAGACAGTAACCTAGGATCTATTAGGGCTATTTTTAAAGAAGGATACTCGTACTACTTGTAGATGCATGACTCTATGCTCCTGAAACGAGCATCTTCAAGCAGCTCGAGTATAGGCGGTGTAAAATAGTGATAATCTGCCGCCTATAAACCTCTAAAGTATTACTAAATGCTTATTTTATTACAGATCTGTTTAAGCTTATTCCTTCAGCACTAAGGCGTATTTTTCCTTCCTTAAGTAAATGACCCACAGTAGATTTAAAGGTTTTTTTGCTGACCCCTAAATGACGCTTTATCAATTCAGGAGCGCTTTTATCATGTAAAGGTAAGAAGCCATCATGCTTTGCTAACTGCGCTAATAATGTTTCTTTAAAATCACTAACTTTTCTTTTACCTGTGCGTGTTAAAATAAGATCAATTCGGCCATCATCACGTATTTTTTTGATATAGCCGGTAACTTTTTTACCAACTCTAATTGGCTGAAATATCTCATTATTATATAACAGCCCCCAATGTTGATTATTAATAATGGCTTTAAAGCCCAGATCTGTTTTACTCGCAATAATTAGTTCAACCGCATCACCTTCGTTATAATCAGCAGGATAAATATCAATAAATTTATCAAGTTTACTTGAAGCCGCAATACGTTCCGTTCGACTGTCTAAATAAACGCGCACGATATAATGCTTACCTACTTCCATTTTGGTATGCTGTTGATTAAAAGGTACCAATAAGTCTTTGGCTAAGCCCCAATCAAGAAAAGCTCCCATTTTATTGACTTGTACAACTTTCAAGCAGGCAAATTCATCAACTTGCGCTTTAGGGGTTTGTGTGGTGGCAATCAGTCGATCGGCTGAGTCTGTATATAAAAATACCTTTATTTTATCGTCAACTTGCGTATTTTCAGGTACATATCGATTAGGTAATAACACTTCTCCAAGTGTTTCGGCATCAAGATATGCACCATTTTCAGTCAGAGCGATAACAGTGAGTGTATTATATTTACCAATATTGGCCATGTAGATCCTTAAAAGTGTTGTTAACTTATGCCGAGGTGATAATAATGGTTAAGTGTAGGCGAAAAAAATATTATGTTGTTGGCTTATCGATCACATTAAGCTTACTTTTTAAATATTCGTGATGTCGCAAATTCAGTAGATCGGCTATTTTTCGAATGGTATGTTGCTCAACTGCCGCTATTTTTCCATCAGCATTAGCTACATGCCACAACATTTCAACCATTTTTATTTTTTCTTCAATGCTATAGTGTTGATTCAATTTTGAAGTAAATTGATAAAAATCTGTCGCTTGCTCGGTAAACAGTGTCGCACTTGCCAGTAACTCGTTGGCTTCATTAATTGATAGCTTAAATTGCTGCTGTAATAGCGTAACGATCGCCTTTTGTTCACTTGCCTCAAACTGATCGTCAGCACGCATAACTTCAATAAGTAAAACCGCACAGGCAATTTGCAATGAATTATCACTGTGTAATGCATTATTGTCTGCTTGGTTTAATGCTTGAATAAAAGCACGTAACTTAGTCAACATTATTGTTTCTCTAATATAGTTACGGGAATATCTAGTTGCTTTTTGTTGCGATAAATTTTAAAGACCAATGTGGTATTAGGCTTTGTTTCCGCAACAATATCAAGTGCCTGCGTAGTGCTATTAATACGCGTTTGATTAATTTGAAAAACAACATCATTGACTTGTAAGCCTGCTTTTTCTGCAGGGCTATTCACCTCAATTTCTTTAATGATAAAACCTTTTACATCGGTTAAATAGGGGCTGGCAATAACACCTAGCCACCCACGTATAACACGTCCGTTTTCAATAATTTGTTGCATCACTTTCGCAGCAAGCTGGTAAGGTACGGCAAAGAAAATACCCTGTACATTATATTGCGGATTTAGCTGCGTAAATTTACGCGAATTAATACCGACAAGTGTGCCATTAGTATTAACAAGCGCCCCTCCTGAGTTTCCTTCATTAATCGCGGCGTCCATCTGTAAAAATTCTAAGTAACTGGTATTACTTAAGCCACTTCGCCCCGTGGCACTAATGATCCCTTGCGTTACAGTTTGGCCTAAATTAAGCGGATTACCTATGGCTAGAACAACATCGCCTGCCATAGAGATCTGCTCTGGATTTTGAGGAATAACGGGTAAATTTTTAGCATTAACTTTAAGTACTGCTAGATCCGTATAGATATCATAGCCGATCAATTCAGCCGCATAACGATGACCATTTTGTAAAAGTACGAGCACTAAATCGGCATTTTGAACAACATGAAAATTAGTTAAAATGTAGCCTTGGTTACTCATAATTACCCCTGAGCCAAGACGGGTACTCTTACTTTCTATACGTTGATAAGTCGGGTCTCTTTGAATTTCTTCTGAATAAATATTAACAACCGCAGGTGCGGCTACGCTAACTGCTTTAGCATAACTCACTGGCGCCTCTTGGTGTTGTTGGCCGGTGAGAATTTGCCATAAATGATTATTGCTATTACGTAATTCAGGTACGGTTAATAACAAAACTATAGCGATAACAACACCATAACCTGCTGAACGTAAAATATATTTAAGTGTAGAAAGTATTTTCAAAAGCATTTTTTATTGGATTATTTGCCTATAAGATTAACACAAGTTCACTGCAAATGGACCACTTTATAGTGTCTGTTGATTAAAAAAGGTGGTTTTAGCACCACCTTTCTGTTTGATTAGTCATGTTTAAAAAGGCGAATTAAATCACTTAATCACTTTTAAGCTTGGTTTACCCTTTTTGGCACTAATGACCTCTTCATTGGTATTAGTGTTAGCATCAACCGCTGATAATTCCGTTTTTTTCTCAGCTGGTTCATTTTCTGGTTCAGCTGGATGTTCAATAGGCAAAGCCGTACCAACACCATTTTCTTTGGCATAAATAGCCCCGATAGCACCAAACGGTATTACCAAGTGCTCTAACTTTCCACCAAAACGAGCGCTGAACTCTATTGCCTCGCCAGCCATGGATATTCCTCCCACCGAAGCAGGAGAAATATTCAACACTATTTGATTATCTGTAATGTATGCGGGCGGCACGATAACGCCATAAACACTGCAATCTACAGCAATATAAGGTGTTAAGTCGTTATCAACTATCCACTCATAAAAAGCCCTAACTAAATAGGGCTTATTTGATGTCATTTCTATCGACATAGCTGCTACAACTACACTGACAAGCCAAAGCGTAGTTCGCGCTCCGCTTCGGTTAGTGATGCTTGAAATGATTCACGTTCAAAGACACGCAGCATATAAGCTTTTAATTCTTTTGCCCCTTGACCTTCCAGCTCAATACCAAAAACAGGTAAACGCCATAAAAGTGGTGCAAGATAACAGTCTACCAAGCTAAATTCTTCACTCATAAAATAAGGCGCTTCATTAAAAATAGGCGCAACACTTAATAAGCCTTCTTTTAGCTCTTGGCGTGCTTTTGCCGCTTCCTCTGCACTACCGTTTAAGATTTTATCCGCTAAGCTGTACCAATCGGTTTCAATGCGGTGCATCATTAAACGGCTACGTCCACGCGCAACAGGATACACAGGCATTAACGGGGGATGAGGAAAACGCTCATCTAAATATTCCACAATAATTTTTGCTTCATAAAGTGCCAATTCACGATCAATCAGTGTGGGTACTGTTCCATAAGGGTTAAGATCAAGTAGATCTTCAGGCAGGTTAGCCAAGTTAACCAGATGAATATCAACACCAACACCTTTCTCAGCTAAAACGATACGTGTTTGATGGCTATACATATTATCTGCATGTGAAAACAACGTCATTACCGAGCGTTTGTTTGCAGCAACGGCCATAATGCCTCCATTAAATTAAATAAATAAACTAACAAAGGGGGCAAAGCCCCCTAAAATAAATACATTCACTATATCAATAACTTAGTGAACGTCTTTCCAAAACTCTTTCTTCAAGAAATATGAGAAGATAAATAGGATAAATAAATAACCTAATACCCAATAGCCCATATTTTGGCGCTCAAGTTTACTTGGTTCACCTACATATTCAAGAAAGTTAACTAAATCACGAACAAAAGTATCATACTCTTCTTCGCTCATAGAGCCACCAACAGCAGGACCAAGGTTGCCATGTTCATCAAGTGTGCGAATACCTTGCAAGTCTTGTAACACATGTGGCATACCAACATCTTTGAACACTTTATTGTTAACCCCAAATGGACGTTTTTCATCTGCGTAAAATGAATGCAGATAAGTGTAAATCCAATCAGGGCTTCTCAAACGCGCTTCTAATGTTAAATCTGGTGGAGCCGTACCAAACCACTTAGCCGCTTCTTTTTTAGGCATAGTGTTTTTAATATGATCACCCGGCTTTTCACCTGTGTACATCCAATTCGCTTTACCGTCTTCTTCGCTAATACCTAAATCAGCGAAAGTACGATTATAGCGTTGATATTGTAGCTCATGACAGCCTAAACAGTTGTCAATATATGCTTTAAAACCACGCTTTAATGACTCTTTATCGGTTAAATCATTGCCTGCTTTTTCTAAATGAACACCAGCGCCTGCTGCTAAAACCAGCGTAGGAGCCAGAATTAACGAAGCAAATAAAGTAATAATTAATTTTTTCATTATCCTGAAACCCTCTCTGGAACTGGCTTGGTGTTTTCATTTTTACTATAAAACCATAGCGCAACAAAGAAACCAAAATAACCAAATGCAGCAATCATACCGATCATGTTATTAGTCGGTGTTGCAGGCATAGTTCCTAAAATACCTAATACAATAAAACTGATAGCAAATTGAATTAAGTTAATTAAATGCCATTTGCTACGGAATCTAACCGACTTAACCACACCACGATCAAACCAAGGTACTAAGAACAGCATAATAATCGCAGAAAACATGCCGATAGCACCGAAAAGCTTATCAGGAATAATACGTAAAATAGTATAGAAAGGGCCAAAATACCATACTGGCGCAATATGCTCAGGCGTTTTCAAACCATTGGCAGGTTCGAAGTTTGGCGCTTCCATAAAGTAACCACCACCTTCAGGTTGGAAAAACATTACCCAACAGAAGATAATAAGGAAACCAACAACGCCCATAATATCTTTCACTGAGTAGTATGGGTGGAACGGAATAGCATCAACAATATCGTATTTGTCAGTGTATTGTTTATGGAATTTAAACTTACTTTGTTCTTCAGGAGGTACACTACCTTTAGGTTTTTTAATATCAGTACCGTCAGGGTTATTTGAGCCCACTTCATGTAAAGCAAGTATATGTAAGAAAACTAAAATAACTAAAACCAATGGCAATGCAATAACATGTAAAGCGAAGAAACGGTTCAGTGTTGCACCTGAAATAACATAATCACCCCGTATCCATAAGGTTAAGTCATCACCAATGACAGGAATTGCCCCAAAGAGCGAGATAATAACTTGCGCCCCCCAATAAGACATATTACCCCAAGGTAATAAATACCCCATAAAAGCTTCTGCCATAAGCACTAAGAAGATCAACATACCGAAGATCCACAATAGTTCTCGTGGTTTTTGATACGAGCCATACATTAAACCACGCATCATGTGTAAATAGACAACAACAAAAAACGCAGAAGCTCCCGTTGAGTGCATGTAACGTAGCAACCAACCGTAATCGACATCACGCATAATGTATTCTATTGAAGCAAATGCGCCATCACCTGAAGGTTCATAGTTCATGGTTAACCAAATACCGGTAAGAATTTGATTAACTAGTACTAACATAGCTAACGAGCCAAAGAAGTACCAAAAGTTAAAGTTTTTCGGTGCTGGATACTGGGCTAAATGCTTATTCCAAGCATCTGTTACCGGTAAACGCTTATCTATCCAAGCCATAAAATTTGCGAACATTATGCCTCTCCTTTATTTTCATCAGGAGCAACACCAATTAATAAGGTGTTTTCTTTCGGATAAGAATGATCAGGTATCACCAAGTTAAGAGGGGCAGGAACGCCTTGAAATACTCGACCAGCCAAGTCATAGGTAGAACCATGACACGGACAGAAGAAACCATTTTTAATACCTTCTACATAGGTACCCATTGTTTCTTTTTCATATGTGGGAGCACAACCTAAGTGAGTACACACACCTAAACCAACCCAAAGTTCAGGTTTTATTGAACGGTAGGAATTAGTTGCATAATCAGGCTGCTGTTCTTTTTCTGATTTTGGATCGCGTAGTTGATCATCAACATTGGGTAACTCAGCTAACATCTCTTTCGTTCGTCGAACGATATACACAGGTTTCCCTCGCCATTCAGCGCGTATCATTTGACCTTCTTCTATTTTACCTACATTGACTTCAACCGGGGCACCAGCAGCTTTTGCTCTAGCGCTTGGGTTCCAAGAACCAATGAAAGGCACAGCCACGCCTGCAACGCCTACAGCACCAACAACTGAAGTTGCTGCTGTTAAAAAGCGTCGACGGCCGTTATTCACGGGCACATTGCTCATTCAAACTCTCCAAAATTAGTTTTATTTAAACAAGCCGAACATCATTGCTTTTCAACACTGAATTATTCTTTTTATTGTTCAAATAAAATTGCGACAAAAAATCTTTATGATCATAAATAAATAACCCTGTTTTTACAAGGTAATTTACTGATCCACCGGATAAAAAAACTAATTTATTTCAATTGAATAAAAATAGTACAAAAGCAGTAAAATAGACAGCAATATCCGTGATATTTATCACAATACAATTCCGTTTAAACATAGGTTTAACAATAAGTTTTGCCCTAAAAAAGAAAAAGCGCACAAAACCTAAGTGTTAATACTAGGGCGTATTGAGCAAATAAAAAATAGTGATGATAAAAAAACCGGCTGATGCCGGTTTTTTAACGTATATTCATATTGAACATGACACATTGCATTTTTTCTACACTGGTTATTTAAGCAAAGCGTTAAAGGTTGAACAATAGCATTTAGCTTAACTAAATGACGAAAGCCAAGAACAATAACGCCACAAAAATACCAAGCATAGCAAAAATTAACGTTTTGAAAATTGTGGTTTCTTACGTGCTTTATGTAAACCAACTTTCTTACGTTCAACTTTACGTGCATCACGTGTAACGAAACCAGCTTTACGTAATTCACTACGTAAGGTTTCATCATACTGCATTAAAGCACGTGTAATACCGTGGCGAATAGCACCCGCTTGACCAGAAATACCACCACCAACAACAGTGATGTTAAAGTCAAACTTCTCTAACATTTCAACTAACTCTAATGGTTGACGAACAACCATACGAGCTGTTTCACGACCAAAGTATTCAGTAATGTCACGTTTGTTAATTGTAATTGCACCGTTACCAGCTTTCATAAACACACGAGCAGTTGAGCTCTTGCGACGACCAGTACCGTAATATTGATTATCAGCCATTGCTTAAAGCTCCAAAAGTTGTGGTTGTTGTGCAGCATGCTTGTGCTCAGCACCAGCATACACTTTTAACTTACGGTACATTTCACGACCTAAAGGACCTTTAGGCAACATACCTTTAACAGCAAATTCAATTGCACGTTCTGGTGCTTTTTCAATTAACTTTTCAAAGCTAATTTGCTTTAACCCACCAGGGAATTCAGTATGCGAATAGTAAATTTTACCTTTCGCTTTATTACCAGTTACTTTAACTTTCTCAGCATTAATAACAACGATGTAATCGCCGGTATCAACATGAGGAGTATATTCTGGCTTATGCTTACCGCGTAAACGGCTAGCAATTTCAGTAGCGATACGACCTAAAGTTTTATCTTCGGCGTCCACTAGAAACCATTCACGTTGTACGCTTTCTGGTTTTGCTACAAAAGTTTTCATTAAAAAACCCATTATTTAAATTGTTACACCAATAACAACTAAGCATATCAATAACTTGTTGTCGGTTAAAAAGACTACGCTATTACCCCTTCGAGTATCGAGTCTGTTACCTTTTTTGCAGCGTTAACTTACAAAATCGGCAAATTGTAACGTTGGGAGCGCGGATTATACTGGAATCAGTATAAAAAATCACGCCTATTTTTTGATCTTTTTATCATTTTTTAAGGTAAATGTTCACTGGCTAAATAATCATGTGATTGCATTTCTTGTAAACGCGATAAGCAACGTTTAAATTCAAAGGCTAGGCGTCCTTCTTTATAAAGATTTTCAAGCGCAACTTCAGCAGAGATAATCAGCTTAACATTACGCTCATAAAATTCATCAACCAAAGCAATAAAGCGACGTGCACTGTCGTCAGTATCTGCACCCATTTGTTTAACATTGGCCAATAATACCGTGTGATAAAGGCGACTAATTTCCATATAATCACTCTGGCTACGAGCAGATTCACACAACACACTAAAATCGAAATGCACCACACCATCAGCTACCGCAATAACGGGCAACAGACGGTTATTAATTTCAATTTCTTTGTTTTTTTGTTCTACATCTGTCGCCAACTGTTTGAAGTATTTTCTCAGGTTAATTTCAGCTTGTTTATCTAGTGGGAAATGGTAAATTTCAGCCTGTTCAAGCGTGCGCAAACGATAGTCTACTCCGCTATCAACATTCACTATTTCACAATGTTCTTTAATTAAATTGATGGCGGGTATAAAACGCGCTCGTTGTAAGCCATTTTTATAAAGATCATCGGGTATAATGTTTGAAGTAGCAACTAAAGTAACATTGTAAGCAAAAAGTGCTTCAAATAAGGTTCCTAAAATCATGGCATCAGTAATATCTGATACAAAAAATTCATCAAAGCAAATAATACAAGTTTCACTAGCAAAACGTTTGGCAATAATTTTTAAGGGGTCAGACTGCCCCGTTAAACTTTTTAATTCTTGGTGAACACGGTGCATAAATCGGTGAAAATGTACTCGCATTTTATTTTCAAAGGGTAAGCTTTCATAAAAAGTATCAACTAAATAGGTTTTTCCTCTACCAACGCCTCCCCAAAAATACAAACCTTTTATGGGTTTACTTTCGGCTTTGCCATAGACTTTTTTCCAACGGTTTAAAACTTTTTTGAACCCGGTAACTGGCAAGGGTTTATTTTGTAAATCTTCATATAATCGCTGTAAATGACGCACCGCATTTTCTTGGGCTTCGTCGTAGAGAAAGTCATCTCGGGCTAGGTCTTGTTGATACTTTTCGATAGGAGAAAGCTTAATCATTGGCACTCATCTTTTATATTTGCTCTTGAAAATTGAAAAAATGCATATATAACCTGTAAAAAGCGTTATTATAGTTTCTATACTTAATTGTACTCACCTTACTTGAATGAAGCTTTTTCAAGTGAAACGAGTATAGTGTAGGCTCATTATTTTCACTAATTTTTAGTCATAATGCCAGTTGCATTTTATATTGTAGTAGCCACTTGCATTAATTTAACATAGGAAGCTCTTATGACATCTGTAGCAGTAGCAATTATAACTTTTATTGTGGGCCTAGCTGTTGGCTATATCGCTCACCGTTTTTTTTCTGCCTCATCAAAAGCAGAACAATCGTTAATTGAGCAGGTTAATAAAAGTGAACAAGCTCTTTCACAATATAAAAAAGATGTGGCAGAGCACCTTGATCAATCTGCCACCTTATTGGCTCAGATGAATGAAACTTGCCAAAAAGCTATGCAACAAATGGAGCAAAGCACTGAGCTGTTAAAAAATGCAACCCCCGACGTGAATACGCAAATGCCATTTTTCTCAGCAGAAACTCAGCAACAATTAGCTGAAACGGCAACAAAGCGTCATCCTAAACGTAATGAAGCAGAGCCAACACAAGTTTCGCAACCACCTTTAGATTATTCAGATAGCCCAAGTGGCTTGTTTGTTGATCAGAAACAATCTGTTACAAATGGTGAGTAACACTAAGCTGAACTAAATAATAACGCTTTAGTCTTTAGATATAAGTGTTTTTGTACTGCTATTTTTTTCAAGTACCTCACTTATTACCCAATAGACTCATTTAATTAACCTGTTGGGTATTAATACTTTATTAGGAGTTATTTTTAGTATGAACAATTTTCTATTGCATAAAGCATCAATAAAACGTAAGAGTGTTGCTGTTTTAATTGGTGCGGCTTTATTTTCGAGTACATTAGCTTTATCTCCAGCCCAAGCTGGATTACCTCTGTTTACACAAGAACAACAACTTCCTAGCCTTGCCCCTATGCTAGAAAAAGCAACGCCAGCTGTTGTCAGTATTTCGGTAAAAGGCACCCATGAAGTTAAACAAAAAATTCCTGATGCATTTAAGTTTTTCTTTGGGCGCCCAGGCCAACCTCGTCAGCCCCAAGAACAACCTTTTCGAGGCTTAGGTTCGGGAGTTATTATTGATGCCGATGAAGGCTACATAGTAACTAATTATCATGTTATTCATGAAGCCGACGAAATTGAAGTCACGTTAAAAGATGGTCGCCAGTTTACCGCAAAAAAACTGGGATCAGATGTTGAAAGTGATATCGCATTACTACAAATTGAAGCCAAAAATTTGATCGAAATTAACGTAGCCGACTCAGATAAATTGCGTGTGGGCGATTTTGCCGTAGCTATTGGTAGCCCTTTTGGGTTAGGACAAACCGTTACTTCAGGTATTGTGAGTGCTTTAGGTAGAAGTGGGTTAAATATTGAAAATTTTGAAGACTTCATTCAAACTGATGCGGCAATAAATAGTGGTAACTCAGGTGGTGCTTTAGTTAACTTACGTGGTGAATTAATCGGCATTAATACCGCTATTTTGGGTCCCAATGGGGGCAATGTTGGCATTGGCTTTGCCATTCCAAGTAATATGGTTAAAAACCTTATTAATCAAATAGTAGAATACGGTGAAGTGCGTCGTGGTGTTTTAGGCGTTGTTGGTCGTAGTATCAATAGTGATATAGCTAAAGCTATGGATCTTGAAA
>WFQC01000089.1 GCA_015487235.1 Alteromonadaceae bacterium
AAGGCATTGATTGAAGAGAATGGTTGTTCCCTTGTCAAAATCAATAACGCAGCATATAAGCCTTTTAAACTCGCCCTTCGGGAGCTTGCTCGATGCCCACTAACTGCGTTAAATTTATTTGATTTAGAATGACTAGATCTAAATAAATTTGCCTTGTTATTGAACATCGAGCATAGCTCTGAGTTGAGAAGAAATTTAATTAAATTGGTATAACTGTGTTGTTAAGAGTTTCCAACTACGTTTTTGCTCAATAAACCTTTGCTTTAATTCTTTATATTGTTTCATTAACTCAGAGTTTTCTGCTTCTGCAATTAACTGCTCACGTTTAACGTTAATTAACTGTTTACGGGTTTCGTAATAAGC
Source organism: Alteromonadaceae bacterium (assembly GCA_015487235.1). Lineage (GTDB taxonomy): Bacteria > Pseudomonadota > Gammaproteobacteria > Enterobacterales > Alteromonadaceae. The sequence continues at coordinate 364 of WFQC01000089.1, forward strand.
ATTCATTTTCGCCATGAGTAGATCATATTCTTGCTGTAGTTTAGCTAACATCTGTTCTGCTTGAGGGTGTAACTGTAGTTTCTGCTGACTAAGCTTTAATGTCATGGCTAATTTAGCTTTTTCTATTTTATCTTCTGGCACCTTACGTAGTTTTGAGGTGAGTTTTAAATAACTCGCAAGTTTTATTAACCATTTTGTCGGATCAAATTGCCACCAACGAATACCATTACGGTAATCATTTTCAAAAATGTGATGAAAGTTATGATAGCCTTCACCAAAAGTTAGAAAGGCTAAAATACCATTATCTCGGGCGGTATTTTTATCGGTATAAGTTTGCTTTCCCCAAATATGAGCCAATGAGTTTATGAAAAAGGTAGTGTGATGGTTAAGCACTAAACGCATAAAACCTACCATTAATAAACTACCCCAAATATCACCAGCAAAAATACCAACTAACAGCGGTACACCAATATTCATCACAAGAGCCAGTGGTAAATAGTATTTGTGTTGCCACATTACAATACTATCTTTTTGTAAATCACGCACATTCGCATAGTCATGATAACGATGAGCTTGGTACTCTCGACACATCCAGCCAATATGAGAATACCAAAATCCCATTTTGGCTGAATAAGGGTCTTTATCATTATTATCGACATGTTTGTGATGTACTCGATGATCAGAAGACCAATGTAATATACTGTTTTGTAAAGCATAAGCGCCACCTAATGCAAAAAGCAAACGTAAACTCCAGTGGGCTTGATAAGTTTTATGAGACCAAAGGCGATGATAACCTGCAGTGATTGACATCCCACAGTAAATAAAACTTAGTACTGCGGCGATAATAATGATATTGCTAAAGCCGTAAGTGATAGCCCAATAGGGAACGCCTAAAAGCGCAATAATAAAGGTGATGACAAAAACAGAAACGTTTAGCCAAATAATAGGAGGTTTTTTCATTGATATTCCGCAATACTTCGATATTTAATAGTGATACTTATCTTAATAACCAGCAAGGTTTTTTGGATAAAGACCGTAACCTTTTTAGTTAATAAAATTCAGCGTACAAGTGTACACTGTTTTTATTTTAACTGAGATGTCTGTCCAGTCAAGTAATATTCAAAATTTACCCAATACTTCTTGCTCAAATTTCAGTATTATTCATCACAGAGTCAACTAAATAGTAAACTTTGTAGTGGTTATGGTTGGAATTAGAGCACAACAAAAAGAGAAAACACGACGTCAGCTTATTGATGCTGCGCTTGGGCAATTGAGTGCTGAGCGTAGCTTTTCCAGTTTAAGTCTGCGTGAAGTTGCTAAAGAAGCGGGTTTAGCACCAACGTCTTTTTATCGACATTTTTCTGATATGGATGAACTTGGTTTAACTTTGGTTGATGAGGCGGGTTTAACATTGCGGCAATTAATGCGTCAAGCAAGACAACGTATTGCTGATGGTGGTTCGGTTATTCATACATCAGTTATTACCTTTATGGAGTTTATTGAAAGTAACGGTAATATTTTTCGTTTACTGTTACGAGAGCGCTCAGGCACTTCAACAGAATTTAGAGCAGCGGTGAATCGAGAAATTCGCTATTTTACCATGGAGTTATGCGATTACTTACAGCAAGCTAATCAACTTGATGCAGAAGTGGCTTACCTACAAGCAAACGCCGCCGTTACTATTGTTTTTAGTGCAGGATCAGATGCCCTAGATGTTGACAAAAGAGAGCGAGAGCAATTAACAGAACGCACCATAAATCAACTCCGCATGATTGCACGCGGAGCATTTGATCTCAATAACCGTTTGAAATCAAAAAGGCGTAGTTAGCGTCGTGTTAAATAAACACCACACTCAATGTGATCTGTATAAGGAAATTGATCAAATAAAGCAAATTTATTCACTTTATGTGTTTGTGTTAGTGTTTTTAAATTATCTGCTAAAGTATGTGGGTTACACGAAATGTAAATAATATCAGTAAAGCGGCTAACTAAGGCTAGGCTGTCTTGATCTAACCCCGCTCTGGGTGGATCAACTAACACGGTATCATACTGATAACTACGTAAATCAAAACCAGCTAAACGTCTAAATTCGCGTTCGCCATTCATTGCTTGGCTAAACTCTTCACTCGACATTCTCACAATATCAATATTATTGATATTATTAAGCTTAATATTTACTTGTGCTGAATGCACTGAGCTCTTAGCTATTTCTGTGCCCAAAACACGATCAAAATTTTGAGCTAAAGCAATACTAAAGTTACCATTACCACAATAAAGCTCAATAAGATCTCCACCTTTATTTGCCGTAGTCTGTTGCGCCCACAGTAACATTTTTTCATTCACTTTGGCGTTAGGTTGAGTAAAGCTATTTTCTACTTGCTGGTAGTGAAACTTTTTATTAGCCACTTGCAAAGTTTCATAAACATAATCTTTATCAATAATTAATTTTTGTTTTCTAGCTCTACCAATAATATCTACTTTCGCTAGCGTTGATAAATGTGCTTTAAGTGCTTGCGCCTGTGTTTGCCATAGTGCATCAAGCGGTTTGTGGTAAAGTAAACTAATTAATAATTCACCTGTTAAAGTTGATAAAAAATCAACCTGAAATAAGCGTTCTCGTAAAGTTGGTTTGTCTTTTATATAACTGAGCAAGGTAGTCATTGCTTGATTAATTAAAATGCTTGCTACTGGAAAATGTTCAACACGAAATTTTTGCTTTGTTTCACTATTGAACATTATATAGTAAAGATCATCACCTTGATGCCACACTCTAAATTCAGCTCTTTGGCGATAATGTAATGGTTCTGATGTATAAACTTCTGGTGCAGGTAAATTAAATTCAGCAAACAACTGACTCATTAACTGAGATTTTTTATCTAATTGAGCTTGATAGTTATCTGGATGAATATGACTAAACATTACATTTCCTCGTGTGGCTAAGGGCGCAGATTTTAGCGATACCTCTGTATATGTCTAGCTTTTATTCATTATTAACGCTAAAGGTTAGCATGAATTGGTCGATAAATAGTCAATCTATACTTTTGGAGATAGTAAGATGAAAACTGTTAGCGACCAAGTAAATATACTACCCTATTTTCCTAATGAAAAAGCTAAAGTTGATAAATCTTTACCTATCAATATATTACCTGTAAATCAACCTAATCTTGAAGATGACAAATTTTTTAATGCTTCTAATGGCACCATAGGCAGTAAGCTTGTTTATGAAGCGCTCAGTGTCAGTTTGACTCGTTTCAGTGCACAAGCCAATCAATTTAAATCAGTAGAAGTTGCAGAAAATTCGGCTAAAACCGAGCTCTTTTTTGATTTTAACCAAGTGGCTAATAATGTTTTAAATTTTGTTGGTGGACGCTTGCAAGCGGCTAAAGCACAAGGAGCGGGTGATGAAAAAATAGCTAATTTGTTTCAACAGGCAAGAGATGGGGTAGAGCAAGGTTTTGCAGCTGCCACAGAAGAGCTTGATGAAATAGGCATGTTAAATGATGAACTTGAAGAAGGGATAAATAAAAGTCGTAATTTAATTGATCAAGGTATTAATAATCTGGAGAAAAACTTGCGACCAGAAGCTGATCAGCCAAGTAACAAGGTTGAAAGCTTTGTCAGCGCTAGTTACAGTGCATCAGGTTTTTCTGCTCAAGAAAATACCAGCAGTTTAAGTATTACCACTGCAGATGGCGATGTTGTTACTATATCGTTTAATGATTACCTTGAAAATAGTCAGAACCAACAATTCAATTATGCCGCAAGTTATGATGCTCAGGGAAGCAGCACACAATATAATTATAGCTATGGGCAAACAAGTTATCGAGAAACCAATTTTTCTTATAGCATTGAAGGAAGCTTAGACGATGCCGAGAAACAAGCGATAGGAGAGCTGCTAAAAGGGATCAGCAAAATTGAAAATGATTTTTTTAGTGGCAATTTAGATAAAGCTTTAGAAAAAGCACTCACTTTAGGGTTTGATCAAAATGAATTATCAGGCTTTAACCTTGAGTTAAGACAAACAACTACCGCGGTAGCAAGCCAACGTTATAATGAGGTGGCACAACTGGCTAAACCATCGGGTGGTGATCTGGTTAAATTAACACAACCTTTGTTTGATTTTGCTGAACAATATCAAGTGATCAATAAACAAGCGACAGCGCTATTAGCCAATAAAGAAAGCGCATTTGAAGGATTAATTAATGCTGTCTTTAAAGCTGAATTCGGACAACAGCAAGAAATGCTATCGCGTTTAGATAATTTTTTGAAAAAGTTTCCTTCATAGTTCATAGTTCATAGTTCATAGTTTTCTTTCATAGTTAGGTTTTAGCTATAAAAAAGCCAGTAAATTTACTGGCTTGTATTACACTTATAAGTACTGCTAGCACTTATTCTGGGGTGTCTGTTCTTTCTGGGCGCTCTTTTGCTTCCCTAACTTTTAACGTTCTTTGTTGAAATTCAACATCATTCAGTGCCGCTATCGTTGCTTGAATATCACAAGCAGACATTTCAACAAAGCCAAAACCACGACGCTTACCAGTATGCTTATCTTTCATTAAACGCACAGAATGGACAAAACCGTATTTTGAGAAAAGGTCACGAACTGCTGCTTCATTTGCTCTATAAGGTAAATTACCTACATAAAGTGTTTTAATATCTTGATCATTTTGATTGTTACTACCACTTTTACTTATAAAAGGAGCGATTAAAGCACCAATAAAAAGACTTACGGCAACGGTCGTCGCATCTATTTCGAGAAAACCTGATACTAGATAACCGACAATTGCAAAGGCAACAGCAACAATAACAACTGTTAATATTTGAGGAGACTTCATAAATTTAAATCCTGATTATTATTCTAAAAATATAAGATTGCGATTCTATGTTACCCAGCTTTTAATAATGTGCAACTAATTAGCGCAAAAATTATGCTAATTTCTGTTGTTATCCCGCTATTTTTATCTATTTGCGGGAAGCTGTTGAACTTCATGAGTAAATATTGCTTAAATTCAACCCGTTTTGTACCTTACTATTGCTAAATAAATTATGAATTTCTTACACTATAACAGCCAATAAAACAGCAGAATGTACAAAAACAAAGCAAACGATTCAAAATAGTAAAATAAATCCAAAAAGAAGTTGACGCTAAGGCAAAAATGTCTAAAATGCGCATCCAGTTTCCAAGGGCAACCCAAGAGACTATTACCTACAGGATGTAGGGTATTAAGCAAACGCAGGAGCAGTTTGCTGTTTTGATAAGTTTAGTC
>WFQC01000090.1 GCA_015487235.1 Alteromonadaceae bacterium
AAGCTCTTTCCCACTCAGCGAGAATTAAAAGGCTTAGAGGCAAGGCATTGATTGAAGAGAATGGTTGTTCCCTTGTCAAAATCAATAACGTAGTATATAAGCCTTTTAAACTCGCCCTTCGGGAGCTTGCTCGATGCCCACTAACTGCGTTAAATTTATTTGATTTAGAATAACTAGATCTAAATAAATTTGCCTTGTTATTGAACATCGGGCATAGCTCTGAGTTGGGAAGAAATTTAATCAAATTGGTATAAGTTATTTTACTTCAGCTTGTTAATATGGCTAATGCTTTAGCTAGCAATCATCTTCACTAATACGACTTGCTACAGCGCCTGTTTGGCCTCGATATTTAGCATCTTCTCTTTTGTTGTAAGGTCTTGTGGCACTAGCCGACATTGTTTCAAAATTCAAAGCGGCTATTTTCATTTTCGGGCGCAATGCCAGTGGCAATTTACCACTGTTATAAAATTCTAATACAATTTGTCCTGACCAACCGGGATCAATTCTATGAGCAGTAACATGCACCATTAATCCTAAACGCGCTAACGATGAGCGCCCATCAAGCCAACCAACAATATTGTCGGGTAACGTAACCGATTCATAAGTTACCGCTAGCGCTAATTCGCCAGGATGAAGAAAAAAAGCTTCACCATCTTCAATAAAAATTTCTTCACTCATCACCGAATTCATCGCTTTTTGTACTTCAGTTTTAGGGCCACTTAAATCAATATAAGGAGCAGTATGATCTTTAAATACTCTAAATTCATTACCTAAACGAATATCAACACTAACACCTGAAATCATCGAACTATCAGGTGTAGGCGTGATCACTATTTGTCCTTGTGCAATACTTTTCTCAATATCTTTGTCACATAATCTCATGGTTTTCTTCTTTGTTATTTTCGTTTATTTACAATAAAGCTAAACAGGCTGTTGAATAATAATATCAGCGCTATTTAGTTGTTTGTTGTCAACATGTGCATATAATTCTGCTGCCATTTTTCGCGCTATTTTACGGTACTCTTGAGCGAGTTCGCCAGCACTATTGGTTAATAAACACGATTTACCCTGATCAGCATCTTGACGAATATTAATGGCTAACGGTAATTGCCCTAATAAGGTTGTTTTATATTGTTCGGCAATATTTTTACCGCCATCTTGACCAAATAAAGCCGATTGATGACCACACTGCTCACAGCGGTGATAGCTCATATTTTCAATAATACCTAAAACGGGTACGTTGACCTTTGCAAACATCGCAATACCTTTTACCGCATCAGCAAGAGCTATATCTTGTGGTGTTGTTACCACAACAGCGGCAGCAACAGGCATTTTTTGCGCCAATGTTAATTGAATATCTCCAGTACCAGGAGGCATATCAACAAGTAAATAATCAAGCTCTGGCCAAGCGGTTTCATTGAGTAATTGACTAAATGCAGAGCTTGCCATCGGCCCTCGCCACACAGTAGCATCTTCTTCAGGCACTAAAAACCCAATTGACATTGCATGTAAGCCATTAGCATTTAAAGGCGTTAAGTGTTTACCATCGGCCGACGTTGGTTTGGCTTTTTTTAACCCCAGTAATGTTGGAATTGAAGGGCCATAAATATCAGCATCTAAAATACCCACTTTAGCGCCTTCAGCCATTAACGCATAAGCTAAATTAACTGCTGTTGTTGACTTCCCTACTCCACCTTTACCTGATGCAATCGCAACAATATTTCTAATATTGCTAATGCCATGTTTTCTGATCGGAGCCACTTGTAGCGCTATATCAAGAGTAATACGTATATTAAGCGAGTCATTTAATGTAGAAATTAATAAATAAAGTTCACTTTCACAAGGAAATGGCATTACCAAACTAAGTAAGATTTTTTTAGATTTAATATCAAGCTGATAACTTAGCGCAACCGCTAAAATACCCTGTGGAAAAACTTCTGAACGATAATTTTGTAGGCTTTCAATGATTACTTGTTCCACATCATCAACGTTAACTTTAGCCACTGACTTTCGAGAAAATAATTTTTTTAACACGTTTAACCCTTTAAACAGCAAACTAAGGTGAAATAATGCGTTAAATTTTGTATCATTCGCCCCACGATTACCATCAAAATTATTTAAAAATTCATGTCTTCAGAAAATTCAACAACTTTATCTCATCAAAATAGCACTAATACTCGTAAAATTTTAGTTACCTGTGCTTTACCCTATGCTAATGGCTCTATTCATTTAGGCCACTTACTAGAGCATATTCAAACCGATATTTGGGTTAGATTTCAGCGAATGCGTGGCCATGAAACTTATTTTGTTTGTGCTGACGATGCTCACGGCACACCTATTATGCTTAAAGCGCAAGAATTAGGCGTTTCACCAGAAGATATGATCGCAGGTGTGCGTGAAGAACACATGCAAGATTTTAATGACTTTTTAATAAGTTTTGACAATTATCATTCAACACACAGCGACGAAAACCGTTTTTTTGCCGAAAAAATATATCAGCATTTAAAAGCGCAAGGTCATATAAAGACTCGAACTATTTCACAGCTTTATGATGAAGAGAAAGGCATGTTTTTACCTGATCGCTTTGTAAAAGGTACTTGCCCTAAATGTAAAAGCGACGATCAAAATGGTGATAGCTGTGATGTTTGCGGGGCAACCTATTCTCCTACTGAAGTATTAAACCCTCGTTCTGTTGTTTCGGGTTCTACCCCAGTAATGCGCGATTCAGAACACTACTTTTTTGACTTACCCGCTTTTGAAGGTATGTTAAAAACATGGATCCACAGTGGCACCTTACAAAATGAAATGGCCAACAAGCTCAATGAATGGTTTGAACAAGGGCTAAACCAATGGGACATTAGCCGTGATGCACCTTACTTTGGCTTTGAAATTCCTGACGCTCCAGGTAAATACTTTTATGTTTGGTTAGATGCACCCATTGGCTATATGGGCAGCTTTAAAAATTTATGCGATAAAAAAGGCATTGATTTTGATAGCTTTTGGGCTAAAGACTCCAACGCAGAGCTTTATCACTTTATTGGTAAAGACATTCTTTATTTTCACAGTTTATTTTGGCCAGCAATGCTAGATGGCGCGGGTTATCGCAAACCTAGTGCGATTAATGTACATGGTTTTGTTACTGTTAATGGCGCTAAAATGTCTAAATCAAAAGGTACGTTTATAAAAGGTCGAACCTATTTAGAACACTTAAATCCTGAATATTTACGTTATTATTATGCCGCTAAACTGACTAATCGCATTGATGACTTAGACCTAAATTTAGAAGACTTTGCTCAACGAGTAAATGCTGATTTAGTGGGCAAAGTGGTTAATATTGCTTCGCGTTGTGCAAGTTTTATAACCAAACGTTTTGATGGCATGTTATCAACAAGAGTTGCAGATCAAACACTTGCGAATGAAGTTATGCAGGCAGGTGATTCTATAGCCAGTCATTATGAAAGCAGAGATTTTGGCCGCGCAATGCGTGAAATTATGGCTCTTGCTGATAAAGTAAATGAATATATTGCCATAAAAGAGCCGTGGCAACTTATTAAAGATGAAAGCAAACAACAAGAAGTACATGATATTTGCTCTTTAGGTATTAATTTATTCCGTATTTTAATGATTTACTTAAAACCAGTATTACCTAAGCTAGCAGAAAGTACCGAAGCCTTTTTAAATGACAACTTAAGCTGGCAAGATCATCAACACTTACTGAGTGATCATAAAATTAATAAATTTAAAGCGTTAATGCAGCGCGTTGATATGGATAAAATTAATGCCATGGTTGAGTCATCAAAAGAAAATTTAAAAGCAACTGCAGAAAAAACTACCGCAACAAGTGCTAACGCAAGCCCTTTACAAGAAGATCCTATTAGCCCTGAAATTCAATTTGATGATTTTGCCAAAATAGACTTACGTATTGCTAAAATTGTCAAAGCAGAGCATGTCGAAAAAGCCAATAAATTACTGCGTTTAGAACTTGATTTAGGTGGTGAAACTCGCCAAGTATTTGCGGGCATAAAATCAGCTTATCAGCCTGAAGACCTCGAAGGAAAACTTACCGTAATGGTGGCTAATTTAGCCCCAAGAAAAATGCGCTTTGGCTTATCTGAAGGTATGGTTTTAGCCGCAGGCCCCGGTGGTAAAGACTTATGGATATTAAACCCTGAAGAAGGCGCAAAACCCGGTATGCGAGTTAAATAATGCCAACAACATTGCGCTTATTAGTTGTTATGACTACAGCCTTGCTTATGACAAGCTGTAGCCACTATAACTACACATTCAGTTCAAACCTTGATAAAGAGAAGTTTCAACAATATTTTGCGCCAAGTCGAGTAGAAATTTACGATTACGATGAGCAAATGCCAGCTAATAGTCAGTATCTTGGCCTAGTTTCAGGCGAATCTTGCCAAGTTAAAAAACATCTTATGCAAGCGAATGAGCAAGATGCGCGCACCAATGCACGACGTAATGCCGACAAGTTAAATGCCAATGCCATTGTATTTACGGGCTGTGCCCATAATAAAACCAAACAATGCCATACCTTAGTGATTTGTTACGGTAAAGCTTATCAAATAATGCAATGAATCAAGATTATACGTTTTCAGCTATTGGCTTGGTTAAATCACCCTATCAGGAAAAATTTGCTATTCCGCGTCAATCGGGCTTAGTTACGGCTGCAAAAGGGAAAATATTATTACAAGATGAAGCAAACAATGCCGATTTGGTGCGCGGTTTAGAGACCTTTAGTCATATATGGGTTATTTTTGTTTTTAGTGCAACCCTAAAGCAAGGCTGGAAACCTTTAGTTAAGCCCCCCCGCTTAGGTGGTAATAGTAAAATAGGTGTATTAGCAACACGCTCAACTTTTCGCCCTAACCCCATTGGGATGTCAGTTGTTAAACTTGATGATATTACTTATCAAAACAAGCAAATTACGCTACATATTTCTGCGTTAGACTTACTCAATAACACCCCCGTTTTAGATATAAAACCTTATATTCCTTACAGTGATGCATTGCACAATGCCCAAGCAGGTTTTGCTCAACTTGCTCCTGACACAAAAATCACAGTAAGGTTTTCTTCCAAAGCGAAACAACAATTAAAGCGGTTTACTCAACAATACCCACAACTTACAGCACTTATTACTCAAGTATTAGCGCAAGATCCTCGACCTGCCTATAAACAACAAAAGCAAGATGATAAGATTTATGGCATGGCTTTATACGACTTAAATATTTGCTGGCAAATGCAATCATTAACCCAAGCTGAAGTTATATCAGTTACGCATAACTGTCAAAAATAGGAAATTAACCGTGAAAACAAGCCCTGAACTTGAATTAGTCTTATTAGCTGCAATTTGGGGAGCGTCTTTTTTATTTATGCGTGTGGGTAGCCCTGAATTTGGCCCTGTACTTTTTATGGCATTAAGAACGTTAATTGCCAGCTTGTTTTTATTACCGCTGGTTTTTCTACATAAACAACACACAAGCTTTGCCGGTAATTGGCGTAAAATATTTATAGGAAGTATTTTTAATACTAGTATCCCTTTTGTTTTATTTGGTTACGCAACATTACAGCTTTCTGCGGGCGTAACCTCTATTCTCAATGCAACAACACCGATGTTTGCAGCTATGGTTGCCTTTTTTTGGTTTAAAGACAAATTAAATAAAGCCAGTATATTAGGTTTAATTGTTGGCTTTTTTGGGGTTTACTTATTAATGTTTGATAAAATATCAGCAAGTAACAACACCATTATTCTACCAACCATTGCCGTACTTATTGCTACACTCTGCTATGCTATAGGTGCTAACTATACTAAGCATTATTTGGCTGATATTAAACCGTTAACACTGGCAGCAGGTAGTCAAATAACAGCCAGTATTGTATTACTGCCTATCGCTTTATTCTTTTTACCCGAACATTTACCATCAATAAAAGCCATTAATGCAGTAATACTTTTAGGCATACTATGTACGGGCATTGCCTATGTACTTTTTTTTCGCTTGATCGCAAATTTAGGGCCTGCTAAAGCCGTTTCAGTAACTTACTTAATTCCTGCTTTTGGTTTATTTTGGGGTTACCTATTCTTGAATGAAAAAATTACGCCATGGATTATTATCGGCTCTTGTTTTATATTGTTAGGCGTTGGTCTGACCACAGGTGTAATAGCGCGTAGTTATCGAGCTATTACTGCAAAATAATAAAGGAAATCGAATGTCAAATAACTCAATTCTATTTACTCCCTTTGAAAGTGAGAAATTAACTTTAAAAAATCGCATTGTGATGGCGCCAATGACACGCGCTTTTTCTCCTAAAAATATCCCTAATCAAAAAGTGGTTGACTATTATCAGCGTCGAGCCCAAGGAGGCGTTGGTTTAATTATTACAGAGGGCACCTGCATAAATCACCAAGCAGCTAATGGTTACCCTAATGTGCCCTTTATTTATGGTGAACAAGCTCTCGCTGGCTGGAAAAAAGTGGTTGACGCTGTACATCAAGCGGGTGGAAAAATAGCACCACAACTTTGGCATGTTGGCGGTATTAGAAAGCCTGGCACAGAGCCTGATGAAAGTGTGCCGGGTTATAGCCCTAGCGGTATGGCAATGCCTAATAAAGTCACAGGGCACGCCATGACACAAGCAGATATTGATGACGTTGTTGCCGCTTTTGCTCAGGCAGCCTTAGATGCTAAAAATATTGGTTTTGATGCTATTGAGTTACATGGTGCACATGGTTATTTAATTGATCAATTTTTTTGGCAAGGCACAAATATTCGTGACGACAAGTACGGCGGTTCTATGGAAAATCGTAGTCGTTTTGCCGTTGAAGTGATCACTGCTGTTCGTCAAGCCGTTGGTAAAGATTTTCCTATAATTTTCCGTTTTTCACAATGGAAACAACAAGACTATAAAGCCCGTTTAGCTAATTCACCTGAAGAGCTAGCTAAATTTTTAAAGCCGCTTGTTGATGCTGGTGTCGATATTTTCCATTGTAGTACGCGCCGTTTCTGGGAAGCTGAGTTTGAAGGTTCGGATCTTAATCTAGCTGGTTGGACACAAAAGCTTACCCAAAAACCCGCAATTACAGTAGGTAGTGTAGGTTTAGATAATGATTTTATGGACGGCACTATGACTTTTGCAGAAGCCAAACCAGCAAGCTTAGACAACCTAATTACTCGCATGGAACATGGAGAGTTTGACCTAGTTGCTGTTGGTCGTGCATTAATCGCTAACCCTGATTGGGCAAACAAAGTCAAAGAAGGCAAAATAAGCGAATTAAAGCCTTATTTAAAAGATAATTTGATGCAATTGGTGTAATGAATTAACGCAAAAATACCCTGTGTTTATACCCACATGATTAGAGTATGGGTATAACAAAATTAAAAATAATAAGGATTATAATTAATGGATAATAAAACAATAAAAATACAACGTACTTCAATTTTACTCAAAAGTATTATGGGGTTAGTTGGAGGGCGTTCAGAATTCTGTGTCAGCCTAAATTGTTAAATATCTAGCACGCCATCTAATCTACCCTCGAAATGGATGGCTAATTGCGACAATGTCAGGTTCCAACTCTGGATTGGCATTGTCCATTTCTTCGAAGCGTTTAATATGCCCGC
>WFQC01000091.1 GCA_015487235.1 Alteromonadaceae bacterium
GACCTCCGGAGTCTAAGTTGCAGGTTCAATTCCTGCCGAGAGCGCCATTATTTATCATTTTAACTGAATAAGGAAAGATCAACCGCACCTAGCCTCCACAACTAGAACAAATATAAACATTTATTCCTATTCGGCTATGATAAACTCAAAAGTTCAACTGCCCCTATTATAAGAAGCGGAGTCTTTGAAAAGTTATGTTAAATTTCTTGCCTACCCCTATCATCATTTTATTATCATTAGCACTTTATTTTATTAATACCCTTGTTTGGTTGGTTCCTATTTTAATTTTTTCACTCTTAAAGGCGTTGGTACCTTTTGCTCCGTGGCAAAAATTAATGAGTTACCTACTTGATGCGATGGCAAGTAACTGGGTTGCAGTGAATACCTTTAATCAGAAATTATTTACGTCGGTTAAGTTTCATGTAACTGGGCTAGAAAAATTGACCTTAAATGATTGGTATTTAGTGGTAAGTAATCATCAATCATGGGTTGATATTTTAGTATTGCAGCGGGTTTTACATGGCAAAATTCCTTTTTTAAAATTTTTCTTAAAAAAAGAGTTAATCTATGTGCCCTTTTTAGGTTTGGCGTGGTGGGCGCTAGACTTTCCGTTTATGAAACGTTTTAGTCGAGAATTTTTAGCAAAAAATCCTCATTTAAAAGGTCAAGATATTGAAACTACGCGTAAAGCTTGTGCAAAATTCAAGCACAAACCAGTTTCGGTAATGAATTTTTTAGAAGGCACTCGTTTTACTTTTGCTAAACATGCCAAACAGCAATCAAAATTTAATTACTTATTAAAGCCTAAAGCCGGTGGTATTGCTTTTGTACTTGATGCGATGCGAGAACATTTAACAACCATCGTTGATGTAACTATTTACTATCCACAAGGGATCCCAACGTTTATTGATTTTGTGAGTGGTAAAGTAACTGATGTTTATGTTGATATTAAAACCATTCCCATTGATGATAATATTATTGGTGATTACTTTAATGATGATGACTATAAAGTACATTTTCAGCAGTGGGTTAATCAGTTATGGTGTGATAAAGATGCAAAATTAAAAGCATTTCAGCAAAATAAGGAATAAAGCATGAAAGAGTTAATTAGTGCGTGGTTAGTCGAACAAGGGATCAATCAAAGTTATTTAAATATAACCACTGAAGCCATTAGCAGTATTATTGTATTTCTATTATGTAGCTTAAGTTATTATTTTGCTAAACATCAGCTTTTAGCTATGGTTCACCGTATTGTGGTTGCCTCGCGAAACGAATGGGATGATATGCTTATTGAGCATAAAGTTTTTACTCGTATCGCGCTCTTAGTGCCTTTTATTGTACTACTTTTTTTAATTCCTCATGCGCTCGAAAAAGACAGTGCTTACAGCTATTTTTTACTGACAATTGCCAAAGTTGCTATAACTTTTCAAATAGCCCGTGCGCTTAGTGCCTTACTAAATACTGCGAATAGCTTGTACGACCAAACCTCGCAAAAACGCGATTTACCCATTAATGCCACAGTGCAGCTGATTAAATTAGTGGTTTACATTGTTGCCAGTATTTTAGCTATTTCGTTTATTTTAGATAAATCGCCACTGTATTTATTAAGCGGTTTGGGTGCATTAACCGCAGTATTATTATTGATTTTTCAAGATACCATTAAGGGGTTAGTAGCCAGCATTCAAATATCGGCAAATCGTATGGTAGCGCCCGGTGATTGGATTGAAATGCCCAAATATGGTGCTGATGGTGATGTGATTGAAATAGGCTTAAATACGGTTAAAGTACGCAATTTTGATAATACTGTTACCACGATCCCAACCTATGCTTTAGTGAGTGAATCATTTCGTAACTGGCGAGGTATGTTCAATGCCGGTGGTAGACGTATTAAGCGCTCACTTATTATTGATGTGAATACTATTCATTTTTGTTCAAAAGAAGAGTTGGCAATACTTGAAAATATTGTGTTATTGAAAACATATTTAGCTAAGAAAAAACAAGAAGTTGAAGAAGACAATCAACAAAAAGGCATAGATAGTAATGACCCTGTTAATGCCAGACAATTAACCAATATTGGCACCTTTAGAGTTTATATCGAAAGCTATTTAAAACAGCACAGCAAAGTACACCCGAATATGACTTGTATGGTTAGACAGCTTCCGGCAACAGCTGTGGGTCTGCCATTAGAATTATACTTTTTTACCAATGATGTCGCTTGGGTTAATTATGAAAAAATTCAAGCTGATATTTTTGATCACCTTTTTGCTGTGGCAGCTCATTTTAATCTGCGTATTTTCCAAGAGCCTAGTGGTTATGATTGGCGTTTAGCTCACTAGCGCTACGCGCCCCTTTCGCGTTATTTGCCTGTGATCACCAAATTATGGTAAATTGATCGCCAAGTTGTATATACAAGATGGTGTTGAGGAATAAATGGTCGAAAAAATAATAAAGCAATCAAGTTATACCTTAATACGAGGTAGTGTACCGCTATTAATTAGTATGCCGCATAATGGTGAGGCAATTCCTGATGATATTGCCGCTACGATGACAGCAAAGGCACTAACGGTAGCTGATACCGATTGGTATATTGATAAGTTATATGACTTTGCCGAACAGCTTGGCGCTTACATTATTAAGCCAAGATACAGCCGTTACGTGATTGACTTAAATCGCAGTAAAACTAATGAGAATTTATATCCTGGCGCAAATAGTACAGAGCTGTGCCCCACAACGGCGTTTGACTTATCACCGCTTTATTTACCCGAGCAACAACCCTGTCAAGCTGAAATTAATCGTCGTATCGAATTATATTGGCAGCCCTATCATCAAGCACTTGCCCATAGTTTACAAGCGATGAAAGCCCAGTATGGCAAAGTAGTATTGCTTGATGCGCACAGCATTTTATCGCAAGTTCCTCGCTTTTTTGAACATAAACTGCCTGATTTTAATTTTGGTACGGCTGACGGTAAAAGCTGTAGTCAGTCATTAATAAAATATGTTGAGCAACTTGATTTAGCCCCGTATTCAAGTGTGATCAATGGTCGTTTTAAAGGCGGTTATATTACTCGTGCCTACGGTAAGCCAGATGAGAATATTCATGCGATTCAACTTGAATTATCACAGGCTACCTATTTACAAGAGCCAACTAATAAATACCTACTAGATAAAGCTGAACAAGTCAAAATAAAACTCAAAATGTTTGTGCAAAGTTTAATCAGTTTTGCACAGCAATAAGGCTCTAAGCTATTCATTCTTAAAATAACCGTAACAACAAATATTTAGTATAAGTACATGAAACTATTTGCAGAGAAAATTTTATTAAGCTCAGGTTGGGCAGAAAACCAAACATTAACCATTAAGCATGGCGTGATCACTGCGATTAAATCTGGTCAAGATAACGATGTAGAGTTAGCACAAGGTATTGTTATTCCTGGTATGGTTAATTGCCATTCTCATGCTTTTCAACGAGCTTTTGCGGGCTTTAGTGAACAAGGTAGCGACGGACAAGACAGCTTTTGGACATGGCGAAAAATAATGTATAAATTTTTAAAGCAGCTTTCAGCCTCTGATGCTGAAGTTATTGCTACACAGCTGTATATAGAAATGCTCAAAATGGGTTATACCCGCGTGGCTGAATTTCATTACTTGCATCATGATGTAGAAGGCAAAAATTACACCCCGCTTGCTACTATGGCACAAGCTATTTTTAAGGCGGCACAACAAGCAGGTATTGGCTTAACCTTGTTACCCGTATTATATCGCTTTGCAGGTTTTGGTGAACAAGTGCCGAGTGAAGGGCAACGGCGTTTTATTAACGATGTGAGTCAATTTAATCAATTGGTGAGCGACTGTTTTGCACTCAGTGAGACTTATGCCAATACCAACGTGGGTATTGCTCCGCATTCATTACGCGCGGTTGATAAAGCTTCTTTACAAGCGGCAGTTAAGCATGTGCGCCAATTAAATGCTAACGCGCCTATTCATATTCATATTAGTGAACAACAGCAAGAGGTCGCTGATTGTATTGCTTATTATGGCAAGCGCCCAGTGCAATGGCTGCTTGATAATGTTGAGCTTGATCCACAGTGGTGTTTAATTCATGCCACCCATATTGATGAAAACGAGATGCAAGGTATTGTCAATAAAGGGGCCGTTGCTGGTATTTGCCCAACTACTGAAGCAAATTTAGGTGATGGTATCTTTCCTACGGCAGAATTTTTACAGCAACAAGGTACATTAGCCATTGGTTCAGACAGCCATATTAGCGTTAATCCTATTGAAGAATTACGTTGGCTTGAGTATGCACAACGGTTAATAAAACAACAACGAGCGGTTTTAGCAACGAAAGAACACTCTTCTGTAGGGTTAAATTTATGGCAAAAAGCCGCTCAAGGAGGTGCTCAAAGTACTTACAGTAATGTCGGCGAATTAGCGGTAGGTAAGCAAGCTGATTTACTGGTACTTAGTCAACAGCAATTGACCTTATTTGCTAATGAAGATAAATACCGACTTGATAGCTTTATTTTTGCTAGTCAGCAAAACCCTGTACAAGACGTTATGGTGAATGGTTGTTGGGTAATAAAAAATAACCGCCATCATTTAGAAACAAGTAGCCGTCATAAATTTAGCTGCCTACTCAATAGATTAACAGTTAATTAACATTTGCGTTTTTTTACGTTATAATCATCGTGCATTATTTAAGCAAAGGGTAATTTAATATTGTTAGAAACTATTTGCTTATTGTTATGTTGGTCATTTTAAATGCTCGCTATTTAAAATTTGTTTAGGGGCTCTATTGAGCTTTATTTGCTATTACCTTGCTTCTTGTTGAAATGAGTAGTAATAGCACGGTTTGATACGTAAGGAAATCCATTGAAAAAACGTTCTCTAATGAGTTTTTCAGTTTTAATGTTGGCACTTTTAGGTTGTCAGTCTGAACAGCAAGCTTCTCCGTCTTCTGAGGCTGCTGTTATCGCATCAGAACATACTGAAAAGCCGTTAAAAACCCATGTTAAAAAGGCTTGTTTAAAAGGTACTTCACCCCAAGTACAGAACAAAGCAAAATTAAAGGAAATGTTAGTTAAGTCGGGGAAAATTACCGCACAAATGACGGCGACTGAAGCTAATAAGATTATTAATGATTATATTAAGAAGAAGCAGGACGCTTTTAAAAATTGTACGAAGAAGGAAGGAAAATAATGTCGATTACTAACAAATTAGCTTTAGTGCTAGCCTTATTTGTTTCAGGTAGTAGTTTTGCAGCTAAGTCGTTAAATACGGCAGCGCCTACAGATATTGCTATTACTAACCAAAGTAAAATTCTATATTGGCTTGAGCAACGAGGAGAACTTGCCAGTAATGCAACGGAAGCTGAAAAACAGCAAGCATTAAAAACCTTTTTAGGAAGCAAAACGGCTAAACCTGTAAAGCTTTTGGGTGAAATGGGTAAAAAAGTTGCTCAAGCAAAACAAAAAATGTTGACACAAACACATTACCCTTTGCAGCAAGCTAACGGTGCTTCACTATTAACAGCAAATAAGCGTTCAGCCGCTAAGCCCACTACTTCTCAAGTAAAAGTGTTAGCGATTCTTATCGATTTTCCTAATTTGAAATATGATAACAATGGTTTAACGGCTAGTGATACTGATATGTATTACAGCGATTATTCAGCAGAACATTATCAAGGATTATTATTTGCTGAAAATGGCTACGAAGGGCCATCAGGACAAACATTGATGTCTGCCTATCAGTATTTTCAAAAAGAATCAGGGCAAAGCTTTGCCTTTACTGGCAATGTACAAGGTTGGTTTACCGCTGACAATAATGCTGAATATTATGGTGGTAATGATCCAGATAACAATGACAGTGATAAAAATGTTCCGGCGTTAGTGTTAGAAGCGGTAACTAAAGCGGTTGCTAATGGCTTAGATCTTAGCGAATACGATCAAAGTGATTTTTTTGACCTTGATGGTGATGGCAATATTAATGAGCCTGACGGTATTATTGATCACGTTATGATTATTCATGCCAGTATTGGTGAAGAAGCGGGTGGTGGTAGTTTAGCTGAAGATGCTATTTGGTCGCACCGTTTTTACGTATTTGATGAAAATCAAGAGCCTGTTGCGGTGCCTGGCTCAAATATCAAATTATTTGGTTATACTGTTACTCCCATCGATGCTGCGGTTGGGGTCATTGTGCATGAATTTGGGCATGACTTAGGTGTTGATGACGAATATGATAGTGATAATGGTGCTTTTGGTTCACCTGTAGCAAATTGGTCTTTAATGGCATCAGGTAGTTGGTTAGGAGTGCCAGCAGGCACTAAGCCTAGTGGTTTAAGCCCATTGGTTAGAGATATTTTTCAAACTAAATATCAAGGCAATTGGATCAATCAAACCAATATTAATTTGGCTGATTTATCAGAGCAAAATATTGATTTAGTCACTAGCGTTAATCATCAAGGTGGTGTAAACCAAGTTAAGATCAATTTACCTCCTGAGCAAATTGATTTTGCTTTGCCTTATACGGGTGAATATCAGTATTACTCAAACTATGGCAATATGCTTAATAATAGCTTGTCATTCAATGTTGATTTACCTGCAGGTACTTCAACACTCACGATGAAAGCACGTTGGGATATTGAAGTTGATTATGATTATGTGCAAGTGCTGGTAAACGATACGGCAATAGTAGGTAATTACACCAAAACTACGAACCCCTTTTATGCCAACCTTGGTCCTTTTATTACCGATAAATCATCAGCGCTTGCTGGCGCAGAAGGCGATTTAGCTTGGGTAGATTTAAGCTTTGACTTATCTGCTTATGAAAACCAAACGGTTACCATTAAAATGGTTTATGTTACTGATCAAGCGGTTGGCGGCTATGGTTTTGTTGCTGATGATATTCGTATTAGTAATAACAATAATGACATACTTTTTTACGGAGGAGAAACGACTAATGAAGTTATCTTGGCTGGTTTCTCTCGTGTGAGTAGTAAAGTAGATAGTAAGCCGCACAGTTATTATATTCAATTGCGTAATCACAGTGATATTGATGTGGGTTTAGCTAGTGCCAATTATGATGCCGGTATGTTGCTTTGGTATCGCAATGATAATGTTACTGACAATAAAGTTAATACGCATCCGGGTAAAGTTTTTATTGGTGTTGTTGACGCTGACCAAGATCCTATTAAACAAGGTAGTAGTTTTGCTGGAACTTATACACAAGTGCGAGATGCCGCGTTTAGCCTTTATGATCAAAGTGCTATCACTGGTGACGAACAACTTACTGCCAACACCAGGTTTGATGATCGTTTAGATTATTCTGCTTCTTATCAACCTGAGTCAGGTATTATTTTACCTAAATTAGGACTAACGGTTGAAGTGATCAGCCAAGCTAGCGATAGTGCTACGGCAACAATTAGTGTGGTTAAAAATGAGCTTAGCTATATTGTGGCTGATCATGATGGTTTAACGGTGAGCTTTTCAGTAACTGATGAAAATACTACGGCAGATACCGTATTTACATGGCAGATGGGCGATGGTACCGAGCTTGTGGGTAGTACTATTACTCATACCTATACTCAAAGTGATAGTTATACGGTAACCGTTAACTACCAAACAACTTCAGGCACTAAAAATTTAAGCTATGACTTGCTTGTTGGCACAAAAATCACGGGTGATATCAGTGCCGAAAAAACAGGTAAAACTGTTAATTTTAGTGCAAATTTAGCAGGTGGTTTAGGCAGCCTAGTGTATCGTTGGGATTTTGGTGATAATAGTGACGTTGAGCAGAAAACTACGAACACGGTAAATCACACTTATGAGCAAGCGGGTGATTATACCGTAACGTTATCTGTTGTTGATGATACTTTACAAACCTACAGTTTTACCTATACCGTTTCAATTGATAATGCACTTACCTCGAGTTTTAGCTATAAAACCACAGATTTAGCGGTTAAATTTACTAGTACTACATCAGGTGGAGATGAAAACTACACCTACTTGTGGGACTTTGGTGATGGCACAAACAGTAGTGAGGCAAACCCATCACATACCTATAGCAGTGCAGGCAGTTACACGGTAAAACTTACCGTAACTGACGGTAATAATGGTCGTGTTGAAAGCACTAAAACATTAAGTGTTAGTAAACCTACAATTTATACACCACCTACTAGCAGTAAATCTTCAGGTGGAGGTTCAATTAGCTTTGGTTTACTTGCGTTGGCACTCATTTTTAGCTGGCGTAAACAAACTCGGTTGTAAGCAAACAGATAGCGTTAACTGCAACTAATTATATACTCACGCTACTTGAATATGCTGAATCGTGCATCTTCAAATGGCGCGAGTATATGATAGAAAGGCTGTTTTAATCGCCTTAAAGCAAGCGAATAGTATCTTGTCGATATTATTCGCTTTTTTATAGGTTAATTATTTTGTCTACTATTATTGCATAACGACAAGTTAGCGATATGATACTTCGTGGTAGGTGGCACAATAAAGGCAAAATAAGTGAACAGTGAAAAGATAATTGAGCTAATTAAACAACATCAACACCTTGAAGGGGCATTGTTACCCATACTGCATGCGATACAAGAACACTTTGGTTATATTCCTCCTGAATCACTTGCCTTGTTAGCGCAATACTTACAACAAACTGAGGCTGAAATTTATGGCGTGATCAGCTTTTATGATCATTTTCGCTTAACGCCTAGTGGTACCCATTTACTTGAAATTTGTCGTGGTGAAGCTTGTCAGGCTATGGGCGCTTGGCAATTAGAGCAAGCCGCTAAAGACTATTTGCACATTGACTATCAGCAAACCAGTAAAGATAACAGTATTACCTTAGCGCCAGTTTATTGTTTAGGCAATTGTGCTTGTGCACCTTCGGTTAAAGTTGCTGATAAAGTTTATGGACGCATGACGAATGAAAAACTCCAACAGCTTATTGATAAACTCTCTAGTTATGCAATAACGCTAAGCACTCATGATAAGCATTCACGATAAATTATAAGAAGCATCATTATGGCCACAACGCTTTATATTCCTCAAGATACAACGGCTTTAGCAATGGGAGCTGATGACGTTGCTCAGTGCTTTTTACAACAGGCTGTTGCACATAATGTTACCATTAATATTATTCGTAATGGCTCTCGTGGATTATTTTATTTAGAACCTTTAGTTGAAGTTGAAACGCCACAAGGGCGAGTTGCCTACGGACCTGTTAGCCCTAAAGATGTTGAAAGTTTATTGCAACAAGGTCTCTTAACGGGGGCTAGTTCACATCCTTTGTATTTAGGGTTAACAGAAAATATTCCATACTTAGCGCAGCAACAACGACTGACTTTTGCGCGTGCAGGCATAATTGAACCTACCGATATTAAAGCTTACCAAGCCAAGCAAGGTTTTGTTGGATTACAAAAAGCTATACAGTTAAGCCCACAGCAAATTGTTGATCAGATTAAAGCCTCTGGCTTGCGCGGGCGTGGTGGCGCAGCTTTTCCTACGGGTATCAAATGGCAAACAGTGTTATCAGCAGAAGCCGAGCAAAAATATATTGTGTGTAACGCAGATGAAGGCGACTCAGGTACTTTTGCCGATCGATTACTGATGGAGGCTGATCCCTTTAGCTTAATTGAAGGAATGATTATTGCGGGACTTGCAGTGGGTGCTACTAAAGGTTTTATTTATTTACGCTCAGAATATCCTCAAGCGAAAAAAATACTCGAACAAGCTATTAAAGTTGCCTATCAGCATGGTTTTTTAGGGCAACATATATGTGCAAGCCATTATCACTTTGAATTAGCCTTACGAATAGGTGCTGGCGCCTATATTTGTGGCGAAGAAACTGCGCTATTAGAAAGTTTAGAAGGAAAACGAGGGCTAGTACGAGCCAAACCTCCTTTGCCAGCATTATCAGGTTTGTTTGCTCAGCCTACGGTGGTTAACAATGTGATCACGTTGGCAACGGTGGCGATAATTTTTGCGCACGGTGCTGACTATTATCAACAGTTTGGTTTGGGTAAATCTCGCGGCACGTTACCGTTTCAACTAGCAGGTAATATAAAACAAGGCGGCTTGGTTGAATTGGCATTTGGCTGTACTTTGGCAGAAATGGTAACCAAGTTTGGTGGTGGTAGCTACTCTGGTAAAGCCATCAAGGCAATTCAAGTGGGTGGGCCATTAGGTGCTTATTTACCTAGCTCACAATGGCATATACCATTAGATTATGAAGCTTTTAATGAAAATAATGCTGTGTTAGGTCACGGTGGTATTGTGGTGTTTGATGAAACGGCAGATATGGCACAGCAAGCTCGCTTTGCTATGGAATTTTGCGCTCATGAATCTTGTGGAAAGTGCACACCTTGTCGTATTGGTGCCGTACGAGGTGTAGAAGTTATTGATAAGCTAATAAAGCATGAACATATTCAGGCTAATCTCGAACTACTTGATGATCTATGCGACACCATGGCCGACGGCTCTTTATGTGCAATGGGTGGTATGACGCCTTATCCAGTGCGTAGTATTCGTTATCACTTTGTTGATGAGCTTATCAATAAGCACAAGGAATAAACGATGGTAAATTATTTTGACCCTAAAGCTGCATCACAGGATTTAGGTACGCCTGAAGTTAAAGCGAGTGAACACGTTGTAGTGACTATTGATGGCCAAACTATTACGGTTGCCCAAGGCACCTCTATTATGCGCGCCGCCGCCATGCTACAAATTGCCATTCCTAAATTATGTGCCACTGACAACCTTGAAGCTTATGGCTCTTGTCGCTTGTGTGCTGTTGAAGTTGCAGGGCGCAAAGGTTTTCCAGCCGCTTGCACAACGCCTGTAGAACAAGGTATGCAAATTACAACGGCCAACCCTAAAATTAATCGTTTGCGCCGTAATATTATGGAGTTGTATATTTCCGATCACCCGCTTGACTGCTTAACCTGTGCCAGCAATGGCGATTGCCAATTACAAGATATGGCGGGTGTAGTTGGTTTGCGAGAAGTACGTTATGGTTTTCAAGGGAAAAATCACCTTGATAGTGTTGCTGACAGTAGTAACCCTTATTTTAACTTTCAACCAAGTAAATGTATTGTTTGTGCACGTTGCGTGAGAGCTTGTGAACAAGTGCAAGGCAGTTTTGCTTTAACAATAGCGGCACGAGGTTTTGATGCTCAAATAAGCACGGGTTATCAAAACAATTTTTTAACTTCAGACTGTGTGTCTTGTGGCGCTTGTGTGCAAGCTTGCCCCACCGCCTCTCTCGTGGAAAAAACGGTAATAGCACAAGGTCAGCCTGAGCGTAGCGTTATCACTACCTGTGCTTATTGTGGTGTGGGTTGCTCATTTGAAGCGCACGTAAAAGGTGAACAAGTTGTGCGCATGGTGCCTTATAAATATGGCGCGGCTAATCAGGGCCATGCTTGTGTAAAAGGGCGTTTTGCCTTTGCCTACACCACGCATAAAGATCGCATCGTTAAGCCGATGATCCGTGAAAGCATTGAGCAACCATGGCAAGTAGTTAGTTGGCAAGAAGCCATTCATTTTGCCGCTAACAAGCTAAAAAATATTCAAGCAAAATATGGTAAAAACAGTATTGGTGGTATTACCTCATCACGCTGTACCAATGAAGAAACTTATTTAGTACAAAAACTTATTCGAGCTGCTTTTGGCAATAATAATACCGATACTTGTGCGCGTGTTTGTCATGCTCCTACGGGTTATGGTTTAAAACAAACTTTAGGAACCTCAGCAGGCACCCAAACTTTTGCTTCGGTATTAAAAGCTGATGTTATTTTGGTTATCGGCGCTAATCCTACCGATGCTCACCCTGTTTTTGCCTCTTTATTGCGAAAACGATTACGCCAAGGCGCTCAATTAATTGTGGTTGATCCTCGTCGCATTGATTTAAGCAACAGTGTTCATATTCATGGCGCAGAACATTTATCGTTGCGTCCAGGTACCAATGTTGCTTTTATTAATGCGATGGCACACGTTATTGTCAGTGAAGGCTTAGAAAACAAAGAGTTTATTGCTCAGCGTTGTCAAGATAGTCATTATCAAGCATGGCGAACTTTTATTCTGCACAGTCAACATTCACCAGAAAATAGCGAAAAAATCACCGGAATAGCGGCGCAACAATTACGACAGGCTGCACGTTTATACGCTAAAGCTAATAACAGTGCTATTTATTATGGCTTAGGCGTTACCGAGCATTCACAAGGTTCAACCATGGTGATGGGGATCGCTAACTTAGCTTTATTAACTGGCAATATTGGCCGAGAAGGTGTTGGGGTTAATCCACTTCGTGGTCAAAATAACGTGCAAGGCTCTTGTGATATGGGCTCTTTTCCCCATGAATTACCTGGTTATCAACCAATCGAAGACGATGAAATAAGACAGCGCTTTGAACAGCATTGGCAGGTTACACTGGCGAAAAAAGC
>WFQC01000092.1 GCA_015487235.1 Alteromonadaceae bacterium
CAGCGTCAGATGTGTATAAGAGACAGATATAGCAATAAAAAACTTTTTCTTTGATATAAAACAATAAAAAATCTTTTTTTAAACTATTTTGATAAAAATCAAGTGTTTTTTTAGCAAAATAGTTAAATGAAAATATAGACGGTTATATTGATTTCAGCCACTAAAATTACCTTTATAAAGGTTAACCAAGCTATAAATATAAAATAGAAATGAGGAGCATTAAGATATATTGAGTGTTGCGTTTAAATTTTAGCTATTTAAACGCACTTTACTTGCACTATGCTTTTAGCTTTGGCTGAAGCATTTTTGAAAAAGTCAGTAACGAACAGAGAGGCTTCGTTAAACCTAAAACATAATATAGTTAGCTTCACAGCTATAGGTTGGCTAATTGTTGAAGTTTGTCTTTATCGAGTATTTCAATGCGTTTCGCGCTAACCAAAATAAGCCTTTCTTTTTGAAATTTAGAAAAAAGTCGACTTAAAGTTTCTCGCCTTAAACCTAAAAAGCTTGCGATACTGTCTCTACTCATCGGTAAGTTTATTGAGGTATCAGTACCATAGTGCGCTTTACAACGTTCAGTAACATTTAATATAAAAGCAGCCAATAAACTTTCAGCACTGTGTTTAGCCACTAAACTTTGAAAGGTTTGGTAGTTAAATAAATGTTGCTTACCGAGTAATTCCATCAAACTATATTGCAAGTTAGGTACTAATTCGCTGTATGACATTAATTTATCAATAGAAACTTCACAAATAGCACCCTCTGTAATAGCTGTTACTTGGTAATTATACTGCTTAGCAAAAAGAGCATCTTCACCTAATAATTCGCCAGGAAAGCGAAAACCAACCACTTTTTCTTTACCATTGAGATCTTGGCTTAATTTAAACGTACCTGTGCATACAGCATAAATAGCTGAGGTTGGTTCACTTTTATCAAATAAAACATCACCTGCTTTGATGAAAATACGTTTATTGAGATAATCATCAGCTAAAGAGAGTACAGAGTCATTTACCTTTAATGGCTGACAAACAGGGTTCATTGCACAAATTTCGCAGGCAACGTAATTTTCAAGGGTAGTATTTTCGTTTTGTTGATTAGGTTGACAACAGCCTTTCATATTTAATACACAGTTAACCAATATATTCCTAGTTTAAAAGAGCTGAGTAAAATAGAAAAGTGAATAACCTTTAGTGTATGATCTGTATCAATCTTACTTTGCTATTTTTTACTATGATGTTATCTGTTTTAAAAAAAAATCTTACTTTTTTAGTGTTAATATTGCTTTTTGTAGGTTGTAAACCTGTTGAAGCACCTAATAAGTTAGCCCTAAATACGACAAAATGTTTAGCAAACCAGTCACCTTGTTTTGTTGATGATGAACTGGGCAAATTTGCTATTACTTTTAATGTTGAAGAAGTTCGAGCAGAAGTACCTTTTACAATTTTTGTTAATTATCAAGCTAATAGTGATTACACATTAAAAAATGTGGTTGGTTTTTTAGAAGGAAAAACCATGTTTATGGGGAAAATTCCACTTTTTTTTCATGAAATAACCACAGAGTTGACCTCTCAAGTTTTCAATGCAGAAACCATGGTTGTTGCTTGCTCAGAGCCTAATATGGTATGGAATTTATGGATAACGGCAACACTAACAAATCGTAATAACTCATCAGTAGAAAAGAAAATATTAATTAATTTTAGTAGCCGTTATTGAAACTATAACGGCTACTAAGCTAGTTTTAATCAGCTGGGGTTTGGGTTACTTGGTTTTCAGTTAAACCATGTTCAATTAGTGTAAATGTAGCTTTTTTATCTCCATAAACAAAAACAGAACATTTTTGCCATTTTTTAGGAATAGACCAAGTTTTTTCATCGCCAATAGTAAATAGGTGGCGTTTATTTGCACAACGAATATCTAATTTATCAATTTCTCCTGATATGGGGACGATAGAAAATTGATGACGAACAAGCGGGTATCTCCAGCTATAGTTATCATTAAGTTCACCCTCTACGATAAGATCATTATCACTTTGAATAAACGCCTTAATTTTTTGCTCTAAATCTTGATAATATGCTAATTCTGGCTGTGCTTTTTTTAACTTCATGATGTAGTTTAACGAAGAAAGCGCTGAATCAAGTAAGTTTAATTCAATAGCTAGCTGCAACCTTTCAACTGAAAGGTTGTAAACAATATTATCAGGAAAAACAGAAGATGAACCAGCAGAGGCTTTAACTAAATAACGAAATTGGGCTTTTTTATCGCCTAGGCGTTTAGCATATTCAGCCTTTAATAACTCACCATAAACAACATCACTAAAACGTAAGTTTTTTAAGGTATCTATTGTATCAATATATTCTTTAGCTTTTTCAAGATCATTTTGAGCAAAAGCTTGTTGTGCGGCTTTATAGATTCGATAAAATTTTCTAGAGACTTTATTGGTGTCGCTATGATCTGATAACCTAAAATCCATTTGCACTGAATTTTTACATTGTTCAACAGGCTTTCCATTTTCCATGGCGGGAGAATATTTCCATTTTTTCATCGCAGCGATTGATGCGCTAACAAAACGCTTATCTCCAGCAAAATCATCAGCAACAATATCAGAAACATTGCCTTCTTTATCAATAACAAAACTTAATATAGCCCATCCTTCGCGACCTTTTTTTACAGCGGTAATCGGGTACTTAGGCGCAATTCGCTCTATCACTTCAGCATCAGTAATGGTAGCTATTTGTGTGGTTTTTTCAGCATAAGTAAGCAAAGGTAAAAGACATAAAGAGGTGACAAGGGGTTTAAAAAAGACAGTACGCATTACAAATCCTTTTGAGTGGCATTTTAATAAGTGGTTAGCAGAACATTATACAAATGATAAATATAATTTCAACTTGCTGAGAATTAACACAAGAGATAATGCTTGTATTGTAAGTATTTATGAATAGTGAAGGTCTTTATTTATAGAGTTAAACAGGCAAACTATACTTAAAGTATATATAGGCAGCAAATTCTAAAAAGGGGCAAGGTTATGAAACATCTATTGCTAGCTAGCTTAATGTTTAGCTCCTTGTTTTTATTAGGTTGTCAAGCAACTTCCACACAAAAAATAGTCGTTAAAACAAACTATGCTTTACTCAATGATGATCACTTTACTAGCGACAAACTCGTAGAAACCCCGGCGCAAATTTTTGCTTTAGATGACAATACTCAGCAGTTTATTCGTAGCAAGCTCTTAACAGTGCGAGATGAAAAACAGCGGGCTGCTGAATTGCTTGATTTAATTTTTAAAAACAGAGATGTAACCTTTGCCTATCAAAGTAGCGCTAATTTAACTGCAAGTGAGGCTTTTCAAACGAACAAAGCAAATTGTTTATCGTTAACAATTATGGCTTACTCGCTTGCGCAAGCAGCGAATTTAGCGGTACGCTTTCAAGAAGTCAATATTCCAGAATTTTGGGTAAGAAATGGTCAATACAGTATGTTAACGGGTCATGTTAATTTGTTATTACTCCCTGCGAGCGAACCTGGAACAACACTCGTTTACGGCAGCAAAAACTTACAAATTGATTTTGACCCTTATATTGCAAAGAAACAATTTTCTAAAAAGTTTATTGACAAAAATACTGTTATAGCAATGTTTTACAACAACAAAGGCGCACAAGCTGTTGTTGATGAGCAATTTCACAAGGCTTATGCTTATTTTAAAGCTGCGGTTGAAACAAAGCCTGACTTCAGTACAGGGTGGAGTAATTTAGCTTTACTTTATCGACTTAATCATTTGAATACACTTGCTAAAAAAACCTATCAATACGCACTAAAATTAAACAAAAATAATTTAACCGCTTTAGCGAATTATGCCATTTTACTTAATATGAACGGAGAAAGGGCTCAAGCAAAACAAATCAACCAGTTATTGCACCGAAAACGTCAAAATAACCCTTATTACCAAGCACTATTAGCTGATGAAGCTTACTATCGAGAGGATTATAAACAAGCAATAACGTTTTATAGAAAAGCGATTGATCTTAACCCTAAAATACATGAATTTTATTTTGGTCTCGCAAAAATTTACTACAAACTTGCTTTGATGAATAAGGCTAAACGTGCGATGAAAAAAGCGATAGCGCTTAATAAGATAAAGAGTGTGAAACACCAATATGTGGCAAAATTAAACTTTTTAAATGCTTTGGAGAATACGCATTAATAACATCGTTTTATTTGGGGTAACTTTTTTATTAAAGCGCCAATGTCTATTTATCAAAACATTCGCTTTTTAAGCCAAAATTTACAATAAAATTGCTAAATTATGGTTATCTAACGACTAACTTATCGTTATAATAGCAAGATTAAGAATAACCCTGATCATTTTATAAAGGTAAAATTGATCTATTTAGGAATATCCATGACTAAACATTTTATTTCTGCTCAAGCATTATTAGAAGACTCTTTTCGTATTGCCGCCAAGGTATATGAAGATGGTTTTCGTCCTGACTTTATCATTGGAATTTGGCGTGGCGGAGCTCCTATAGGCATTGCAGTTCAAGAATATTTTGATTTCAAAAAAGTTGAAACAGACCATATTGCAGTACGTACTTCATCTTATTATGGTATTAACCAGCAAAGCAAAGAAATTAAAGTACATGGTTTACATTATTTAATTGAAAATGCGAATGCAGATGATAGCCTTCTAATTGTTGATGACGTGTTCGATTCGGGTCGAAGCATTGATGCACTTATAACACAAATACAAAAACAAATGCGCTTAAATATGCCTAAAGACGTGCGTATTGCTTGTCCTTGGTATAAACCTAAAAATACTAAAGTCGATATAAAACCTGATTATTACATTCATGAATCAGAAGAATGGTTGGTGTTTCCTCACGAGTTATCAGGTTTAAGTGCAGAAGAAATAAAAGCAGGGAAGTCTGATCTTAATAATATAATGGATTTACTTCTTTAAGTTATTAACATAATATTTTCTTGAAGTTTCAATTTGTTGGGCTTTATTTAGCTCAACAAATTCGGACTTGTTTGTTAGAAAGGCTTTTATACTAAGTTGATTAAGATAAAGGAACTTTAAAGATTAACCTATTCAATGCTATGAGCAATAAAAGGCTTAGCCAAAGGTATTTATAATATGCGTATTTTATCTCTTTACTTTGTATGCTTTGGCTTACTTTTTAGTAGCTTTACGCTCTATGCAAAACATCCTGTTATATTAATTTCGCTCGATGGTTTTGCTCAAGATTACCTAACAACATACTCAACCCCTAACATTCATAATATGATGAATAAAGGGCTGACATCTGATGCTTTGTTGCCCGTATATCCGAGTAAAACCTTTCCTAATCACTTGTCTATTATTACCGGCTTGTATCCAGTAAAACATGGCATCATACATAATAGATTCTATTTAGATGAAATTGATGAAATATATCGACTTGGCGCAGGAGAGCATAATAGTGCCTGGTTAACCGCAGAGCCGATATGGTCTATCGCTGAAAAAAACCATATTACTTCTGCCGTTTATTTTTGGCCTGAATCAACCGCTAAAGGGCAAAAATATCCACCG
The DNA here is from genome assembly GCA_015487235.1 of Alteromonadaceae bacterium. GTDB lineage: Bacteria > Pseudomonadota > Gammaproteobacteria > Enterobacterales > Alteromonadaceae. Next base: position 5,567 of record WFQC01000092.1, read on the forward strand.
ACGTATAACCGCCCTTATAATAAAAACACGCCAAACCTTGCTCGTATTGAACAGATAATTGATTGGTTGAAAATGCCTGAAGATAAGCGTCCTCAGTTAATTATTAGCTACTTTTCTTTAGTTGATACGGCAGGCCACCACTTTGGTCGTGGCTCAAATGAGTTAAAAGCAGCTATAGAAGAAGCGGATAACTTAATTGGCATTTTACTCAAGCGACTCACAAATGAAATAACACAACCAGTAGATTTTATTCTTGTTTCAGATCATGGCATGGTTCAACTTAATGATAACTCAGTAATAACTTGGCAACAGCATGTACCTAAAACTAATAAAATAAGCGTGGTAAATGGGCAAACACAACTATTAATATACAGCAAAGATAAAAAAGCTTTAGCACAACTTGAACAAAACTTTAATGCCTTTTCAGCAGGGCGTTTTACCTTATATTACAAAAATAATTTTCCAAAACATTGGCATTGGCAAGGTAATAATTCAAGACTACCTGATTTGGTTATTGAGGCAAAAGCTCCTTTTATATTTCAAGGGAAACATGATGCAACAACGGTAGCAACTCATGGATATGATATTGTTGGCGAGCCTGATCTTAATGCTATTTTTATTGCTTATGGACCTAGCTTTAAAGCCAATAAAATAATGCCAGCTTTTGAAAATGTTAATGTAGCATCTTTAATTTTACATTTGCTCGCCGTTAAACAGCCAGATAATTTTGATGGTAGTATTGATGTTTTTCTCCCTTATTTAAAAAATAATTAATTGAGCAATATGTATATTAAAGCGATCAATATTGAAACATGGAAACGTAAAAATCATTTCAATTTTTATAAAAACTTTTCAGATCCTTACTTTAATGTTTGCTGCCAAGTTGATGTTACTAAGGCGGCTGAATACAGCAAAAGTAAACATCAATCGCTGTTTTTCACTTTACTGTACTTATCTGCCAAAGCCTGTAATCAGGTTGATGCTTTTAAATTAAGGTTTACTGAAGATAAACAAGTTGTTGAGTATCAATGTGTTCACCCCTCAGCAACGTTATTAAACCAAGATGATACCTTTACTTTTTGTGATTTTGACTACCAAGAATCTATGCCTGCTTTTCTCAAAGCAGCAGAACAAGCAAGACTCAATGCGCTGAAAACAGAAAGTTTAACCCATGTTACCAATAAGGCTGAGCAGATTTTTTACTCGGTACTACCATGGTTAAGTTTTACCAGTTACAAACATGCTAATAGTGAAATAGGGCTAGGGCACCCGAAAATTGTTTTTGGTAAAATAACACGTCAAGGTGCTCGTTCTGTTATGCCGGTATCGGTAGAATTACATCATGCGCTGGCCGATGGTATTGATATTGCAAAATATATTCAACATTTTGAAGAAAATATTAAAAATTTAGCTTAACACTAACTCTTAGCGTGTTGTTTAATCTACTTTTCTCTGTTTTCCACTTTCAGCTCTTTGTTTATTTTCACTTTGAACATAAACCGTATCAGTAGTTGCCATACTAGCATGGCCTAAATCTTCAGAGAGATCTTTTAACGCTCGACCACGTTCAATTTCCATACTTGCCCCAGTATGTCTAAGCCAATGAGTCGTGGCTTCTTGTAACTTTCTGGCTTTATTTTCACCTTCAACTCGGCGCATTTGCTCATAGGCTTTATCAAAAACGTCTTGAACTAAGCGCCTTAAATGACGAGTAGTCATGCCGCCTTGACCTCTAATTTTTTCAACAAGTACATTATTATCATGACTTATTGGTAATGGCGTTAAACCACGAGAAAGTCGATATCGCTCTAGAAAAGGAATAAAATCAACAGGAACCGTAATATCTCGAAGTTTGCGTCCTTTGCCAAATACTTTTAACCACCAGTTTTCATCTTCGTCTTGCCAAAAATGTCCCATAACGGGAGACCAGGTTTCACGTTCAGAGAGTTCAGATATTCGTAGAAATAAGGTTTTTAGTGCTGCGATAACAAACAAATTTCGCTCGTATTTTTCATCTTCATCGGCCATTTTTACCGCAGTATCTAATACATATTGCCATTGGATCGTTGTTAATCGCTTAACTTCTTTTACCTGTGCGTCAGTTATAAAGTGTTTACAGTCTTTTTTGGCCAGCTGTGCAGGATTACCATAACAAAGCTCTTCAGCCATTAAATAATTGTAAAACACAATTATAGCGGTAAACATTGAAGTTAATGTTTGCTGTGAAGGTCGGTATTTCTTTTTATCGATTTGTTGGTTTGCTTGGCTTTTAGGCGTGCTTATTTTAAAAGGTCGCCAAAACTCATTAAGTGTGAAATAACCATTTTCCAAGAAAAAACGTTGCTGGTTACTGGTGTTTATCCAAGTTATAGGTGGATGCCAGCAAAAGTCTGCGTATGCTAAAATATCTGTTTTGCGCAACTCATCTACAGGTGTTTTTTTCTCGAAGAAAACCCACAGTAAAAACTTTTCAATTTCATTTCTGAAACGATCATACGTATGCACCGATTTATTTCTACCTGTGTATAAGAGAAAAGATTTTCCCCATTGCCAATGCGTTAAATACCATGGTGGTGCTGAGCTTAAAAAATGATTTAATTCTGGGTAATTAGTAAATTCAAACTCAAGTAATGCTTTATAGGTTGGATATAAAGCAATGGGCGTTGTTTTTTTGCTAGACTTGGCAGACATAATAATAAAGCATTTATTAACAATAATACCCTAGTTTAGCGCCCCTTTTAGGTTATGTCCAATACTAAAAGGTATCGGACATAGTGAGAGTTATTATTAACCTCTTATGCTTAGCTACTTAATGGCTTTTATTGCTTTATTTAGTCTCTGGATTTTGCCATTTTTTTGATATTGCGGCGAGCGTGCCATTTATTTTTAATGTGGTTATTGCTTGGTTAAATCGTTGTAAGGCTTCAAGCGAGAGCGTTTTTTTACTTAACATAATATGAATGCTTGTTTGATATATTGGTAAGGCATGTGCTGTTAGTTCATTTTCAATACGGTATTTTTTCACAAAAGCACTTACTGTGTTCGGATCAGCTAGCAAGCCGTCAATTTTACCTTTAAGCAGTAAATCAATATTTTCTTCAATATCAAGAACCGCTTTTATATGTTTTTTAAAACTAGGCTCCTGCATTAATTGTTCGAATTTGTCACCATAGTAGTAACCTTTCTCAATACCGATAATATATTGAGAGTGAATAATATCTGAAAGTTTATCTAAGTTAACGGTTGCCTTTTTACGTGTAAATAAACGTACGGTTTCTTGTCGGTATGCTTGTGTAAAATAGGCGTAGCTTGCTCGCTCTTTGGTATAAGATGCGCCAAAAGCAATATCTACTTTACCTGATTTTATGTAGCGTAAATGTCGTTGCCAAGGTAGTTCTACATAGTTAGCTTGGTAACCAGCTTGATTAATAATTGCTTTAAATACATCTATATCTAGCCCAACTAACTCTTGTGCTTTATTACGGTATTGATAGGGAAACCATAATTCCCAGCCTACTTGTAAATATTGAGAATATACGGGGTTAGTGAATATGAGCGAGAATAATAGCAAGAGAGCTGTTTTCATGCTTAATAGGCTATCCTTATGTATTTATTAGTAAACTATAGATAACTTTTTAGGATTATTCTATAGGTTTTGCTTTTAATGCCAATGCAGGATCAAGTCTTACATCAAACCAGTTTACTCGCCAATCTAAATGCGGACCCGTTACCCGACCTGTAGTACCTATTTCTGCAATTTTTTCACCTTTTTTTACTTTGTCACCCATTTTTACATAAGATTTACTTAAATGTAAAAAACTTGAGCTAATACCTTGTCCATGATCAATAATTAAAGTGCCGCCTGAATAAAACATATCAGGCACAAATAAGCTTACGATACCGTCAGCAGGTGCTACGATGGGAGTTCCTGTTTTTCCCGCATAATCTAAACCAAAATGAGGTCGTTTAGGCACCCCGTTAAATACGCGTTGGCTACCGTAAACCCCTGTTATTCTTCCTTTACTTGGTGGAATAAAGCCTTGAGCAAAAGCAGTTAAAGGCGTGTTTTTTTGTCGTGCTTTTTTTACTTGTTGGTTGTCTTTTTTACTGCGAGCAATAGCTTCAGGATTGGGGTTCATTATTTTTTTAGCAATACCTTCTATACGCTGTATTTTATACTGGCGTTTTTTAGGGTGAAGGGGTTTGCTAATTTTTTGACCACTTGGCAGTATAATCTCAAGCTGGTGACTTTTTTCGTCATCTCGTGAAAAACCAAAAACAAAATCACCAGTTTTAGAGACAGGTAATGTTTTTCCATCTAACATAACCTGGCTATTAGGTTGAGTTTTTCCTAACACCAAACCGCCCTGCTTTATTTCTCCTGATAACCTTAAAGCAGAGATTGCCGCTTTAACGTCTGTGATACTGCAACATAAAGCAAGTAAAAATACCAACTTATACACTTGCTATTGCTCCTTTTGCCACACCTTCATAGGCGATCACTTTAAAGTTATCTTGCGGATATTCTGCTTTAAGTTGTCTGGCAATATAGTCAGCAAGTAATTCAACTGTTGAGTCACAATCAACTATTTCTAATACTTGACGAGGTACGGCAATATCAAAACGTCCTTGCGGTGCTGTATAAGAAAAATAGTGGTGTTCGGGGGTAAAATGCTGTTTTGCACTGTTAGAAAGCTGAATATTTTCTTGCTTAATAGCATCATCAGTTGAAGCTATATAAATATCACGCCATCGGTCACACCACATTTTTTCAAGTTTAATTGAACGTAAGTTATTATGATAAATAGTGATTTTAGAGCGATGGCCATGCGCAATACGCTGACAATTTCCTTCATGCTTTTTCAAACCATGTGAATAATGGTAGTAAAAGCCATCAATATTTTCAGGACGTAAAGTAATAATTAAACCTGAAACATTGCTCGGTAGCTCAGCTAAAATAATTGACTGTAAATGTTCGGTAACAGAGTCAAGTGTAATGGCTGGAGCATCTATTTTAGCAAAAGCACACTGGGGCGACTGTAAATAATAACTGCCTCGTTTGGAGTTAAAATCAACAAACTGGTGTGATTTATGTGCTATTGAGTCTTCTATATTAAGTGCGGGCTCTTGCATGGGTAATAAAAGCTTATGATCAACAGCATCATCAATAATAGCTTTAATTTGTTTTTTAACTATGCCGAAGTCAAGTACCATATTTTGCTCATTAAGCGCTCCATCTAGCAGAACATCAACTATCCAGCTTTCACCAACAATGCCACGTTCAAGACAAAGGTAAGAAAAATCAATTACGGTTAAATCATTTACAAAAAGTTGCATTGTTTGTCCTTATTCGCTTACTTGCCAAGTAATGGTTTGCCCTGCTTTAACAGGCACGAGTATATCTTCACCAAAAATGAGTGTTTCTGGTACTTGCCAAGAGCATTTTTTTAGCGTTATTTTATCTTGGTTACGCGGCAGGTTATAAAAATCAGCCCCGTTAAAGCTAGCAAAAGCTTCTAATTTATTTAAAGCATTTGCTTGTTCAAAGACTTCAGCATATAGCTCAATTGCTGCATGTGCTGTATAAGAGCCAGCACAACCACAAGCACTTTCTTTGGCTTGTTTACTGTGTGGAGCCGAATCAGTACCTAAGAAAAACTTTTTATGACCAGAGGTTGCCGCTTCAATCAGTGCTTGCTGGTGAATATTTCGCTTTAAAATAGGTAAACAAAAATAATGCGGTTTTATACCGCCAACAAGCATATCATTGCGGTTATACATTAAATGGTGTGCAGTAATTGTTGCGGCAACGTTGTTGCTGGCTTGGCTGACAAAGTCAACTGCATCTTTCGTAGTTATATGCTCTAACACAACGTTTAATTTAGGGTAGTTAGTGGTTAAAGGCATTAAAATAGTGTCAATAAATATTTTTTCACGATCAAAAATATCTATATGTTCATCTGTCACTTCACCATGAACTAATAAAGGCATATGAACCGCCTGCATTTGTTCAAGTACCGCGGCAATATTATTAATATTGGTAACACCTGATGACGAATTAGTTGTTGCTCCTGCTGGATATAATTTAGCAGCAAACACTAAACCTGATGCTTTTGCCTCAATAATATCTTCAGCGGTCGTTTGATCTGTTAAATACAGCACCATTAAAGGTTCAAAGTGTGTTGTGGTTTGCGCTGCTTTTATGCGCTTATAATAAGCTTGTGCCAGTGATGCATTGGTTACTGGAGGAACTAAATTTGGCATGACTATCGCTCGACCAAAATAACGATTGATGTCGGCAACGGTATTAGTTAACACGTTACCGTCACGCAAATGCACATGCCAATCATCTGGTCGAGTGATGGTGATGCTTTCAATTACTGCTGTCATGTAGTTAAATCCTATAAATTATTCGCTTAGTTGTGCTTCATCTTCGAGCAAAGCAAGTAGTTGCGCTTTTAAATTAGGCGGTACTTTGTAAATAGTTAAGCTATCATTGGCTTTATTATACACTACGTCTTTACCAAAGTGGCTCCGCTCAAAGCTAATACTAATACCATTGCCGTATCCTGAATATTTAGTGGCTTTATTAATAATTGCTTGTTCATGAGGAAAGGCTTCTTCTAATGGGTAGTCTTGCGCTTGACAAAAGCTGTAAAAATCTTCTGCGTTGTCTTCAATCGCTAAGGTATTTGATAATTCTTTTAAAGAAACCTCTTGCCCACTGGCTTTTTGCTCTTTGCAGTAGCCTTGCATTTCTTTACGAATTTGCTGTTTTTCTTCAGGATCTAATTGATTAACGTTAACAAAATCTTCAACGGCCTTCACTAACGTTTGGCTTTGTTCTTTAGCATCTAATCCTTCTTCACAGCCGAGAAAATCTAAGAAAAAATCAGAGACTTTACGCCCCGCTCGCCCTTTTATAAAAGAGATATAACGATTACCTTCAGGGTTTTGCTGATAATCAAATAAATCTATACGCGCGGCTAACTGTAATTTGGCGGTATCTAAATGCTTGTTAGCTTCAATATGTAATTGTTGATCAACACTGTAATGCTCTGTTACCGGTAATATTGCCGCTAAGATGTAACGCCCCCCCATAAACTCGTAGTGGCACATGAGTAAATAGCCCGTTTCAGCCAGATCATATTTTTCTAATTCATTTTTTAATAAGTGAGCGGCTTGCGTTGAAAAGTCATAAAAAGCTTGTTGATCTTCTAAGTAGCTCTGCATTAAATCAACAAATTTTGCCTTATCACTTGGCTCAGCCATAGTGCTAAAGCGACCATAGGCTTTTGAGCCTTTACCGTTATATACTTGATGCAAAGTATTGATAAATTGCTCTACTTTGGGGCTTATTTCGATATTTTTGGGACCATAACGCAAGTTTATGGTTGCAGTTTCTTCTTGCTTTGCAAGAAAATGTAAGGTGATGTTAGAAATTATTAAACTCATATTTCGCCAGTTTGGTATTAAAATTTAAATGCTTTTGATAAACTATGCCATCTTTCAATCTTCAGGAAAAGTTATCAAAAGATGCCTATTGTATCTAAGTATTCTAACGAACGTGTAGAAAAAATTATCAACAATTTATTAAATGTATTAATTGAAGAAGAAACCTCTACGAATTTAGCCTTAATGTGTTTAGGTAATACCGTAAGTCATGTCATAAATAAACAGGTTCCTGAGCAACAACGTCAAAAAGTTTGCGAAAGTTTTGCCAATGCGTTAAAACAGTCAATTGAAAAATAAAATAATAAAAAGAATAATTTATGGTTTCGTTTGATTCAAAAACATACAGTAAAAAACTTCTGCACTTGATCAGTTGGAGTCATTGGTTCACCTTATTTAATATTGGTGCAGCTATTTTATTTTCTTCATTTTATATTATTGGTGAATCACTCCCCGAAACCCCTATTGGCTTAGCCTACTTATTAACCACATGGTTAAGTCATATGGCTTTTCTTACTTTTTTTACTTTTGTGTTAATTGTTTTTCCGCTGACGCTTTTATTTCCTCGCACTAAATTTATTCGCATTACTGCTTCGATTGTTTTTACTCTAGGCTTATTATTACTGGTGCTTGATGCTTTTATTTATAGTCGTTTAGGTTATCATTTGAATGCTTCTTCTTATCAGCAAATTTTTGAGTTAATCGCGAGTCAGATAGAAGAATATGGCTTTAGCTTTTATATCATCAGCACCTTATTATTTTTATTTATTTTAGCTTTTGAGCTAACAGTCAGTAATTATGCTTGGAAGCACTTGCAACAATTACAAAAAACACAATTTGCGCGAAAAATTGTGATCGTTTTGGTTGCAGCATTCTTTTTTAGCCATATTACCCATATTTGGGCAGATGCTAAGCTTGATTACGATGTATTACAACAAGACACTATATTGCCTTTATCTTATCCTTTAACGGCAAAAACACTATTAACTAAGTATGATCTATTTGATAGAAACGATTATCTTTCACGCCGTAATAAACCACTAAACTTAACCAAAAATGTACCTAACTACCCTGTACTGACTAAGCAGTGTTCAGCTAAAGCGCCGCCAAAACGATCCGTTTTTATGGTGTTAACGGATAACAACTTATCCGAGCGGCAAATCAATAATTTTAAGCAAAGAGCAAGTAATAACCTTGCTTTGATGTTAACTCATCATATTGATAATGCTTTAACCGATGAAAACGCATGGTTTAACTTATTGTATAGTTTACCTAGCTTGTACCAAGAGGCGATTTTAGCGCAACAAACGCCACCATTATTATTTCAAGCCATACAACAGCAGTCATTAAGCAGTAGTTATACACAAATTAATGCCGCACCCAATGACAATACTAACCAAACGACTAAATTTATTGCTTCGTTGTTTAATGAACAACATTTTTTAAAAAACTCATCAAGTTTATTATTAGCTGAAAAACTTAATAGCTATAACACGGGTATGCATGTTTTTTATTTTAAAGACCAAGATTCTTTTCAATTTGAATTATTTATGGATGCGCTATTGCTGGCTCAACAACAAAAGCAACACAAAGATATTATTTGGATCAGCTCATTAGGGAATAAAAATTTAAACTCAAGCTTGCTTGTTAAACAAGCCTTACTGTTGTGGAATGGAACGAGTAATAAGAAAAAGCATAAAAAAATCACCTTGCTCACCAGTCAAATGGATATTATGCCAACATTATTAACTCATTGGTTATCATGTGATTTAACCAATGTTAATTATACGGTAGGAAGTGATTTATTAACGCTAAAAAAAGCGCGGGTAATTGCTAATACGGTTAAGAACGGCTTAATGGTTTTTAACAAAGATAAATCTGTATTTATTGATCAAAATGGTAATTTTCAAAGCTATTCTTCACAGTTACAAGCTCCTATTGTTGAAAGCGCAGACTTTCCGCTTATGATTGATGGTGTTCGTTTTATAAAACAGTTTACTCAAGAAAAAACAATACTCGACGAAAATTAAAGCTTGCTCGCTCATGGATTCAGCTGGAATTAGAAACGCTTTTAGGCAAGGCATTGATTGAAGAGAATGGTTGTTCCCTTGTCGAAATCAATAACGTAGCATAAAGCGTTTCTAAACCAGCATTACGGGGATACCTGAAACTCGCATCTTGAAGTTATAAATGTGGTTAAGCGAACAATAATTATGCAAACGAGTTATAAATCATCGCTTTTACATTGCATTGTGAAAATAAATCATTAATATAGCGGCAGTTGTAAGGATACAAGTTTGTCGGGGTGTAGCGCAGCTTGGTAGCGCGTGCGTCTGGGGGACGTGAGGTCGCAGGTTCGAATCCTGCCACTCCGACCATTTTCCCCCTTCTTTTCTCTTCTATGAATCAATTTAAAACACTTATGCAATTTGCTCTAGCAAGATTTAATTTGCCTTAGTATGCTTTTTTCTTGTAACAAAGCGATATTTTGACAAAAAATAGCCAATAATAGGTTATGCGTTACTATTTTTTAAGGATAGCATTGGTCCTAACGGTTGACCGCCTACAAGATGCATATGCAGGTGATAAACCTCTTGGCCGCCATGTTCATTACAGTTAATAATGAGTCGATAACCATCTTTTGCAATACCCTCTTCTTTGGCGAGTTTTTTCGCTACCGCGATCATGCGCCCTAATATTAACTCATCATCTTCACAAACATCATTAACGGTTGGGATAACCTTATTAGGCACAATTAAAATATGGGTACTTACACGAGGATTAATATCTCGAAAAGCACTTACTAGCTCATCTTGGTACAATAAGGGGGTAGGAATTTCTTGGCGAATTATTTTTGAAAAAATTGTTTCTTCATTCATAAGGTTAACCTTTGCTTTGTTATTTATATGACAACGTTGTCGAAATTCTAACGATTTAAACTATACTAAAGAGCAGTTGTAGCTAATGAGGTTGTTATTTATGAGCACTTTTAAAAGCCCTGTTTTTTTTCATGCTCAATGTCAAAAAGCGCCTCAACTACAGCTCAGTTTACAACAATTATTACTACTTCCGAGTGAAATACAAGATAAAATTATTGAAGAAATCAGCGCATTACCACACTGTGATCAAGCTGCAATAGATAAAATTATCCACTTTTATCTACAGCAAGAGTATCTATAACTTTAATTGTAATTCTCTAAGTTTGGCAATTTCATCACGTAATGCGGCTGCCTGCTCAAACGCTAAATTTTGTGCATGGTCAAGCATTTTACTTTCAAGATCTTTCACTTTCTGATCTATTTCACTCACTGTTAGCACTTGGTAGTTTGCCGCTTCTTCAGCAATTTTAGCTGAATTTTTGCTAAAAGAAGTCCCGAGATCCATCACATCAGTAATATCTTTTATTACACCTTTGGGCGTAATACCGTGTTCAAGATTATACTGGTGTTGTTTTTCTCTGCGCCGTTTAGTTTCATCAATTGCTTTTTTCATTGATTTGGTTATTGATGCCGCATAAAGAATCGCTTTACCGTTCACGTTACGTGCTGCACGACCAATGGTTTGAATAAGCGAACGCTCTGAGCGTAAAAAGCCTTCTTTATCAGCATCTAAAATTGCCACCAGTGATACTTCTGGCATATCTAAACCTTCACGTAACAGGTTAATACCAATTAACACATCAAATTTACCTAAACGTAGATCTCTAATAATTTCTACACGTTCAACAGTATCAACATCTGAATGTAAATAACGGGTTTTTACGCCATGTTCATCTAAATAATCGGTTAAATCTTCAGCCATACGCTTGGTTAATGTTGTCGCTAATACCCGTTCACCAACAGCAACTCGTTTTCTGATCTCAGACAGCAAGTCATCTACTTGCGTATCAACTGGGCGTACTTCAATTTGAGGGTCAAGCAAGCCTGTAGGCCTTACAACTTGTTCGGCAACTTCACCACCAGACTTGTCTAATTCATATTGACTCGGAGTAGCTGAAACAAAAATGGTTTGAGGCGAAAGTGCTTCAAATTCCTCAAAGCGCATTGGGCGGTTATCTAAAGCCGAAGGTAAACGAAAACCATACTGCACTAAGTTTTCTTTTCGTGACCGATCACCTTTATACATAGCGCCAAGTTGTGGCACGGTAACATGTGATTCATCAATAATTAATAATCCATCATCAGGTAAATAATCAAATAAGGTGGGTGGTGGCTCGCCCGGTGCACGACCTGATAAGTAACGCGAATAGTTTTCAATACCTGAACAATAGCCAAGCTCGGTCATCATTTCAATGTCAAATTGAGTTCGTTGCACTAAACGTTGTTCTTCAACAAGCTTGTTATTTTCTCGTAGCTGCTCTGCCCGAGATTTTAGTTCTATTTTAATTTGCTCAACCGCTGCAAGTATTTTTTCTCGCGGTGTGGCGTAATGAGTTTTGGGGTAAACAGTAACGCGCGCTAATACTCGCTCAACTTGACCCGTTAAGGGATCAAATTCACTAATTCGCTCTATTTCTTCATCAAATAATTCAACCCGCAAAGCAAAGCGATCTGATTCTGCTGGAAAAATATCAATAACATCGCCTCGTACACGATAAGTCGCTCGGGCAAAAGCGACATCGTTACGTGTGTATTGTAATTCAGCTAAACGCCGTAAAATATCTCGTTGATTAATAATGTCGCCTTGGCGTAAATGCAACATCATTTTTAAATAAGAATCTGGATCACCCAAACCATAAATGGCTGAAACAGAGGCTACAATAATAACATCTCGACGCTCTAGCAAGGCTTTGGTTGCTGACAGACGCATTTGTTCAATATGATCATTAATTGAAGCATCTTTTTCAATAAAAGTATCTGTGGTTGGCACGTAAGCTTCGGGTTGGTAATAATCGTAGTAAGAAACAAAATATTCTACCGCATTATGGGGGAAAAATTCTTTCATTTCGCCATAGAGCTGTGCGGCTAATGTTTTATTTGGCGCTAGTAACATGGTAGGTCGGTTTAGATCAGCAATAACATTGGCAATAGTAAATGTTTTGCCTGACCCCGTTACGCCTAATAAGGTTTGATGAGCTAAGCCAGCCTCTAAACCTTCTTTAAGTTGCGCTATAGCACTAGGCTGATCGCCACTAGGTTTATAATTAGAAACTAATTGTAATTGCTTCATTTATGAACTTACCTGTGGAGTTATTGTTTTTAAAGTAAACTGTTTGCTAAAACTGCGATAAGAAATACCAGCCATCACCATATTGCCAAGTAAAGCACCTATAAAAAAGCCTTCTAAGCCATATAAAATACTGCCTAAATAGGCTAGAGGAACATAGCAAATAAAGAGTCGAACGATACTAAGAGTTAAGGCAGTCATAGGTTTATGTAACGCATTAAAAGATGAATTAGTTAAAATAATAACCCCTTGTAAACCATAACCTAAGGGTAATATCCAAATAAATAAACGAATAATATCGGCAACGGCTTGCTCTTTTGCAAAGGCATTGGCAATAAAAGGAGCAATAGCAATTAAAATTAAATAAATAAGTACTTGCCATAATAAAACAAATTTAATTGATGTTTTATACCCTTCTGCCACGCGTTCCATTTTACCTGCACCAAAGTTTTGGCTAATAAAAGGGGGTAATGTCATTGACATAGCTAATACCACAAGGCAAGCAATTGACTCTATACGAGAGCCCACACCAAAAGCTGCCACGGCTGACTCACCGTAACGCGCCACAATTGCTGTCATCACTGCGGCGGCTAAAGGTGTTAACATATTTGCTCCTGCGGCGGGCACCCCTATTTTTAGAATATGCTTTGCCGATTGATAAACCAGTGAAAATTGAGGTAATTTCATTGTGACTAATTTTTTCTTCACCACAAGCACATAAAGCACAAAGCTAAAGCCAAAAAACCATGAAATTAACGTTGCAATGGCTGCACCCTGCATTCCTAATGCGGGTATAGGGCCGACACCAAAAATTAAAATAGGGTCAAGTATCGCATTAATAAGCCCAGCACTGCCCATCACAATACTTGGGGTTTTGGTATCACCTGAGGCACGTAAAATCGCATTACCAACCATAGGGCCAATAAGAAAAAGACTACCTAAATACCAAATATCAATATATTGATGAATATATATAAGTAAAGCGGGTGATGCACCAAGCAAAGTAAAGATTTCATCGGTAAAGATATAGCCCATAAAAGACAAGCACATCACAATAGCTGCACCTAAATAAAGTGCCACACTCGCATTTAATTGTGCTGATTTCTTATCACCTTTTCCTAAAAATTTCGCAATAACCGCTGATGTTCCTATACCTAGCCCAATCATTAAACTTATTACGGTAAAGGTAACAGGAAATGTAAAACTGATGGCAGCAAGCGGTTGAGTACCTAATAAACCCACAAAAAAAGTATCAACCAAGTTAAAAGTCATTAAAAGTACCATGCCGTAAATAACAGGAATGGTCATTTTTTTGAGTGTACCTGCAATAGGATCGTTTAAAAAATCTATATGATTTGCTTGTGACATTAAGGCTCAGTTCTGAATGAAAATAAAAACAAAATACTCAAGACGAACATTGTAAAAGATACGGCCTGATGCCGCTATTAAAGTTTTAATCTAAATAAAAATTATTTGTAACTTAAAAAGTAATTAACAAGGTAAATGCAGATAAACGCGATGGATTAAAGTTTAATCGCTTTGTTTGTTTTAACAGCTAAATAATTGTAATTTACTGATATAACAAGTAAAAGTTCATTTGTTTTATAATCAATAACTAGGCTGCAACCCCTATTCTTACGTTAACAGATTTTTATTACATTTTAACTCACAAAGTTATCCACAAATATTGTGAGTAATTATATTTTTTCTTATTTCCCATACACTACTTTAGGTTAGCTATACTTTGCTTTTAAAATAAACAGATTTTCTTCTTTTTGTCTGCAAAATAAGCAAACGAACAAATTATTGGTTTTTTTCTAAATTTAATGTTGACAGTATCGCTAGTGCCCTTTAATATTCCGCCCCGTTGAGAGGTTGCTAGCAAATTAGCCCTTGAGATGAAATTTATTCCCCAATAGCTCAGTTGGTAGAGCGGTGGACTGTTAATCCATGTGTCGCTGGTTCAAGCCCAGCTTGGGGAGCCACCTTAAAGGCTATAGAGAAATCTATAGCCTTTTTTCTTATTTATGTACGAATAAATATAACCAGCACAAGTAGTAATTAGTTATTCTACTTACAAAATTCATAACGCAGCTAGGCATTACTTTAACCAGCAGGATTGAGCAGTTATTTATTCGAGTTGGTATGACACCATAAAAAATTCGTGTACTCTATTCGCTAAAATTTACCAATAAAAAATAAGTCACCACAATGAATAAACAAAAACATGTCGAAATTTTTACTGATGGTTCATGTCTGGGCAACCCAGGGCCAGGTGGATATGGCGTTGTATTAAAATATAAAGGTAAAAGCAAAGAATTATCACAAGGTTATAAATTAACTACTAATAACCGTATGGAAATGCTAGCAACTATTGTGGGTTTACAGTCATTAAAAGAGCCTTGCAATGTGACGTTAACAACAGACAGTCAATATGTACGCCAAGGTATTACACAATGGATCCATAAATGGCAAAAAAACAACTGGAAAACCGCAAGTAAGCAAGCCGTTAAAAATGTTGATTTATGGCAAAAATTGAATGAACAGCAACAACGTCACACAATTGAGTGGAACTGGGTAAAAGGTCATTCAGGTCATCCAGAAAATGAACGCTGTGATGAATTAGCTCGACAAGCTGCTGAAAGTGATAACCTGATTGAAGATACAGGTTATATTGCATCAAGCTAACTCATCTAATCGCTTAGTTTTTCTGGAAACTCTTGTAAATTAAGGTTAAATCGTTTACTTCTTAGTACAAAATAAACGAGAGATAAGGCAATAAGTGTTTCACTGAACAACCAAGGCAATGAAGCAAGTTGCCAGTAAAAATAACCAAGCCAATTTACAAGCAAATCAAAGCATAAAGCACTGATCAACAATAAGCGACAATTACGCCAACTCACCTTAACCCAATGAGCCGCATCAGGCCTGCGTAAGCTAATAATTAACACAATATATAAACCCAAAACCCCTGAAAGTAAGCTCAAGTAAAATGATGAGGGTTCAGGATAAAACCATTGAATAATAGCTACTTTATCACGCATATTGGTGATAGACATGATCCAAATAATATAACCTCTTAAAATAAAAAGTAAGGTTAAATAAAGCCCTTTTGATAGCTTAAGGCAATCAAAATTATCAAAATCTTCTACGCTATATTGCGCATAAGCATTACGGTTTTCTTTATTAGAATTATGCTTGTTCATGTTGATTTAAACAGGCTTGACCTTTGGTAATAGCCCGTACTGCTTTAGATTTGAATTCTCGATTAAACAAAGTGTAAACAACGAAAATACTCGCAAAAATAAAAAGTACTGGATGAAAAAACCATGTTAATGCGGCAAGTGAAAAATAATAAGAGCGCAAGCCATAATTATAAGCATGAGCAGCTTGATCTTGTACTACTGCCATTTGCATCGCATATTCTTTTAGGTTGTTATTTTTACCTTCTATATCAACAGGTGCTGCTCCTATCATTACATTTAAAAAGCCATATTGACGCATTGACCAGGTAAATTGAAAGAAGGCTAAAATAAAAATAAGTGCCAATAACGCTAATTTTAATTGAATCGCAAAATGATTGGGATACAAAGCATAAGGAAATGAAGCAATAACCCCTTCTAACTTATCAACTTGAGAAAATAACGTTAAAACCCCAGCTAAAACAAGTAAGGTAGTAGAAGCAAAAAAGGCAATATTACGTTCTAAATTAGCTAAAAGTGCAGTATCCCCTACTCTAAAGTCACGCTTGATAAGTTCATTCATCCAATGAATACGATGTTGGTGCAAACAACGCGCAATACAATTGGTTGTTTTGGCTTTTATGCGAGCAAACTGCGTATAGCCTACCCAACTAACAATAAAAACGATTAAAGCAAAATAATCTATTGGTGAAAATGGCATGAAAAGCACTATATCTCTATTATTAAAATGA
The DNA here is from genome assembly GCA_015487235.1 of Alteromonadaceae bacterium. Taxonomy (GTDB): domain Bacteria; phylum Pseudomonadota; class Gammaproteobacteria; order Enterobacterales; family Alteromonadaceae. The sequence continues at coordinate 22,119 of WFQC01000092.1, forward strand.
AGCTCATCGCTATTATGCAGTAGATTAATCAATTATTCGAGTGTTTGGTAACTTGTCTTAGCAAATAAGCATATTACCGTAATTACATTGACTGTTTTTCGTGATTACAACAATATCCGTGTTTTCTGTATTAGTTATTTCTTATCTGTTGTAAGTTGAGGCGCAAATGTCTTTTGCCAAAAAGTATTTTTTAGGCTTGTTTTTATCAGGTTTTTTCTTTCAATCTTATGCCCTAAGTCAACCGAGCTTAGATCCTATTCATGTGCCCCGTATTAGCGGTGATATTGTTATTGATGGCGAATTAAATGAACCACAATGGCAACAAGCTAGAAGAATAAAAGTTAATAATGTTACTCGTCCTTATGACAATACGCCAAGCCCTGTTGATACCGAAGCATTGCTCATGGAAGACGGTGAAAACTTTTATCTTGCCTTTATTGCACAAGATCCTGATCCTTCACAAATTAGAGCCTTTTTAAAAGACAGAGATCGTTCATGGGGCGAAGATATTGTGGGGATCAAAATCGACACTTACAATGATCAACGTACAGCATATCGCTTTTTAGTAAATGCCCTGGGTGTGCAAATGGACGGTATTGAAAATGAAGTAACCAAAAAAGACAGCAATGCTTGGGATGGTATTTGGTCAAGCTATGGAAAAATTACCGACACCGGTTATATTGTTGAAATCGCTCTACCGTTAAGTATGCTTAATTTTAAAGAAGATTTAGATATTCAACATTGGGGCATTGAGCTATTACGTTACTATCCTCGAGAACAGTTTTTACGACTATCAAATATTCGCCTTGATCGCGGCAATAGCTGTGAAATATGTCAACTAGTCACTGCTAAAGGGTTCTCGGGTGCCAAACAAGGCGATAATTTAATTATAACCCCTTCACTCGTTGTAGGCGCAAATGAAACACTGGATTATGATGGCAACTGGCAACGTGAAAATAATATCGAGCCAAGCCTTGATATTCGTTGGGGGATCACGCCTGATATTTTACTAAATACTACACTAAACCCCGACTTTTCAACGGTAGAGACTGATTCAGCCCAACTGAATATTAATAACAACTTTGCCTTGTTCTATGATGAAAAACGACCTTTTTTTTTAGATAATGCCGATTATTTTGAATCAGATTATAACCTTGTTTACACTCGAAACATCAATGCTCCTAACTATGGTGCTAAATTAACAGGTCGCGTCAATGATCATGCTATAGGGGTTTTTATAACTGATGACAAAAGTACCAATATTTTAATTCCCGGTAATCGCTCATCAAGCTTTACTAAGTTAGAAGACAGTTCAAAAGCTGCGGTGGTGCGCTATCGTTTAAATTACGATATTAATACAACAATTGGTTGGATCAGCACCTTAAGAGAAAGTAATAATTATCAAAATCAAGTACATGGTATAGATGCGCGTATTCGTTTAAGTACAACCGATGTTTTTAAATTTCAAAGCCTATACTCCAAAACACAATACCCCGATGATTTATACCAACGCTTTTGTCGCGCTGATGATCCTCAAGATTGTGCTAACCCACCAACTGGAAACCAATGTGAGTTTGGTAACTGCGATTTTAATGAATCAGTATTAAGAACATTAAAAGACCGCCCTTTCAGTGGTAATGCTTTTAAAATGGGCTATTTTCATAATGATGATAAATGGTTTTATCGCCTTAACTA
>WFQC01000093.1 GCA_015487235.1 Alteromonadaceae bacterium
AATTAAAAGAGATCCGAGAGCGCGCTAATTTATTACGGGGGTATCTTTGACTACGATCTAAAAGCAGAGCGTTTAGTTGAAGTATCACGAGAATTAGAAGATCCTGACGTATGGAATGACCCTGAGCGTGCGCAAAAATTAGGGCAAGAAAGAGCCGAATTAGAGCTGGTTGTTAAAACGATTGAACAACTAGAAAATGGTTGTGATGATATTGAAGGTTTAGTTGAACTGGCAGTTGAAGAGCAAGACGAAGAAACTTTTAATGATGCACAAACAGAATTAAAATATTTAGATGAAAAACTAGCGACATTAGAATTTCGCCGTATGTTTTCAGGCCCCCATGACAGTGCGAATGCTTACATGGATATTCAAGCGGGTTCAGGTGGAACCGAAGCACAAGATTGGGCCGAAATGCTTATGCGTATGTATTTACGTTGGGGTGAGTCGCACGGTTTTAAAACAGAAATTATCGAAGTCACTGACGGCGATGTCGCAGGTATTAAAGGTTGTACCATTAAATTTATTGGTGAATATGCTTTTGGTTGGCTACGTACTGAAACTGGGGTGCATCGTTTAGTACGTAAATCACCTTTTGATTCATCAGGTCGTCGCCATACTTCATTTGCATCGGCTTTTGTTTACCCTGAGATTGACGATAATATTGAGATTGACATTAATCCTGCTGATTTACGTATTGACACGTATCGAGCATCGGGTGCAGGTGGACAACACGTAAACAAAACTGATTCAGCCATTCGTATCACGCATTTACCGACTAACACCGTGGTACAATGCCAAAGTGATCGCTCGCAGCATAAAAACCGAGCAACCGCAATGAAGTTATTAAAAGCCAAATTGTATGAATTAGAAATACAAAAGCAAAATGCAGATAAGCAAGTGTTAGAAGAAGGAAAGTCTGATATTGGTTGGGGCAGTCAAATTCGCTCTTATGTTTTAGATGACAGCCGTATCAAAGATCTGCGTACGGGCGTTGAAAACCGTAACACGCAAGCCGTATTAGATGGCGATTTAGATAAATTTATTGAAGCTAGTTTAAAATCTGGCTTATAAAACACAGCATAACGATTGAAATAAATACGAGAAAACAAGATGACAGACCAAGCTAAACCAGCACAAGATGAAAACAAATTAATTGCCGAACGTCGTGGAAAGCTAGAGAAAATTCGCGAAAATTGCCCTGCTAATGGTCATCCAAATAAGTTTGATCGTAAAGATTATGCGGCAGATATTCAGGCAGATCATAGCCATAAAGATAAAGAAACGTTAGAAGCTGAAACGGCTACCTATAGCATTGCTGGTCGTGTTATGGCTAAGCGAGGGCCATTTTTAGTGCTGCAAGATATGACCGGTCGTATTCAAGCCTATGCGAACAAAAATGTACAAAAAGATATTAAAGCGCGTTGGGGCGTTTTAGATATTGGCGATATAATTGGTGTTACAGGTACACTGCATAAATCAGGTAAAGGCGATTTATATGTTGATATGCAAGAGTATCAACTACTCACTAAGTCGTTACGTCCGTTACCCGAAAAATTTCACGGCTTATCTGATCAAGAAACCAAATACCGCCAGCGTTATGTTGACTTAATTATTAACGAAGATACTCGCAATACCTTTAAAGTTCGTTCAAAAATTGTTGACGGTATTCGTAAGTTTTTAACCAGTCGTGATTTTATGGAAGTTGAAACGCCAATGCTACAAGTGATCCCTGGTGGTGCAACGGCTAAGCCTTTTGTGACTTACCATAACTCACTTGATATTGAAATGTACTTACGTATTGCGCCAGAGCTTTATTTGAAACGTCTTGTTGTGGGTGGCTTTGAACGTGTTTTTGAGATCAACCGTAATTTTCGTAATGAAGGTTTATCAACACGTCATAACCCTGAATTTACCATGATCGAGTTTTATCAAGCGTATGCTGACTATAAAGACTTGATGAATTTAACTGAAGAAATGCTACGTACGCTTGCCCAAGACGTACTCGGTACAACACTTATTCGTAATACGGTGAAAAATGAAGAGGGTGAAGTTGTCGAAGAAAAGTTTTATGACTTTGGACAACCGTTTGAACGCCTCTCTATGGTTGACGCTATTTTAAAATATGCGCCTGAGTTAGATGAGCAAGCTTTGCGTGATCCAGAAGAAAATTTTGATGCTATCAAAGCAATGGCTAAACAGGTTGGTGTAAAAGATGGTGAAGCAGCCAAAGTATGGGGGCCGGGCAAGTATATTTGTGAAATTTTTGAAGAAGTTGCCGAGCATAAGCTTGAGCAACCCACATTTATCACTGAGTACCCATGGGAAGTTTCACCACTAGCTCGCCGCAATGATGACAACCCATTTATTACCGACCGTTTTGAGTTTTTTGTTGGTGGTCGAGAGCTTGCTAATGGTTTTTCAGAGTTAAATGATGCTGAAGATCAAAAAACTCGCTTCTTAAAGCAGGTTGAAGAAAAAGATGCGGGCGATGATGAAGCTATGCACTTTGATGCAGATTATATTCGCGCATTAGAATATGGCTTGCCACCTACAGCAGGTGAGGGTATTGGTATTGATCGTTTAGTGATGTTATTTACCGATTCGCCTACGATTAAAGACGTGATTTTATTTCCACACATGCGCCCACAAACGGATTAGATTTTTTCAGCTTTGATGTCTTTTTTTGATGGCAGTTTTAAGTATAACGCTTTTAAGTTGCATAAAATTTAAGCGTCATAGGCCAAACACCGATCATGAAAATGCGTAGTTATAGTGTAACTACGCATTTTTTGTGCGCATTGTGGCTGTCAAGCAGACTTTAGTCTAGCTGGATAACTAGCTGTTTTTTACTATAATCTAAAGAGTTCAACAGAGCCAACTTATAGTAATTTGATTATACCAATTTGATTAAATTTCTTCCCAACTCAGAGCTATGCTCGATGTTCATTAACAAGGCAAATTTATTTAGATCTAGTCATTCTAAATCAAATAAATTTAACGCAGTTAGCGGGCATCGAGCAAGCTCCCGAAGGGCGAATTTAAAAGGCTTATATGCTACGTTATTGATTTTGACAAGGGAACAACCATTCTCTTCAATCAATGCCTTGCCTCTAAGCCTTTTAATTCTCGCTGAGTGGGAAAGAACTTAATCAACTTGGTATCACACTTTTTAAAACACCTTTATCTTAGTTAAGTAACTAAATTCGATGGCATTAAAGATAAATTTATTCTCTGCAAAAGGTACTATATAGGATATTCATGAAAAAAAGTCGCCTGATACTTTTTGCTTGTTTTTTCATTAGCACAATCATTTTATTAGCATGGTTTGCTCTACAACAAATAAAGCAAGAGTCGTTAACCAATATTAAAAACTCATTGCAAACTGTGGTACAAACTACGCATGAAGGGCTGCAACTGTGGATAAAGCATCGTCAAGATGACTTATTAGGTGTAAGCCATGATGGCCAAGTGATCAAATTAACGGCTGCTTTAGTGGCAGAATACACCAACCAAAAGCCACTGATCGAGAGTAATAATTTACAACAATTACGAGACATTATTATTACTAAAATGCGTATTCATCGTGATTTAGGTTTTTATATTATTGCGCCAAATAAAATTAATATTGCTGCGTTAAATGATAATGATATCAACAAAGTTAACAGTATTTTTAAAATTCGCCCTGAATACACACAACGTATTTTATCTGGCGAAACTTTATTTATTCCGCCTATTTTACTTGAAGAAAACGGCAACTATCTTTACGAAAATACACAGATGCCCAGTCACAGTATTTTTGTTGCTACGCCTTTGTTTGATGAGCACAGAAATATACTCGCAATTTTGGCGTTACAAATTGATCCCAGCTTAGGTTTTACTCGGGTAACCCAACTTGGACGTATTGGTGAAACAGGTGAAACGTACGCCTTTGATAATGAAGGCTTGCTTATTACCAATAGTCGCTTTGATGAACAATTAAAAGCCATTGGGTTAATCAGTCAAAATGAGCAAAGTATGCTATCTATTAAGATCACTGATCCTGGGATTAATTTACTCGAAAACCCACATATTGTAGTTAAAAACCAACAATTACCTTTAACATTTATGATAAAAAGTGCCACCTCAGGAAAGTCTACTTACAATATTGACGGTTATCGAGATTATCGTGGTGTTCCTGTTTTTGGGGCTTGGATTTGGGATAATGAGCTTGATATTGGCATAGCTACAGAAATCGATATTAAAGAAGCCTTAACCCCTTATTATAGAACTCGAACATTAATATTATTTATCGTGTTAGTTGTTGCGGCATTATCTTTTGGTGGCGTTTATATGTGGTTACTACTGGATAGAAAAGCCAAACATAGTTTAGAGCAAATCTTAAAAGAGCTTGAAGATAAAGTTGATGAGCGCACCAAAGAGTTACAACTACTTTCATATCAAGACGGTTTGACAGGAGTTGCTAATCGTCGCATGTTTGATCATAGTTTAGAAAAAGAATGGCGACGAGGTCAGCGCAGTCACCAGCCGTTAACCCTAATGATGATCGATATAGACTCATTCAAACCCTACAATGACAATTATGGTCATCAGCAAGGAGATGCTTGTTTAAAACAAGTGGCGCAAATACTGGCCAGTGAGGCGAAGCGAGCAACTGATGTTTTAGCGCGTTATGGGGGGGAAGAATTTGCGTTATTATTGCCTAATACGTCTTTAGAGCAAGCATTAATTATTGCAGAAAAATGTCGTAAAAAAGTTGCAGATAGCCAAATATTGCATGAATTTGGCGATGTTGATCACCTTAACGTTGTTACTGTGAGTATTGGGGTTAGTGTGATGATCCCCACGTTAGGGCTCTCTAGTAATATGCTGGTTGAAGCGGCAGATAAGTGTTTATATATTGCTAAACGCAATGGACGTAATCGCGTAGAACCAACAGATTAAAAAAGTAAAAATTTTTTCAAAAAAAACTTGAAAAATTTGCTAACGATCCTACATTATTTGTGTCGGGGTAGGTCCCGATGGGAATGCCCCGCAAAATCATTTAGTTTTTATGTATTGCTTCTTATGGAGGATATATTATGAGCTCAATTGATTTAACCCCTCTTTATCGTAATAGTATTGGTTTTGATCGTTTAGCATCATTAATCAATAGCACACTCACTTCAGACACGGTATCAGCAGGTTATCCGCCTTATAACATTGAGGTGTTAGATGAAAACCGTTATTGCATTACTTTAGCCGTAGCAGGTTTTGATCAAAGCGAATTAGATATTAGTGTTGAAAAAGGTGTGCTCACTATTCGAGGTAAAAAAGCAAATGAAGGTGAACGTAAATACCTTCATCAAGGCATCGCAAATCGAGCATTTGAACGCAAGTTTAACCTTGCCGACTATGTCGAAGTAACGGGTGCCGACCTCAATAATGGCTTGTTATCTATTAGTTTGGTGAAAGAAATACCTGAGGCAATGAAACCTCGTACTATTGCTATTAACCAAGCGAATGTGATCGAGCATCAAGCAGAGGAAAAAAAGGAAGAAAAAAGCGGTAAAGCCGCTTAATACTTACCTTTAAACGGCTGCGATATTTTCGCAGCCAACTGCACAAACATTATGGAGGTAAACGTGATGGACTTAGCTAAATTAAATCCTTGGAATTGGTTTAAACACGAAGAAAACGATCGTCAAGAAAACCAAATACCGGTAACGAAAAAAGAGGCGAATAATTTATCGGTTAATACTGGTGTTAGCCCATTGATGCAGCTACACCGAGAAATTGACCAATTGTTCAATGATACTTTTAATGCGTTTGGGATGTTGCCAACAAGTACAACATTGCCGCTATCTAACGCATTAACTGATAATTTTGCCAAACTATATCGCCCTCAACTTGATATTTCTGGCGATGATAAAGAATACAAAGTGGAGCTTGATGTTCCAGGGTTATCTGAAGCCGATTTATCAATTGAAATTAAAGGCGATATGTTAATCATCAAGGGTCAAAAAGAGGAGGAGCACGAAAGTAAAGACAAACAATTTTATCGAATTGAGCGTAGCTTTGGCTCATTTCAACGTACTCTCTCGTTGCCTGATGATGCCAATAGCGACGCAATTAAAGCAAGTTTAAAAGAAGGTGTGTTAACCTTATCGATTCCGCGTCAAGCGCAATCGGAACAAGATGTTAAACGCATAGAAATATCTTCTTAATTTCCTGCCTATTTACGCAAAAGCGGGCTGCAATAGCCCGCTTTTTATTAGTTATTTGTTTAGGTGAAATACTATTACATCAGGTTATCTAGAATAACATTATACGCTGATTAATAAACCACGACTTAACCGGGGCGATTATCTGCTCTTGGTGACCACAACATCGGGCCATATTTTACTACAAAACAACCGAAAGAAACTATCCAGAAAAATGCACTTATATCATAGAAAACCATTGTTTTGCTTGGTAAAAATAAAGGACCAAAAACGCGAACTAATGGGGCAATAAGTAGTAATAAAAAGGCTAAATTCATTATTTTAGGTGGCATTAAAGGACGCCCTGTATGCCCTAATGAGACGCGAGAAATCATCGCTAAAATAATGCCGCCAATTCCGCCTACGGTTAATAAATGCCAAACATGGTTAACAGGTACATCGTATTGTAAATAGCTTAACCCTAAAACTAAAAAACCAAACCATACAAACATCACGGCAAAATGAAAAGACCACAATAAAGGCACACCAAAGGTGATCCATGGACGCATTCTAAACCAACGTATTGCTTGAGATATGCCAGCAATAAGTAATACGATAGCAAAAAATTCTCGATTAAAACCAAGAAAGGGTTGTAGTAATAATGAAAACATGGCGATGGCAATGCTGCCATTAGTGATAATTTCTAATGCTTTTATGGGTAATACTTTGCTTGTGCCAGTGCCGTTAGCGGTAAACATCGGCAGCACCCGCCCAGTCATAACTGACATTAAAAATATCACCAGTAAAACCCCAGTATAGCCTGAAAAACTAATGCTAAAAGCTGAATTATTAATGGCTAAGTGCATGGTTAAATTAGCCAGTGTAAAAAGTAGCAATAGGGGAATAAAAAATAAATTACGGTATTGTTTAATGGCAATAATAGGTTTACCTAACAGATAAGCCACGAGTAATAAAAAGCTTAAATCAATTAACATTGCTGCGGTTTCGCCAACAAGTGTCGGAAAAAGTAAAACAATACGACCCGCAAGCCAAACTAAAAATAACAACATAAGTTTGGTGCCAGAAATGCTGCGAATACCTGTCCAGTTTTGTACTGCAGTTAAAACAAAACCAGCAATAATGGCAGAAGCAAAGCCAAACACCATTTCATGAATATGCCACCAATAACCACCGCCTAATGGTGTAATAGCAAGTTTTCCTTTTAACATTAATATCCATAATAGCAACGCAATAACACTAAAAATGGCTCCACTAAGGAAAAAAGGACGAAAGCCTAAACGAAATAATGGGGTAATTTTTTGCTCTTGCTGAAGATCAGTGATTTGCATCATAGATAACCTAAATTAATAACGAAGAATTTAGGCGCTATTATGCCTATTTTTGATCACTCTTGCATAACAAAGTTGGCTTTGTTTGCGTTGTATCAAGCAAAAAAACAAAAATTTGCAAATAATTTTATATCTTTTTTAGGAATAGAATTTCTGATTTATCCATTAAATGAAAATTTTTTTTATCATCTTAACTTTGCTAAACTTAAATTAGAACTTTATTTTAATAAAATTAATTTTTAGAGTACAAAATGAACTTAGATGATATAGATTTGCATCTTATTGCTATTTTGCAAGTTGATGCTAGTATTGCTGTAGATGAATTGGCAAGACGAGTTGGCTTAACTAAAACACCTTGTTGGCGACGCCTACAACGCTTAGAAAAAAGCGGTATTATTAAGGGAAAAGTTGCCTTATTAAATGCACAAATGCTTGATTTAAGCGTCTCTGTTTTTGTGCAGGTCAAAACAAGCCACCACAGTCGAGACTGGTTAGAAAATTTTTCAAAAGTTGTGTCTGCTTTTCCTGAAGTGGTTGACTTTTACCGTATGAGTGGTGAATACGATTACTTACTTCGTGTTATTGTTAAAGATATTGCAGCATACGATGATTTTTATAAACGCTTTATTGAAGCCACGAGCTTAACTGATGTTACCTCGAGTTTTGCTATGGAAGAAATTAAGCGTTCAACCCAGCTACCTTTGCCAATTCCTGACAGTTAAATAGATAAATTAAAAGGTTAATGGTTATGTCTTTAGAGCATTATTTTTCACAATTTCGTCAACATATTATTGGTCAAAATTTACAACATACCATTAACGACCAATCTTTAGATATTCTTTACGCAGACTGGACAGCCAGTGGGCGTCTGTATCAGCCAATTGAGACTTATATTGTCGAGCAATTAGGGCCTTATGTTGCCAATACTCATACCGAAACAAATTTAACTGGCAGTGCCATGACACAGGCTTATCACGATGCGCAAAAAGTTATTAAGCGCCATGTTAATGCTTGTGATAATGATGTTTTAATTACCGCAGGCGCAGGAATGACAGCGGTTATTAATAAGTTTCAGCGTATATTGGGATTACGCATTCCAGAACGTATGCAAAACCAAGTACATTTTAGTGAAAAAGAGAAGCCTGTTGTTTTTATTACTCATATGGAACACCATTCTAACCAAACCTCTTGGTATGAATGCGATGTAACCTTAGAAATAATACAGCCTAATGAGCAGGGGTTACCCTCACTTGAGCATTTACGCGAGCTGTTAATACAATATCAAGATCGTACCGTTAAAATAGGCTCTTTTTCTGCTTGCTCTAATGTTACTGGCATCAAAACACCTTATTATCAATTAGCTGAAATAATGCACGAATATGATGGCGTATGCTTTGTTGATTTTGCTTGCTCTGCTCCCTATGTTGACATTGATATGCATCCTTTAAACCCTAAACAAGCCCTTGATGCTATTTTCTTTTCACCTCATAAGTTTTTAGGGGGGCCAGGGAGTTCAGGTGTGCTACTTTTTAATAAAAGACTCTATAAAAATAAAGTCCCTGATCATCCCGGAGGAGGTACAGTTACTTGGACAAACCCTTGGGGCGAACATAGTTTTTTTGATAATATTGAGGTACGAGAAGATGGCGGAACACCCGGATTTTTACAATGTATTCGTACAGCATTAGCGATTAAATTAAAAGAAACTATGGGGGTAGCCAATATTGCCAAACGCGAACAAGAGCTGACTCACTTGGTTATGGGAGAATTAAGTAAAAATGAAAAAGTTGTTATGCTTGAACCAAACAATACCGATCGGCTGGCTATTATTTCTTTTTATATTCCTAATGTTCATTACAACCTTGTAGTACGTTTATTAAATGACAAATTTGGTATTCAAGCCCGTGGTGGCTGTTCTTGTGCAGGCACTTATGGACATATTTTGCTTAATGTTGATCATGATACCTCTAATAAAATCACTGCTAAAATTAATCAAGGTGATTACGCTGAAAAGCCTGGCTGGGTGCGCGTTTCTTTTCATCCTACTACGACAGATGCTGAAGCGAGGTTTGTTGTTGATGCAATTAATCAAGTAAGCGACAAGGCACTAACTTGGGCACAAGAATATCGCTTTAACCCTGCAACAGGAGACTTTGAACATATAACCATGCAGGTTAACCTTCCTAACCTGAGTGAATTTAATCCACTACCTATTAACAAGCAGGGTGCATCATCATTCTTTTCTCGATTATTTATAGCATGATAGAATTGTTCAATAGGTTTTAACAGCGCTAAGTGTACTGAACGGTTAATGTTAATATTATGAGCACATTTGCTGAAAAATTAAAAAATTGGTGGCATACCGACTGTAAAATCTGCCAAAAAATGCGCCAAATACTGCTATGGTTAATAATAATGATTGTGGCAGATATGTTATGGTTTCATCTTATTTTTAAGGATACGTAATGACGTTACGCTGGACAGATTCACAAGAAATAGCTTTAGATCTTATTGAGGCTCACCCTGATGTTGATCCTTTAAGCTTACATTTTCCTGAGTTGATGCAATGGGTGTTAGCGCTTGAACGGTTTGATGATGATCCTAAACATTGCGGAGAGCGTGTGCTTGAAGCCATTCAATTAGCTTGGATCAATGAAGTAGACTAGCTTTCATTATAAGAGACGTGTATAACCAGTTAATTTAACGCTTGCTGAATAAGAAATCAGTATAACTACTAAATTTATCGTATATAAAACAGTTTATTGCTGTACTCCCTGTAGTAGATCTTCTACTATATTAATCTACAATATTAATTATAAATAAAATAAATGTTTAGCTAAAAATAATGATGCTTTGAAGAGACTTTACTATTTAAAGCATCATTATTTAGTGATAACTTGACCTAATAGAACATCAAATTATGAGCAACAGTAAAAAACGTCCATTATATATACCTTATGCCGGCCCCAGTTTATTAGAAACACCGCTGTTAAATAAAGGCAGTGCTTTTAGTGAAGAAGAACGCACTAACTTTAATTTAAAAGGCTTGTTACCTCCACGCTACGAAACTATTGAAGAACAAGTTGAACGAGCCTACATGCAATACAGTAGCTTTCGCGATAGCCTGAATAAACATATCTATTTGCGGGCGATTCATGATAATAATGAAACGCTGTTTTTTAAGCTTGTGCAAGAAAACCTTGCTGAAATGATGCCGATTATTTACACCCCAACAGTGGGTGATGCTTGTGAAAAGTTCTCTGATATTTATCGCAGTTCTCGCGGCTTATTTATTGCTTATGAAGAACGCTACAATATTGATGATATTTTGCACAACGCCACTAAAAACAAAGTCAAAGTTATTGTGGTAACTGATGGTGAACGGATTTTAGGCTTAGGTGATCAAGGTATTGGCGGCATGGGTATTCCCATTGGTAAATTATCGCTTTATACCGCTTGTGGTGGTATTAGCCCTGCTTATACCTTGCCAGTTATGCTTGACGTGGGTACTAATAATGAAAAGTTATTAAATGATCCTATGTATATGGGCGCGCGTCATAAACGTATAGGGCAAGCAGAGTACGATGAATTTATTGAGTTATTTATTAGTGCCGTTAAGCGTCGTTGGCCTCATGTATTATTACAATTTGAAGACTTTGCTCAACCTAATGCTATGCCGTTACTAAAGCGTTATCGCGATAAAATTTGCTGCTTCAACGATGATATTCAAGGCACTGCTGCTGTTACAGTAGGAACATTACTCGCAGCGTGCCGCACTAAAAAAGTAAAGTTATCGCAATTAAAAGTCGCGTTTGTTGGCGCAGGCTCAGCAGGTTGTGGTATTGCTGAACAAATTATTACGCAAATGATCAGCGAAGGAATTTCACCGCTACAAGCACGTAGCCAAGTATATATGGTTGATCGATATGGCTTGTTAACTGAAGGTATGACGGGATTACGTGACTTTCAAGAAAAACTAATGCAGCCTAAAAGAAGCCTTGCTAACTGGTCAATTACAGGTGAATATGCCAGCTTACTTGAAGTGATGCATAATGCAAAACCCGACATATTAATTGGCGTGTCAGGGCAAGCAGGGCTATTTACGGAAGAAATTATCAAAGCAATGAAAAGTCATTGCAAGTTACCTATTATTTTTCCTTTAAGTAATCCATCTCGCCAAGTAGAAGCAACGCCTGAGCAAGTGATTCAATGGACTCAAGGACAAGTTATTATTGCCACAGGCAGCCCGTTTTCCCCTGTACAATATCAAGGAAAAACCTATCCTATTGCTCAATGTAATAACAGTTATATTTTCCCCGGTATTGGCTTAGGGGTTGTTGCAGCTAATATCAACCGTATTACCGATGAAATGCTCATGGTTGCCAGTGAAACGCTTGCCGCAGTATCACCACTTGCCAATACGGGAACGGGTGAACTTTTACCGGCCTTAACTGGTATTGCCGATTTAAGTAAAAAAATTGCTTTTGCAGTGGCCAAGGTTGCTTTTACGCAAAAGCTAGCTCTGGAAATCTCAGATGAGCAATTAAAAGCAAAAATAGAGCAAAATTTCTGGCATCCAGAATATCGACAATATCGACGTAGTAGCATTTAAACTTTGGCTTTTATGTCAGTTTTCGTCTATAATTCGCGCCAATTTTTTACACTCATATTTTAAGAGGGCTTATCATGGCTATCGAACGTACTTTTTCAATTATTAAACCTGATGCAGTAGCTAAAAATGTTATTGGTCAAATCTACAACCGTTTTGAAACCGCAGGTTTAAAAATTGTTGCAGCTAAAATGCTTCATTTATCAAAAGAGCAAGCTGAAGGCTTTTATGCAGAGCATAGCGAACGTCCATTTTTTGGTGCTTTAGTTGAGTTTATGACTTCAGGCCCAGTAATGGTTCAAGTTTTAGAGGGTGAAGATGCGGTACGTAAAAACCGTGAAATCATGGGTGCTACTAACCCAGCAGAAGCGTTAGCGGGTACTTTACGTGCTGATTATGCAGAATCAATTGATGAAAATGCTTGTCACGGTAGTGATGCTTTAGAGTCTGCGGCTCGTGAAATTGCTTATTTCTTCACTGAAGATGAGATTTGCCCTCGTACTCGTTAATTCATTATTAACGGTTAATTCAAAAAGGTTTTACTGTGTATTCGGTAAAACCTTTTTGCGGTTTTATAGGGCTGTTGGCCTGTAGAGATTATTTTTACCGTTACGCTTAATAGCTATAAAATTGCTGTCATTGATGTCAAAGTGTACAATTCGATGCGGCTGTTGCTTTAATTTTGGTTTTACTGGATCCTCTTTTTATGAGTCAAACTCACACGGATATATCTTCCGATGTATCAACAAATAATGCTGAATCAATAGATAAAGTAAACTTACTTAATTTTGATCATCAAATGATGCGCGAATATTTTGCCTCTATCGGTGAAAAGCCTTTTCGTGCTGATCAAATCATGAAGTGGATTTACCACTTTGGTTATGATGATTTTGATAAAATGACAAATTTAAACAAAGCATTACGAGAAAAACTAAAACGTTATTGTGAAATTAAAGCTCCAGTTATTTCCAAAAAACAAGTTTCAAACGATGGCACTATTAAATATGCTTTATTGCTTGAAGGTGGGCAAGAAGTTGAAACGGTATGGATCCCTGAAAATGGGCGAGCAACCTTATGTGTCTCTTCTCAAGTAGGTTGCGCATTAGAGTGCTCATTTTGCTCAACGGCTCAACAAGGTTTTAATCGCAATTTAGCGGTAAGTGAAATTATTGGCCAAGTATGGCGTGTAGCCAATGATATTGGCGCAACACGTATTGCGGGTACTCGTCCTATTACGAATATTGTGATGATGGGCATGGGTGAGCCATTGCTTAACATGAAAAACCTCATTCCGGCCTTAGATACCATGTTAAATGACTTAGGTTATGGCTTGTCAAAACGTCGCGTTACAGTAAGTACCTCAGGGGTTGTGCCTGCGTTAGATATGCTAAAAGAAAAAATTGATTGTGCATTGGCTATTTCGGTACATGCACCGAATGATGAATTGCGTAATGAGCTAGTACCTATTAATAAAAAGTACCCACTAAAAGAATTTTTGGCTGCAGCACGTCGTTATATTGAAGGCTCAAAGGCTAATAAACAAGTAACTGTTGAATACGTGATGATTGATCATGTTAATGACAGTATGGATCAAGCGCATGAATTAGCTAAAGTATTGAAAGATACGCCGAGCAAAATTAATCTAATTCCATTTAACCCTTACCCCGGCTCACCTTATAAACGCTCAAGTAATTCGCGTATCGATCGCTTTGATAAAGTATTACAAAGTTATGGTTTAACCGTTATCACTCGTCGTACTCGTGGCGATGATATTGACGCCGCTTGTGGCCAACTTGCTGGAGATGTTTTAGATCGCACCAAGCGTAATAGCAAAAAACAGCTCGCTAGTGAGACTATTACTGTAAAAGTGGTATAAAGTTAGCTAAAGTGTTTTAATAACCAAATCCTGTTATAAGGCTTTGAAAATTGAATGGTATCAGCAAAATATGGTTAATTTTATAGGACACAATATTGTTAAAGTGTTACTGGTATTTACACTTGTGACCAGTTTGTCGGCTTGCGTTACCCAACAATATAAAGATGATAAAACGCCTATTATTATGAATGATGCCAATAAAGAAGAAATAGCGATGACACGCATTTCTTTGGGTTTAGGCTATTTAAAAATGGGTAACACTACACAAGCTAAACTCAACTTAGAGAAAGCTAAACGCATCGCGCCTAATTTTTCACCCGTTTATACGGCTTTTGCTCATTATTACGATACCGTTGGAGAGCCTAAACAAGCTATTTTAGCTTATGAAAAGGCGCTATCTATCAAAAGTGATGATGCTGACACGCTCAATAATTATGGCGTGTTTTTGTGTCGACAAGGTCATGTTGAGCAAGCTGAAAAGCAATTACTTAAAGCGATTAACGTACCAGCCTATTTATTGGTTTCTCAAAGTTATGAAAATATAGCCTTGTGCCAACTTAAAAATAATAATTTCACTAAAGCAGAAAAATACCTAAAAAAATCAATAGAACATAACCCTAATAATGTTTCTGCTTTAATTAACATGGCACGTTTACAATATGCAAAAGGAGATTACAAAGCGGCAGAACAGTTGATTAAGCGCTTTGAAAAAGCAACCAGACGCTTTAGACCCGAGCCGTTAGCACTGGCCTTTAAAATTTATCAAAAATTAGGGCAGCAAAAAGCTGCAAAAAGCTATGCTGCTATGTTGTTAAAAATGTATCCTCAATCTTACCAAGCGAAGCAATATTTACTTAATGGCTTAGCCCGCTCTGAAATTGATAGCTTAGCGACAACCTATAAAAAAGCATTAGCTTCGCAACGTACGGCAAGTACTTCGGTAAATAAAAAACGGGTGATCAAGCTATCACCTAAAAAAGCCATTAAAAATACAGCACAGTTGAATCAAACGGCACCTCAAAATACAACTATTCACACAGCAAAACAGCAATACACTGACCAACCTGTAGTAACAGTAACTCAGGCTAAAAATACTATTGTTACTACTGCAGTTTCTACGCCTAAAAAGACAGAAAATACTAAGGTATTAGCCGTTGAAAAACCGCTACCAGCAGCATCTGCTATCACAGCCACACAAGAGGTTAGCACAAGTGCTGAGAAGCAGGTCGAAGTAGCTACACCAAGTATGGAAAATGATATAGCAAAGCCACAATTATCTCACAATGATGATGAAATAACTGTTAACGCGCACGTCAGTGCTGATGAACAACTCATAACTGAACCGGTTGATAAACACTTAGTTGAAAATACTGACGCTAACATAACAGTAGATGACGTTGCTCAAACCGCTACAGAGCAAAAAGTAGCAGAGGTTATTGATGGTGACCTAGCGAATAATGAAACAGATGAACCACTAATTAGCGATCAGGAAATAGAACAAATGCTCGCCGCTGATGCCAAAATAAGCGAAAGTACAAGCACTAAAACGCTAACTGAAGCCGTATCAGAAGCGACAACAGTAACAACAGACGCCGAAGTTGAAATCTACCACAGTATTGATGAGTTACCTGTACATAAAGTGCGCTCAGGTGAAAATCTGTTTAAAATATCAAAAAAATACAATATTCGTATTCGAACTTTACGTAAATGGAATAATCTAACAGAGCAGTCAATATTGCGTATAGGGGATACGATTTATTTAGCGGATCCTAACAGTGTGGTAACTGAGTAATGAAAGAAAGCCAAACTGAATTAAGTGAAGATATGGAAGTTATCGGCCCTGGGCAAATGTTGGCTGAAGCTCGTGAAGCACTGAATTTAACGCAAAAAGATGTTGCGAAACGCCTTAATTTTACCGTGTCATTGGTTGTTAATATTGAAAATGAACACTTTGACAATAAGTTACCTGCTACCTTTACGCGTGGCTATTTAAAAAACTATGCACGTTTAGTGAATGTGTCTGAAGAAGACATATTGGCAAGTTATGAGCTTTTAGATGTCGCTGCTGCACAGCAAGCTGAAATGCAAAGTTTTTCGCGTATTACAGAAAAACAAGCTGAAAATAATCGTCTGATGTGGATCAGCTATTTTATTGTTGCTTTATTAATTGCCTCAACGGTTGTTTGGTGGATGCAAGAGCATGAAAGTGATGCTCCATCGGCTGTCAACAATGCCGAAACAAGTAGTAAACAAACAGTAACAATGGTTAAGCCAATAAACAAACCTGATGACAAGGCTTTACCTTCAAAAAGCAGGCAGTCGTTAGATAGTACAGCAGCTAATCTGGCTAAAAATATAGCTGCAGTACCAGTTAAAACTCAAGAAGTAGCAAAAACGCCATTAACCTCAGAAACTGAGAGTGCAGCAGTAACGGAAACTGCTCCTGTAATAAGTACGGCGGTTTTCAAATTTTCAGGTGATTGCTGGGTTAATATTTACGATGCTACTGGGGAACGTGTTGCTTGGGGAATAAAAAAAGCGGACTATGTGATGAAAATATCAGGTAAAGCGCCGTTTAACGTAACCTTAGGTAAACCTGAGCTCGTTAGCATTACTTTTAATGGTAAACCCATTGATATGTCTAAATTTGGTGCCGGGAATATCGCTAAATTCACGCTACCATTAACGCCTTAACTCTCAATTATATTATTAAAAATCATGTTTAAAGAATCTCCAATAATTCGTCGAAAATCTACTCAAATTATGGTGGGTAATGTTGCTGTTGGTGGTGATGCACCCATCAGCGTACAATCAATGACTAATACCCAAACTACTGATGTGGCCGCAACAGTTGCGCAAATTAAAGCGCTTGAAGCGGTTGGCGCTGATATTGTGCGTGTTAGTGTACCCACAATGGATGCCGCTGAAGCATTTAAGCAAATTAAACAACAAGTAAATGTGCCGCTCGTTACCGATATCCACTTTGACTATCGTATTGCTCTAAAAGTAGCTGACTATGGTGCTGATTGTTTACGCATTAACCCTGGTAATATTGGTCGAGAAGACAGAGTTCGTGCGGTTGTTGAGTCTGCTCGCGATAAGAATATTCCCATTCGAATTGGGGTTAATGGTGGTTCTTTAGAAAAAGATATTCAAGAACGTTACGGTGAACCAACACCTGAAGCCTTACTTGAGTCAGCCATGCGTCATGTTGATATTTTAGATAAACTGAATTTTGACCAATTTAAAGTCAGTGTTAAAGCCTCTGATGTATTTTTGGCTGTAGGCGCTTACCGTTTGTTGGCAAAACAAATTAATAATCCATTACATTTAGGTATCACTGAAGCCGGAGGATTACGCGCGGGTTCGATTAAATCTGCTATAGGTTTAGGAATGTTATTGTCAGAAGGTATTGGTGATACCTTACGGGTGTCATTAGCGGCAAACCCTGTTGAAGAAATTAAAGTAGGCTTTGATATTTTAAAATCGCTTAAATTACGTAGTCGAGGTATAAACCTTATTGCCTGTCCGAGCTGTTCGCGCCAAGAGTTTGATGTTATTGCGACAGTAAATGAACTTGAGCAACGTTTAGAAGACTTATTAACACCCATGGATGTTTCTATTATTGGTTGTATTGTTAATGGTCCGGGTGAAGCAATGGTTTCTGACTTAGGGTTAACCGGTAGCAGCAAAAAAAGCGGCTTTTATCTTGATGGTGTTCGCCAAAAAGAGCGTTTTGATAACAATAATTTAGTTGATCAGCTCGAGCAAAGAATTCGTGCCAAAGCAGCACTTATAGCCAAACAACAAGAACAACGTATAAACATTGAAGAAGTTGATTAACTTCATGCTATTTCAGCCACAGTTTCAGTTACCACATGCTACGAGTAATGGCTTAAGAGTAAATTCATTTACGTTTACCTTTAAACTGCCTATAATGCCCGCTTGCATTTTTATCAGTTAGAGAGAAGTTTTTCAGTGAGTAAGACAATTCAAGCAATTCGCGGTATGAATGATTGCCTACCTTCAGAAACCCATATATGGCAAAAAGTTGAGTCTATTTTAAGACGCGTTGCCAGTAATTATGGGTTCAGTGAAATACGTATGCCGATTGTTGAGTCTACCGCGCTGTTTAAACGCTCTGTTGGTGAAGTGACTGATATTGTTGAAAAAGAAATGTACACTTTTGAAGATCGCAATGGCGACAGTCTAAGTTTACGACCGGAAGGAACGGCAAGTTGTGTACGTGCCGGTAATCAACACGGCTTATTATATAATCAAGAACAACGTTTATGGTATATGGGGCCAATGTTTCGCCATGAACGTCCGCAAAAAGGCCGTTATCGCCAGTTTCATCAGTTTGGTATTGAAGCCTTTGGTTTTGCCGGTGCTGATATTGATGCTGAAATAATTATGTTATCAGCGCGATTATGGCGGGAACTTGGTATTGATGATGTTGTCACACTAGAGCTAAACTCGCTAGGTTCTAGTGAAGAACGCGCGAGTTACAGTAAAGCACTCGTTGATTATTTAACTCTTCACCAAGCTAAACTAGATGAAGATAGTCAACGTCGAATGCACACTAATCCTTTGCGAGTGCTCGATAGTAAAAACCCTGAAGTGCAAGCCATATTGGTTGATGCACCTAAGCTTTCAGACTTTTTAGGTGAAGAATCAAAAGCACACTTTGCTGAGCTTTGCCAGCGTCTTGACGCTGTTGGTATCAACTATGTACTTAACGAGCGCTTAGTGCGTGGTTTAGATTATTATAATCGTACTGTTTTTGAATGGGTAACAGACAGTTTAGGCGCACAAGGAACTATTTGTGCGGGTGGGCGTTATGATGGCTTAGTTGAGCAATTAGGGGGTAAAGCAACGCCTGGTATTGGTTTTGCTCTTGGTATTGAACGTTTAGTGTTAATGGTTACCAGCCTTGAAAAGCTTAATGATATACGCCCTCAAGTTGAGGTTTATCTTGCTATGCTAGGTGATGATGTTGATATACAAGCTAATTTACTTGCTGAACAATGGCGTGATAAAGTACCTGAAATACGTATTCAATGTCATTGCGGTGGCGGTAACTTTAAAAAACAAATGAAGCGTGCTGACAAATCGGGTGCACAGGTAGCTATTATTTTAGGTGAAGATGAAATAGCAAACCAAACCGCAACGATTAAATATTTACGTGAAAGAAAAGAACAACAAAGTATGGCATTGGCTGATGTGCCAACTTTTTTAGCACAATTAATATAAAAGGTTATTACTGTGGAAGTTTATCAAACAGAAGAACAACAAGTTGAAGCGATCAAAAGGTTTTGGTCAGAAAATGGTAATTCAATTATTGCTGGTTTAGTGATTGGTTTTGCTGGTTTTATTGGCTTTAATTATTATCAAGAAAACAAAATAGCTCAAGAAGAAGCCATTGCTAGTGAATATATGACATTACTTGAAGCAAATGAAAAATCACCAGAAACGTTTGCTCAGCAAGGCGAAAATTTTATCACAAAATATGGTGACTCAACTTATGCGGCTTTAACCGCATTAGCTATGGCAAAAAATAGTGTTGATAAAAAAGATTGGCTCAAAGCTGCAGAATATTTACAGCTTGCTATTGATAAAGCGCCACATGAAGGTATTAAAGCGATTGCGGTACTGCGCTTAGCAAGAACTCAAGCACAACAGGCACAATATGAGCAAGCACTTGCTACATTATCACAGCCTTTGCCTGAATCTTTTATTGCCAGTGTAGAAGAAGCCAAAGGTGATATATATATCTTACAGGGTAAACGTGATTTAGCACGTAATGCTTACCAAGTTGCTATTGGTGCCGATGGTTTACAAGCCAGCCCAGCATTACAAATGAAAATTGATGACTTAACCGTTGCCCTTGATTAATAAAATGAGATTAAATGTGAAGTGCATTAATAAAAAATTATTGGCAATGTTACTGCTTTCAACTACGTTATTTGCCTGTTCTTCAACTGATGATGAAGAAGATGAAAAAAATAAAATAGCAGAACTTCCCGAAATACAACAACAATTTTCACCTAAAAAGTTATGGGACAATAGTGTTGGCGACGGAGTTAGTGATTATTTTTCTAGACTAAAACCCGCTATTGCATACAACAGTGTTTTTGCAGCAAGCCGTAGTGGTGACGTTTATGCTTTTGCAATCGACAATGGCAAAGAGCTATGGCATACCGATGTAGCTAAATTAGATCAACAAGTTGGCTTTTTTGACGGTAAAAAACCAGCGCGTCTTGCTGGTGGTGTACTTGCTGGGGTAAACAAAGTTTTTATTGGTAGTGAAGACGGCATACTCTATGCGTTAGATGCTAAAACCGGTGAGCTTGCTTGGCAAAGTAAAGTAAAAGGTGAAATTATTGCTATGCCTGCAATTGATAACGGTATTGTTGTGGTAAATACTGTTTCAGGGGTATTAAAAGCATTTGATGCGATTGACGGCAAAGAAGTATGGCAGGTTGATTTAGAAGTTCCGCCTCTATCTTTGCGCGGTACCAGTGCACCAGTTATCGCCGCAGGCGGGGTATTAGTAGGTACTGCTTCGGGTGAATTAAGTGTCTATATTTTAGAAAATGGTCAAGCAGGTTGGTCTGCTGAAATTGGTGAAGCCACAGGCTCGACTGAATTAGAACGTGTTATTGATGTAGACAGTGCGCCAATTGTTTTTGGTGATAAAATTTATGCTATATCATCACGCGGACATTTAGCCGCGATAGATTTACGTTCAGGGCGTCTCGTGTGGGAGCGTCAATATTCTTCTTACCGTAGTATGACACTTGATGGTAATGATATTTTTATTACTGACGTTAAAGGGCATATTTACTCAGTTAATCGTCTTAATGGCTTAGAGCAATGGAGCCAATTATCATTAACAAACCGTAAAGTTACAGGCCCTGTAGTGGTGGGTAATTATGTCGTTGTGGGTGATTTTGAAGGCTATTTACATTGGTTAAATAGTGAAACAGGTGAAATGGTTGCTCAATATCATGTTGATGGCAGTGGTATTTATGCTACACCTGTTGTACATAATGACATTATTTACACCCAGTCAAGAGACGGTGATTTACAGGCAATAAAAACGCCTTAATCGTTTTACGCTATTATGATAAACGGCTCCTTTGCTTGTTAGCATCGGAGCCGTTGTTTGTTTATTAAGTTTTAGATTAGCCAATTATAGCTAATTGATATTATAGAGTTTTGAGGTGAGCATGCTTCCTGTTGTTGCACTTGTTGGTCGTCCTAATGTAGGTAAATCAACGTTATTTAATCGATTAACACGAAGTCGAGATGCCCTAGTTGCAGATTATCCTGGGCTAACAAGAGATCGCCAATATGGCCAAGCTGAAGTTGAAGGCCATCCTTTTATTGTTATAGATACTGGTGGTATTCATGGCAATGAAGAAGGCATAGATGCTTTAATGGCCGAACAGTCTTTAATGGCTATAGAAGAAGCTGATGCGGTTTTATTTATGGTTGATGCGCGAGCAGGTTTAACCTCTGCAGATGAGGCGATTGCGGCACACCTACGAAAGCAAAATAAAACGGTATTTTTAGTGGCCAATAAAGTTGATGGCATTGATGCTGATTCAGCGGTTGCTGAATTTTATGCCCTTGCTTTAGGTGATGTGCATAAAATTGCAGCGGCACATGGTAGAGGCGTAACACAACTACTTACTTTAGCGTTACAACCACATATTGCAGCACTAATGCAGAAAGAGCAAGATGATGAAAGTGAAGAAAATACTGAAACCGATATTAATACTGATGAACTAGCTGATGAAGAAGAAAGCGAATTAGCAAAAGATTTGCGTGAAAACAAGAAAATCAAATTAGCTATAATCGGCAAACCCAATGTTGGTAAGTCAACACTAACTAACCGTATTTTGGGTGAAGAACGTGTTGTAGTGTACGATATGCCAGGTACAACACGAGATAGTGTTTATATTCCTATGGAGCGCAACGGGCGCGAATACATCTTGATTGATACAGCAGGTATTCGTCGACGTAAAAATGTAACTGATGTTGTTGAAAAGTACTCAGTTATTAAAACATTACGCGCCATTGAAGATGCTAATGTGTGTTTATTAATTGTAGATGCACGTGAAGGATTATCAGATCAAGATTTAAGCTTATTGGGCTTTATATTAGAGGCAGGGCGCTCTTTAGTTTTAGCGGTGAATAAATGGGATGGCTTAGATAATAGTGTAAAAGAAGCGATGAAATCTGAAATTGATCGTCGTTTAGGCTTTGTTGATTTTGCCCGTATTCATTTTATTTCTGCCTTGCATGGTACGGGGGTTGGGCATTTATATGAATCAGTTGAAGAAGCCTTTGATTCGGCTACCACTCGTATTTCAACGTCTATGGTAACAAAAATACTTGATATGGCAGTATTTGATCATCAACCACCCATGCACAATGGTCGTCGGATCAAATTAAAATATGCACATGCGGGGGGGTATAACCCACCACTGATTGTTATTCATGGTAATCAAGTAAAACATTTACCACCAAGTTATAAGCGCTATTTAATGAATTACTACCGTAAGTCATTAAAAATAATGGGTACTCCCATTAAAATAGAGTTTAGAGAAACGGCAAACCCGTTTGCTAACAAGAAAAAGCTTACATATACCCAACAGAAAAAAATTGCCCGGGCAACGCAAGGGTATAAAAAATAGTTTATACCAAGTTGATTAAGTTCTTTCCCACTCAGCGAGAATCAAATTGGTATTATTATTTTAAATCCAATCACTTGATTGGATTTTTTTTGCAAAAACGATTAACGTATCTAATAGGCACACTTTATTAACGATCATCATGGCAGAAGATAAAAAGCAAGTAATGACCGCTGAACGTTTAGCAAGAAACCTTGGCTTATTGCAAGCAGGTTCAGTTGTATCGCTCGATATTATTACTCCAGCAGGGCAAAGGGCTAAATATCGCACTATTTTTATCGGCTATTTACCTAAAAAATATGTTTTAGTGCAATACCCTGATCTAAACAAAGTAGGCAGTTTTGCAGCGCATATTAAACAAGGTATGAAAGTGGCTGTACGAGGTATTGTGGAAGGTCATGAAGGCGCTATTGTAGCTTTTGCGAGTGTGATTAAGCAAACCGTACAAAACCCTTCACGCATCATTGTATTAGATTTTCCGTTAGAAGTAGGCTTACAAAGTTTGCGTAGTAGTGTGCGCATCGATACTGAAATTAAAGCCGCTATTGTGGTTAACAATGTAAAATGGAAAGCCTTAATAACAAACTTGTCACTCAGTGGTTGTCAGCTTTATATTGAAAATGGTGAGCAGCTAAAATTGCTTAATGACGGATTACTGAGTTTATTTATTGAGAATTATCAAGACCTAAACCCTCAAAAATTTTTAGTGACCATTTGCAATATAAAAAATTTACCCAATGC
>WFQC01000094.1 GCA_015487235.1 Alteromonadaceae bacterium
AAAAAAATTAGAGGTTGCAATCATGCAGGCTGGTGCTGCAATGTTATGCTTTAGTTTTAACCACTTTGCCGCTAAATAAGCTATAGCAAAAATACCATAGGTTTGAATTAATAATGGAACGGCAATCAGTACAATTGTTTGCGGTTGTGTAATAATTGTTTCAGCCTGAAAAGCAAATAATAAAATAACAGTGCCTAGCAAGCCGATAATAGACCATGGTTTAACTTTAGCTAAAAATAAGCTAATAGCTTGCTTATTGTAGTGTTGTTTATCTTCAAGTTTTTTTCGTGTATACACTCCAAAAACTAGCGGTAATATCACATACAATAATACTGACAATAATAAGGTTTGCCATGGTACTTGAATGTCGTTAACTCCCAATAAAAAGGCGCTTATAGGGGCGAAGGCAAAAATCATAATAATGTCATTAACCGAGACTTGTACCAATGTGTAATTAGCATCACCTTTGGTTAATTGGCTCCAAACAAATACCATAGCTGTACATGGAGCAACCCCTAATAAGATCATGCCAGCAATGTATTCACTCGCGCTTTGCGGATCGACCCAATCAGCAAAAATACCTTTAAAAAACAACCAACCAAGTGCTGCCATAGTGAAAGGTTTTACTAACCAATTAATAACTAAGGTTAATAATAAGCCTTTAGGCTTTCTACCCACATTCTTAATTGCTGAAAAGTCAATTTGTACCATCATAGGGTAAATCATTACCCAAATGAGTATGGCGATAATAATATTGACATGTGCGAATTCTACTTGCGCCAATAGTACAAAAAGTGAAGGGAAATAACTTCCTAATGTAACACCAACAATGATACAAAGAGCAACCCAAAATGATAAATAACGTTCAAAAATACCCATAAAAACCTACTTAATAAAATTGATATTAGAGGGTGTTAACCTTTACATTTAAGTTTTGTTCAACCTAAACGCTCCCCAAAAGGCAACACGCCCTATTAATTACAGCAAAACTTAGTTTTATCTGGTCTGTTTTCCATCGCGCCAATTTGCTGAATATGCTCATATAAATAACTCACATTATCAGTGGCAGTAGCCTCTAATACAGTTCTTGCCCATTGGGCTAATTTAGGGTTTATACGATAAAAAACCCACTGACCATGTTTTCTATCCACTAATAAATGAGCTTTTCTTAATAATGCAAGATTTCTAGACACTTTTGGCTGACTATGCTCTCCTAAAGCCGTCATTAATTCACACACGCATAATTCGCCATAGTAATGGATCAATAATAGGCTTTTAAGGCGAATTTCATCGGCTAAACATTTATAAAACTGTACTGGTGCTGGAGATACTGAAGAAGGCACATTATGCGTAAGTGGTTTGTCTTTACTTTCAACCAATAAAAACATCGAAATACGACTATTTAGTTCATTTAAGGTAGTTAAAAAAGGATTATCTCCTTGACGCGTTTTAGGATCGGGGAAATCCCATGCCATCAAGGTAGTATGAGTATTTTGCTTAAACCATGGCAACTTTTGGCATTCTTTTTCAGCTTTGTCACACAAGGTGATAATATAATCAAATGATTGATCTTTAAATTGCGTTATACTTTTACTCTGACAAGTTGTCGCTGAAACACCAAAGTTTTTTAGTGCCGCTATTGCCCTCGCATCAACACTACTCGGGCTTGTACCTGCACTATAAACGTCAAATTTATCGCCCGCTTTATGACGTAATAACGCTTCAGCCATTTGTGAACGCGCTGAATTTTCACTACAAAGAAATAATACTCGTGTTTTAGCCATTTACCAAGCCATACAAAAAAACATATATACAATAAATTATATATATGTTTTTTTGTATGTAAAGTTTTTTAGCAACTTTATTTATACTGATAAGCTAAAACATGGGTTAATCACAAAGATGATTTATTATTTTCACTATGTCATTTAGCGATGCTTAGGCGCGTTGAGCTTTAGAGTATGTTTTTGCAAACTCGAAAGATCACACGCCCTAGTAAAGACCTTTTAGCAATCAACGATTTCGCGTGGTACGAAACAGTAAAGTTAGGGCTATAACTACTAAGCTAAACTGTACTGCTAGCCCAATGGCATTAGGGTAAATCCCTAATAAATCAATTCGATAAAAATCAACTGTATAGTTGGCTAACCAACCCGCTTCAATTAATGCAGCAATACCTTTACCAGCAAAGATAATAGCTAAAATAAACATAAGTGCGCCTGAAATGGCAAAAAACTGACGTAACGGTAACACCTTGCTATAACGTAAAATTGCCCAAGCAAGTATAACTAAGCAAACTGATGCGACTAAAATACCAACTAATGCCATATTTTGACCCGCAGCATTAGTTTGTGCCCACAAGGCTTGATAAAACAATATTGTTTCAAACACTTCGCGATAAACAGCAATAAAAGACAAGGCTGAAATACCCCATAAGGTTCCTTTTGTTAAAGCACTTTTAACATTACCCGCAATAAATTTATGCCAATTAGCAGCACTAGTTTTGTTATGCATCCAAATACCAACATAAAGCAAGACTACAGCTGCCGTTAAGGCCGCTATACCTTCGGTAACTTCACGTGAGGCTCCACTAATATTAATAATTGATTGAGATGCCCACCAAGTAACACCACCTAAAGCTAATGCACCTAACCAACCAAAATGTACATAACGTAATGCATCACGACGATTTGTTTTAATTAAAAAAGCGGCAATGGCGGCAACTAATAATAAGGCTTCAAGCCCTTCTCGCAATAAAATAAACAAAGCACTTAAAAAAGAGGCTTCAGGAGATAAGCTTGTTGATTTAAGCAAACTCATAGCATAATTAATATCACCTTCAATTAATTTAACTTGTATTTTAAGTGCTTCAAGTGGTTGTTGCTGACGGATCATGGTGCGCAATTGCGTCATTTCACTTTCAATTTTACGCGTTAATTGGCTGTCTATCGACTGTAAATTATTCTCGGTTAATTCAAAGCCTTCTAAGTATGCTTCAACCGCTAAACTATAGGCTTTATCATAATTTTTTTGTTGATAACGCTGAATTATTTTGGGTAATTGCTGTAATGTAAACTGCAAAGGATTTGTGGTATTAAATAGTACCTGAGGGTTATGACGCAGCCATGCCATAGCTAAAACACCCTGTTCGCCATAAATATCTTTAACCTCTGCTGGGGTTAAGTTAGTTAAGAGAGCAAAGTCTATTTTAGTGGCTTCTTTATTAAGCGCAGCAGGCTTTTCAATTGCCATAGCACCAACCATAAAGGCTAAAGACCAACGTTCTTGTTCATTAAAGTGTTTAAAGCTTGGCATTGCTGTGCCAGCAACACCCTCAGTAATTGTGCTATATAAACTAAATAAAGTTCTTTGTTGATAACGCGCTTTATCATGAAAATTTGTTGGTTCAGGTACTAAATTTTTTGCAGCAATTCCATCACCATAACCTTTTACGCCATGGCAGCTTGCACAATTATTAGCGTAAAGAGTTTGAGCTTTTTTTAAATCAGGCAATTTGGTTGGCACAACTTGTATATTAAAACCAGCGACTAAATTATTGCGCATACGAGTAGTTAGCTGCCTTACCTCTTGCACATCACCTTTATTTTTAACCAATATGATTAACTTATTAGCATCGTCAAGTAAGCGTTGCTTGTAATTGGCTTGGTTCTCATTACTGGGTAACGTTTGAATTTGCGCAAGAATACCTGCTGAAAAATCAAGCATTTCGGTATATTCTTCAGGGTTTAATATTTTACCTTGAGCGACAGCGCCTTCATAATCAACGCCTAAATAGTCAACTAACTGTAATAATTGTTGCGGGCTTGCCACTGCTTTTACTGCAAAAAGAATGCTCAAAAACACGCTAAAAAAGAGCTTAGCTACAAGCCTAATTGTTGTTGTATTCATATTTTGTTTTTTACCGAAAATTCAAGAAACATGTTACCGTTAATGCGAATGATAACATATCTCATTTACAACAAGAAGTATAAACTATATCTTTGCAAGGCAAAATTGACTGGTTAATGATCTGTATCAAGCTTTGTTATAATAGGGCAGCCTTTTTCTTGCTGACAACATAGATTAACAAGCAGTGTTAATTCATTCTTTAATGATTGTAATTGGATAAATTTTTCTTCTATCACTTTTAACTTATCATGGGCTAATTGCCTGACTTCACGTTTTGCCTGTTGAGGATTTTTTCTAAAGGTCAATAATTGTGCTATTTCGTTAAGGCTAAACCCCATCGCCTGTGATTTTTTAATAAATTTAATCTGAGAAATATTTTGTTGATTATATAAACGAATACCTGAAGATGTTCTTGAGATAGGTGGTAGTAAATCAATTTTTTCATAGTAACGTAAGGTATCACTACTGATCATTAACTGTTGACTTACTTCACCTATTTTATACATAACATACACCTATTTTTGATTTATTAGCATGAGTAACTGTTTATTAAGCTCAGAAAGTGCTGGCATACTGTTAAAATACTTTTCGCCATTAATCACAATACTTGGTACGGTTAAAATAGCTAAACTAACCGCTCTATCGATATTTTCTACAACATCTACTTCATTATATTTAAAGCAAATATACGGAAACTCTTGCTGTAAGTTTATAATAAGTTGTTGTATTTCATCTTTAGCCTGCTGACAACGATTACATGCAAAAGATGAAAAAACTTCAACATAAATAGTGTTGTGCGACATCATTAAATACCTAACCAAAGACGCAAAGGTAAGGCTAAAAAAGCAGCAAAAAAACCAATACTCCAAATAATTACTGATCCCCAAAAAATGCGCTTATTCCAACGTTGGCTTCGCTGGCATAATTGCGCCAAATGCACATCAGTAGGACAGTGTCGTTTAGCTCGATAAATTAACCATGCAGCAATAAATAAAATAAAACCAGATCCTAAGAAAATCCAGCTTTTATGCAAACTAAGCCAAATTAACCACGGAAAAGTACTGGTTAATGAAGCAACAACGGCTCCTAACCCTAACGAAACAAAAATAATAGGCAGTGCACAGCAAATTAACGTGCCCGTACTGGCAAATAAGGTTAACCATGAAAAGCGTGTAGAAGTAACACCCATAACTAATGCTCTAGCCTTTCTTGTGCTACAGGTAATTTTTTAATAGAACGATAAGTAAAACCTGAATCAGAAAATAGGGTTTTTAATTGTTGCTCGGTAAATTGGGTTGCTGGTGTCGCTTCCACTTTAACAATACCTTTTTTCAAATCAACATCAATATTTTTAACCCCCTTGATCGCCTTAAATTTTTTTTCAATACCATAAGCACAATAAGGGCAAGCTAAGCCATCAGCTCTTATTTCATACTTTGCAATAGCTGTTGATAAAACAGCTGATTGTTTAGGCTTATCTTCATTCGCATGAGTCAATGTAGGTAATAAGCCAATTAACATAACACTTATCATTAAGACATATTTCATCATTTTATCCTTCTATTTGTTTTGTATCGCTAAGTAACCTGTAATGCAATAATACGGGGTTAATTAATTCGTTATAAATGCCATTCAATTGTTAATTTAGCCCGATAATTATCTTGATTGTTTGAACTTGACTGATAAAGAGGCAGTTGCACACCTCCTTTAATTGCCATATTGCGTAAAGTCCACATAAAGCCGGGAGAAATAAACAACTTTTTATTCTGCTGTATAATTTTTTGCTCAGCTAAATAGCTTGCTTGATAAATTTCACTATTTATTTCAAGCATATACACCATATCGGCAGCTTTATAATCATTAACGCTATAACGATAACCTATTGCTACATCAAAAAAAGCAATATTACCTCGACGTAATTCATTATTTTGATTAAAACGATAGCGAGCACTTACCCAACGATACCACGATAAACTTTCGTAGCCATAAGCTAAGCCTAACGTAGCATCAGTTGTATTGGTGGTTATTTTATTATCACTGCTATTAGTTTTTATGTTAACAAGTAGTGCCGCAGATCGTTGCTGTCCGCGCCTATCTTGACGCCAAAAACGATACTTACTTGTTAACCTAATATCACCAAAGCCTTTAGTTGAAGTTGGTGTTTGTTGACTTATATAGGGCAATTCTAGACCAGTAACCCAATTTGCCGTTACACCATATTTAAAGATTAATGGCTGTTGTAATACTTGTTTTGTTTGAGTGTTTTTTTGCTTTATTCCTGTGTGTATTTCAATACCTTCTTTAAACAAAACATGAGGGCCTGGGCTAAAAACAGGATCATGAGCAAAAGCATTAAGAGTAATTAACAGTAAAATACTAATTAATAGTTTAGTTTTTTTATAAGTTTTTTTCATTAAAAGCAACAACTTAACCTTTATAGCAACACGACTATAAACCGTATTTAAGGTGGTAAATTTAGAAACAATAAGTACAGTATAAAGGTTAGAGTTAACTCTAACGCAAGGCTAAAGTCGTAAAATTTTCTTATAACTAGCTATCTCAACCGTGAAGTTAGTCGTTTGATTTAAATGATCTTTCATTGCTTCTAAGGCATCAGGATCACCATGTACTAACTGAATTTTAGTGCCTTTTTTTAATGACGATTGATGCAACCAATTTTCAATATCAACATAATCAGCATGTCCTGATAAACCATGCATCACTTCAATGGTGGCATTTATCGGTATCCACTGGCCATGAATTTTTACACTTCCTTCGCCTTTGAGCATTTTAGCGCCACGCGTACCGCCCGCTAAATAACCAGAAAATAAGACAGTAGTTCGATGATCACCTAACAAGCGTTTTAAATGATGCAAAATACGCCCGCCCGTTGCCATACCACTACCAGCAATAATAATATGTGGCATGGTGACCTCTGATAAGGCTTTTGAATCATCAACGCTGCGCGTATAAGTAGCGACATTACACATTAAATGACATTGTTCATCTGTTAAACGATGTAATTCATGGTGATGACAGTAAATATCGCCAACATTAATTGCCATTGGGCTATCAATAAAGACAGAAAGCTTAGGAATACGTTGTTCTTGCATTAATATAGCAAGCATATATTGTAATGTTTGCGCACGACCAACTGCAAAGCTCGGAATAAGTAAAGTGCCGCCATGACTCACAGTTTTATTAACAACATCTGCAAGTTGTTGATAAGGATCATGCTGATCGTGACGACGATTACCATAGGTTGACTCTAGCATCAGCAAATCTAATTCGGGCAATGCTTTCGGTGGTCGCATAAAAATATCATTAGGGCGACCCACATCGCCTGAAAAACCAACTCGCTTCCCTTCTGCTTCAATAATAACACTGGCTGCGCCTAAAATATGCCCAGCATATTGAAATGTTATTTCAAGATCGCCTACCGTAAAAGTTTGGTCAAATTCAATGTTTTCGAACAGTGTTAAGCTTTGTTCCGCCGTTTTTTTATCGTACAAAGGCTCTGGCTTTTGGTGCTTGCTTAATTGGTGCTTCTGGTAAAACTTGGCGTCTTCTTCTTGAATATGACCACTATCAGGTAATAGTATCGAGCATAAAGCAGAGGTTGCAGCATGAGTATAAATAGGGCCTCGATAACCTTGTTTATATAAAAGCGGAATAAAACCTGAATGATCTAAATGCGCATGCGTTAATACTATAGCATCAAGCTGATGAATATCTAAAGGCAAAGGTTCTCTATTACGCTCTCGTAGCCATTTGTAACCTTGATATAAGCCACAATCAACTAATATTTTGGTGTTAGCCGTTTCAACTAAGTATTTAGAACCTGTTACAGTTTCTGTACCACCTAAAAAGATAATATTCATTTGCATTCCTTGTTCATTCAACATAATACCAATAGCTATAACGCAACACCATTTAATACCGCTTGATACAGATCGTATTTTTGTGTTTTTTTTACACGCTACCTTTTTTTGTTTGCTCCTGGCGGGGCATGATGACAACACGTTGCTTGGTGGTTCGCATTATCTTGTAAGTTTTGATCAACAAATTTGTAATAACTCACTTTTAAACGGTTCCACCAAGAATTAGCAAAAAATACCCCATACTTAGCCATGATCTTTTCGATCATAGCTAAATTACAATGTGTGGCATCATATGCAATAGAAAGTTGCTTTGTTTGACTATCAAGGTTAACGTCATCAACACCAAAGATATTGTCGATTTCGGTGTATAAAGACGCATAATTATTTTGATCTAATTTAACTAGTTTTAGTTTTCTAAAAACTAAATTAGCCTCACTAACCCCAACACGGTGTTGTAAACTTTTCATTTCTATCTCCTTATTCTAACTAGGATTATTTACCTTTATCACCAAAAAAATTGTACAAAGGCACCCAAATTAAGGTGATATACCAGCCATAGGCATAACTTTCTATGGCTCCCAGAAAAAAGCTTTGCCATGAAAGCCATTCAAAACCGGGTAGTAACTTTAACCAAACGCTATACATGGCATGCTCAGGAAAAAGCAGATCAAAGCCAACACAAAGTACAAAGCTCATCACTAAAAATAAGCTTGTCGCATGGCCAAAAGCAAACAATGATATTTTATGTTTCATGGTTATGCTCCTTATGAGGTATTAGCTTATTAGGTTTTTTACTGTATTCACTTTTGTTTTGGTCAAAAATATCTAAACACTCTTTTGAGCAAAAGCGAAACAAACGGCCTTCAACTAATTCACCATAACCTTGATCTTCTGCGACTTCTTTTCCGCAAACAGGATCAATAAATTTAACGTCATCATCTGTATGCGATTTTTTATGATGATGACCATGTACCATATGGGCACCACAACCAAAACGCATAAAAAAGTAAAAAAATACTGCATACAATAAAAATGTTAATAAGCCATCCATAACTTTCTCCTCAACAATGGTGGTGGCTTATAATAGAGGCTAAGCCACCAAGCTAAGTTATTATTTTTTACCTCCTCCTGGAGGTTTTTGATGGCAACTCCAAGGTTGGTGCTGAGCATTATCTTTGACATTTTCATCAACGTATTTGTAATACATTTCTTTAAAATGTGTCCATAAATCGTGTGATATATCAGCACCATGCTTATGAATAATTTCTTCTAACCCATCTAAACAACAATTAGTTGCATCATAAGCAACATTAAGTGTTTGTGAATTATCATCAAATGAAACATTATCAATACCAAAAGTTTGGTCAATTTCAGCTAATATAGTCGCTTTATTTTCAGTGGTGATACCTTCTAATTTCAGGTGTCTTACCACCAAATTTGCTTCTTGTACGCCTACTCTGTGATCTAAATCGCTCATAACAAATTCCTCTTGTTTATTTAAGACGTGTTTATTAGTGAAAATTAAAATCATTTTCACTTGCGCTAGTTTGTTGATAAACCCAAAACAGTTCATCAACAGGGCTTATCGCAACTAACCCTTCGTTATTCATACCAATGTCAGCGGTTTGCATAATTACTTGAGCAATATTCTGCGCATATTTTTCTGTTGAAAAAATCTCTATCTGGCTATGCTTTACCAGCTGATCTTGTGTATAAGTATTACAGTAGTTTCCGCGACCTTTTACCGGCATAACCGTAAAGCCCGTTACCCCATGCGCTAATAATGCTTTTTCAATATCATCAAGTAGTAATTCATTCACTATTGCTGTTATTTTTTTAATCGCCATAACCCTTTCCTCATATCAATTGTTAGTTTACTCGTTAGCTATATTCGGTATTTTCAAGCAAAACGAGTATATTTATCACGTAATACCTTACTACTTAACGATCAGCTCACCTTTATACATTTGCATTTGACAGTGAAAGGCATATTTTCCCGTTGTCATTGCGGGTAAGTTAATCGCTAGTTTTTTATTTAGGGGTAATTCTTCACTGATTTCTAGATCAGGAAACTGCACCGTTGCCGCACAAGGGCTGGCATCTTTGCGTTCAAATACTAACGTAATCGCTTTGCCTGCTGGCACACTTAAACTAGCAGGTTGATAAACCCCATTTTCAACGGTAATAACAATATCTTCATCATCATTTTCATCTCCTAGTGCTTTAGTTTCAGGCTTGTATAACCAAAACCACCACACAATTAACACTATAAGTCCTAAACCGATAAGATTAATAACCAACATGATAAGCTCCTAGTGTTGTTGAGGTTTAAAAAAGCGTAAACGGTTAGCATTACTCACAACCGTAAGCGATGAAAACGCCATGGCTGCCCCGGCAATAACAGGGTTAAGCAGTAAACCAAAAAATGGGTATAAAATTCCTGCGGCAAATGGCACACCCGCTACGTTGTAAATAAAAGCACCAAATAAGTTTTGCTTAATATTATTTAACGTTGCTTTACTTACTGCGATAGCATCAGCTAAACCATGTAAAGAACCACGCATTAAGGTAATATCAGCACTTTCTATGGCAACATCAGTTCCCGTACCAATAGCAAAACCAACATTGGCTAACGCTAAAGCAGGGGCATCATTAATACCGTCACCTGTCATACCGACAATTTCACCTTGTGCTTGTAATTCTGCTACTTTGCTTGATTTATCTTCTGGCAACACTTCCGCAAAAAATTCTGTAATACCTACTTTTTCAGCAACAGCCTTCGCGGTAGCTTTATTATCTCCTGTAAGCATAACCACACGAATACCGTTGTTTTGTAAACGTTTAATTGCAGCAATAGAATCTTCTTTTATAGGATCTGCAACAGCAATAATGGCGGCTAACTTTCCTTCTACGGCAAAGTACATCGGCGTTTTAGCTTCACTAGCCATTTGTTGAGCACTTGCAACAACAGCCTCATCAAGGGCAATACTTTCACTGACCATGAATTTTTGATTACCAAATAATAATTTTTTGCCTTGCACACTACCTTGTACGCCATGACCTGCTATGGCTTCAAATTGTTCTACTTTATCGAGTGTTAAGGATTTTTCATTGGCCGACTCTACAATAGCTTGTGCTAAAGGATGCTCTGAGCCTGCTTCTAATGAAGCGACAAGTTGCAATAGTTCATCTTTTGATAAAGAAGAGTCAACGAGGTGAATATCAGTTACCTTAGGAGAACCTTGTGTGATCGTACCGGTTTTGTCTAAGATCATTGCAGTAATTTTTGAGGCCGTTTGTAAAGCTTCACCATTACGAATAAGCACTCCAGCTTCAGCCGCTTTACCCACACCAACCATAACCGACATAGGCGTAGCTAATCCTAAAGCGCAAGGGCAAGCAATAATCAATACTGTTGTTGCCGAAATTACCGCAAAAGCAACCGTAGGCTCAGGTCCAAAGTTAAGCCAAATAAGTGCACTAACAATAGCAATAATCATCACGGTAGGCACAAAATAAGCCGAGATAATATCAGCTAAGCGACCAATAGGCGGTTTTGAGTTTTGCGCACGTTTCACCATGCCAATAATACGTGCTAGCGCTGTATCTTTACCAATACGCGTTGCGGTAAAAATAATAGAGCCACTTTTATTAATAGTACCCGCAACAACCTCATCACCTTGCACTTTTTTAACTGGCATTGGCTCACCCGTAAGCATTGATTCATCAACACTGGTAGCCCCTTCTTCTACAACACCGTCAACAGGAATGCGCTCACCAGGACGAACTCGCACTTTGTCATTTAATAAAACCTGCTCTATGGCAATATCTATTTCTTTACCATCACGAATAACACGTGCAGTTTTGGCTTGTAAACCAATCAAACGCTTGATTGCATCACTGGTTCTGCCTCTGGCTTTGACTTCAAGCGCCAAGCCAAGATTGATTAAACCAATAATCATAGCCGTTGCTTCAAAATACACATGACGCGCCATTTCAGGCAATATTTCAGGGGCAATAACAACCACCATAGAATAGAGCCATGCAGTGCCTGTGCCTAATGCAATCAAGGTATCCATATTGGCACTATGATTAACAAAAGACTTCCATGCGCCAACAAAAAAGTGCTTACCAGCAAAATACAGCACCGCAAAACAAATAATACCGATAGCAAACCAAACCGCACGCTCTGTCATTGAATTTACAGTCATTGCTGGGCCAAAAACACTATAAAGCATTAATGGAATACCTAAACCTAAACCTATCCAGGTTTGTTGCATCAATTTTTTATAATATTGCTGCTCTGCTATTTCTTTCTCATCAAGCAACTCTTCATCACTGGTTTCATTAGCACTTTTAGCGTTATAGCCTATCTGTTCAATGGTTTTAATTAAGGTATTGGCATCAACATTACCTGTTACCGATACGGTGCGCAGGGCAAAATTCATTTGCGCCTGCTCTACACCATCAAGCGCATTAAGCGCTTTTTCTATTTTACCTACACAACTTGCACAGCTTGCACCTTCTATTAGCAACTCTTGCGAGTTATTATTTTTATCACTCATTTGCTGACCCCTTCATACAATCAATGCTCAGCACTAAATCCTTCAATTAAGTGGCAAATCATTTCACTAGTTGGCTCTTTATCTGGTTTATCTTGCCAGTCTTCAATAGCCATTTTTAATCGATTTCTTAGTGCTAAGGTTTGTTGAAATTGTTGTTCTGTTTCGATAAGTTTCTGTTCAATAATTTCTCGAACCAAACTACAGGCACTATGGCCTTTGTCTGCTTCTGTTAAAATATGAGCAATTTCATCAACAGAGAAGCCTAGCTGACGGGCGCTGATAATAAAACTTAAGCGTTGCTGATCTTGCTTGCTATAAATTTTATAACCATTGAGTGGGTTTCTATTAGGCGATAAAAAACCATTTCGGGTATAAAAACGCACTGTGTCTGGTGTCACTGCTAAGCTCTTTGCTAATTCGTTTACTTTCATTTTATACTCCACATTTTATGGATACATATTGAGCTTACACCTGTGTTCAAGACACAAGTCAAGCCTCAAAACTAAAATTTTTTATCGCTCCATAAAAAATTTCTTTTATTAGGTACCGTTGACCATTGATATTTGCTTTTATACTAATAACATCAATAAGTTATACATTTAGGTATCAGTCAAACCAAAATCAAAGGTAAACAATTCTCATTACGAAAAAAAAGCTATTGAATTTTAATAATTCAATAGCCTTGCGCTAATATTATTGGCTTAAATAGTCAATAATTGCTTGTTTATCTGCAGCTGTCATCGGAAACTTAGGCATTGCAGAAGCGGCATTATTAAACTTGGGGTTGGTGAGTTTTTTCAAAACAAACTCTTGCCCTTTTCTAGCAACAATACCACTTAATTCTGGCCCTAAAGCCCCTCCTTCACCGTTGATTTTGTGACATCCTTGGCAACCAAATTGAGCCACAAGATCAGCGCCTGAACGTTGTACTTTATTTTCTAATGAACCACCTTTCACCTCACTACGCACATCAGAGGTTAAGGTACTGTCTAGAAAAGCTTCAACCGCTAGGGCTTCTTTGCCTGTTAGGTGAGCTTTAGCACGCATATGAGGAATAACCACAGACCACTCTTTTTTAGAGTACTCTTCAGCTGGGCGAGCATTATGACAACGCCCACAGTTTTCACTGTAAACTTTAGCACCTTTTGCCACTAAAGAAGCATCGCTAACATGTTGAGCTTGTGTAGTAAAAGTACTTAACACTAACACTACTGCGGGTAAAAATACTTGAGTTAATTTCATTGCTATGCTCCTTAAAAACCAAAGGCTAATTGTAAAAATAGACGGTCATCACTGTTTACACCGTTATCTAATGAAGTCGTTTCAGCACCAAACTTTAAAACAGCACTTGGCTCTAACCAATAATTCACGCCGTAATAAACTCGACTACCCATTCGACCTGCATCTTCATCAAACTCTTCAATAACGGAACCGTCAAAATCTGATGAGGTATCTGAATAACGCAATACCAGTTCAACAGGGTTTAACCATGCCTTCCCTAATTGGCGAGCTTGCCATGCACCTTGTATGTACCAGCCATTTTTATTAAAGTCTTTTACAAACTCATCAATTTCACCGTTAACTTCAATTTCACCTTCTGTTTCAGCAGTAGAGCCAAAGATCTCACCGCGAACACTAGCAAAAGTGCCATTCCAGTTAAAATCAACATTATAAGCGCTGTAGTTTAAGTCTCCGTCATTGCTGTATGGGCCAGTATAGTATGAAACGCCAATTTCCCATTCAGGTAAAAAGGCATATGCTACTCGTCCACCGTAAGCAAAAGAGTCATTGTTGTCGCCTTTTTTGGCTTCAAACTCAACGCCACCACCATGAGCTCCAGCTTCTTGTCGAGGACCACTGACCACATAAAAGTCAGTAAAGAGGCGACCTGCACCACCTAAGTTCCAAGTATTAGAAACATTAATACCTGTATCATTCATAACAGTGGTAACACCATTTAAGCTACCATTACCACCATGGCCACCGTAAATGCCCGGTGTACTTGCCGCTTTATTAATCCAGCTAGGGTGGATATTGGCACTGAATTGACCAAAAGGTAGTAAAAACTTACCTGCCGTAATGATGGTATTATCATTAAGGTAGTAGTGCATATTAATGTATTCGAGTTCAGTTTCTGTTTCGCCATCTTGGCCAGTACTAAACTCAATTTCAGATTCTATATGAATTTTTTCAGACATTTGAAAAAGAAAAATAGGAATAAAACGCGCTTGTACGTTATTTTGCACCGCATTACCTTGATCATCTTTTAAATTATCCTGTGCAATATAGCTAACATCACCGTAGCCAGCGATAGCTAAACGGCCGATATCTAAAGATGAATTTTCTTGAGCAAAGGTAAAAGGAGCTGCGCTCAGCAACAATGCCGAAGCAACTGCAGTGCTGATAGAGTTAGTTTTCATTGTAAACCCTTAATAAGTTATGTGTTAAGAACTAGCCCATGCTATTTTTTTCATAAAAATAGACAGTATTGGGCATTAAGTTTTTTATCGTTGTTAAACGACATATGAGAGTTATTAAAAATAGGCGCCAAAATTTAGGCAGTTCTATCCTAGTTAGTCTTGAATAGGAGGTCGAAATAAGTTGGGATGTGGTTGAGAAATAAAGTGTTGTTCACCTTCAATCAGTAAAATATCTGTTTTTATTGAAGCAATAATTAATGGCGAATATAACAAATAACCATTAGCTTGCCCGATCACATTTTCAGTGCAGTCACAATCAACACAGTGGCAACTTTTCATGGTTGAATTGGCTTGTTCAGTTGCACTAGTATGCTCTACCTCGACAGAGGAAGCATTCATTTGATGGTGCTCATGAATTTTTATTGAAGCAGCAGATGACAACAAAGCTTGATTACTTATTGCCATTGCCTGACAAATATGAACTGGCGTCGCAAATACTTGCCCATTAACTGACAAATAAATTAGCAATAAGAGTATCCAGTTCAGGTGATTTTTCATAATAGTTAGTGCTTAAAATTACACTTCATTATTAACTGTTAACAGTATATATTGCTTATGCTTATTTGTCTTGATTTAAGTCAACATTTATAACAAATCCACATTATTTTTCAGGAATTATCGCTTTGTTAAATACACGTAATATTTCGCTTGATTTAATTAGAACCTTAGCCATTGTGTTAATGGTTATTTTCCACTTTATTTATGATCTTCGCTATTTTGGTTGGCTTAATTGGGCTATTCCTGATGGTAACGGCTGGAAGCATTTTCGTTATGTGATTTTAACGTTATTTTTTATCTGTATTGGTGCAGGCTTAGTGTATGGGCATAAAAATCATTTTCATGCGCGAAAGTTTTTCAAACGCTTGGCACAAGTCAGTATTGGTGCTTTACTTATTACGTTGATGTCGTTAGTGATGTTTAGTGAAAGTTGGGTCTATTTTGGGGTATTACACTTTATTGCTGTTGCAAGCTTATTCGCTATCGGTTTTGTTGCTTACCCTAAAACAGCCTTAATAACAGGTGTTGTAATAATTACGGCTAGTGCATTTGGGCTATTAAGTAAGCATTGGCCTTTTTATTATATAAATGATTATTTGCCCGATTACACAACCGATTATGTACCCTTATTTCCATGGTTGGGCGTTATTTTATTAGGCATTTGGTTAGCTTATCAACCCTGGTTTAACAAACCTTGGATAAAAGAAACCAAGCTAACCCGAAAATTAGCTTGGTTTGGGCAACATAGTTTGATTATCTATTTGTTACATCAACCTATTTTATTTGCCATTTTAGCGCCTATTGCTTGGCTAACGCATCACTAATGTGCATGTTTTTTAGCTGGGCGATAATCTCGAGACGATGAATGACTATGTACTAGCTTCCATTTATCGTCTATTTTTCTAAAGAGAAATGTTTGAAATCCTGCCTTATCAAAAGTACGACCTGATTTTTTCACTTTGCCTTTTACGCGTGTATCGGCAATTGCCCAAGCAAAATTGTCACCTTCAAAATGTACTTCAATATTGGCAAAATCAAGTTTCAAATACTCCATTGCATCTTTTTCTGGCTCTACGTGATGGCTAA
This sequence comes from Alteromonadaceae bacterium, assembly GCA_015487235.1. Taxonomy (GTDB): domain Bacteria; phylum Pseudomonadota; class Gammaproteobacteria; order Enterobacterales; family Alteromonadaceae. Next base: position 16,420 of record WFQC01000094.1, read on the forward strand.
CTAAACTGTCTAGCCCTTTGTTTTGACCACCACCTTCAATATAGCGAGCACCTTCAAAGTCTAAGAAGTTGTCACGAAAAGGTTTACCATCACCATTTTCCCAACCATACTCAATACCAGCAATAATATCTTTAATAGCTTTTACCTCTTTATTTTCATCATTGTTACCTGCAAAGGCAAACGTAGAGCTAATAAGTAAAAGCATTGTTATTGTTATTGTTATATTTTTTATCATTTTATTTTCCTATTATGTTAATCCATAGCCGTTAATATTTGGTATTCTTCAGGGCTCAATTTTGGTAAACGTTCAATAAAGGCAACCATCGCCCAAATGCGTTTATCATCATGAGTTTTCCCCCAAGCTGGCATACCTGAAGCTTTTATGCCATGTTTAATAATCCAAAAATTACGGGCTTTCCTGCGATCACTATCTTCATCATGTGTTTGATGTTCAATAGCCAAATTAGGTGGCGCCGGATATAAACCAACACTCATATCGCTTTCTTTTTGACCCGGTTTTAAATGACAACTTTCACACATGAAACCATAGTCAACCCCACCTGTTAGTAATAATTCAGGATCGGATAAATCAGGTACTTGAATATCAGCAGAGGCATTTGCAATAGCATTTTCTCTGGTTTCTTCTAACATCCAATAAACAAATTTACCATGAGGTTCATCAGCCGCCACATTTACAACCCCTGAATACATCACAGCAAACATGGTGATCATGCCCAGTGCAGCGAGTATTAATAAGATTTTAAGCGTTTTCATATTCGTTATTCCTTCTA
>WFQC01000095.1 GCA_015487235.1 Alteromonadaceae bacterium
AGGCGATAGATCCTGAAATAAATTCAGGATGGTGGCTTTATTTCATGAGTTTTATTTCATTAACTTTATCGAACTAAAGCGTCATGCTAACGCAGGTCAGCATGACACCTTAGCGAGATAAAGTTAACGGAATAAAACTCACCAAATAAAGCCACCATCCTGAATTTATTTCAGGATCTATCGCCTTTATGCTCATAGCAACATAGTCGCATAACTATCATAACTATGTTGTAAAATAATAATAAAAAATAAGTGGAGTACAGATGCTAGATCGTAATGTAATTGTTAAAGAAAATTTTAAAAAAAATGTTTTAGCACAGCAATTTCCGCAATCATTACAACAGCTTAATCTGGCACAGGTAGGCTTGTCAGCCAGTGAACTTATTGATATTTTTGAAAGCCAAGTGATGAGCCGCGTACTTGATTTACAGTCTCGCGTGATGCAAAAAAAAGGGCAAAGCTTTTATACTATTGGTAGTTCGGGGCATGAAGGTAATGCCGCTTATGCCAAAGTATTTCGAGTAACAGATATGGCTTTTTTGCATTATCGCAGTGGTGCTTTTGTTATTCAAAGAGCGAAGCAGCTTACTGGGGAAACAACGCTTTACGATATGTTACTTTCTTTCGCGGCGTCAAAAGAAGATCCCATCTCAGGAGGGCGGCATAAAGTGCTCGGCAGTAAATCTCTTTTTATACCACCACAAACTAGCACTATCGCTTCTCATTTACCCAAAGCTGTTGGTGCGGCTTACAGTATTCCCTTAACCAAACGAATTAGCATTCAAGGTGAAATGCCAGATGACAGCGTTATTATTTGTAATTTTGGTGATGCATCGTCTAATCATTCAACTGCGCAAGGAGCCATAAATGCCGCTGCTTGGGCTGCTTATCAATCAGTTCCTTTACCTATAGTGTTTATCTGTGAAGATAATGGTATTGGTATTTCAACCTCTACGCCACAAGGTTGGGTTGCAGCCAATTATAAAAACAGAGCAGGGCTTGAATATATTTATTGTGATGGGTTAAATATTTTAGACACCTACCAAGCAGCAAAGCGCGCTGAGTATATTGCGAGAAAACTTAAAAAACCAGTATTTTTACATATTAGAACAGTACGCTTACTTGGCCATGCAGGCTCAGATGCTGAGTTTGTTTATCGAAAAATTACCGAAATCGAAGCAACAGAACAACAAGATCCTTTGTTACATAGTGCAAGAATACTGGTTGAAAACAATCTATTAACTCCGCAGCAGGTGGTTGAAATTTATGAGCAAATAGAAGAGCGTATTGCTTGTATTAGTGAACAAGCAGCAACTAGGCCACGCTTGAAATCAGCAAGTGAAGTTAAAAAAAGCTTAATTCCAATAAACAATAGCAACGCCAATTACCGTTTATTAAGTGATGAAAATCGTGCGAAACTTTTCAAACACGAAAAGCATAATTTGAGTAAAAAGCAACACTTAGCTAAATTAATTAATTGGACATTACTCGATTTAATGGCGGCACAACCCAATATTGTTTTGTGCGGAGAAGACATTGGCAAAAAAGGAGGCGTGTATAATGTTACCAGTAAATTGCATGAACGCTTTGGTAGTAATCGTGTTATCAATACCTTGCTTGATGAACAATCGATTTTAGGGTTAGCTATTGGTATGGCGCATAATGGTATTTTACCTATCCCTGAAATTCAATTTTTAGCCTATGTGCATAATGCTGAAGATCAAATTCGAGGTGAAGCGGCAACATTACCTTTTTTTTCTAACGGGCAATACACCAATGGCATGGTTATTCGCATCGCTGGTTTAGCTTATCAAAAAGGCTTTGGTGGCCATTTTCATAATGATAACTCTTTTGCTGTTTTTCGCGATATACCTGGTGTTATTATTGCCTGTCCTTCAAACGGTGCTGACGCTGTTGATATGCTAAGAACCTGTGTAAAACTAGCACAAGAGCAACAGCGTTTAGTTATTTTTCTTGAGCCCATTGCCCTTTATATGACACGAGATTTGCATGAAAAAGGAGATGAATTGTGGGCATTTGATTATATTTCACCAGATCAAGCTAATGCGCCACTGCGTTTAGGGGAAATTAGTGAATTTGGTCAAGGTCAAGATGTTTGTATCATCAGCTATGGTAATGGCTATTATTTATCAAGGCAAGCTGAAGCCAAATTAGCGACTAAGGATATTGCCTGTAAACTAGTTGACCTACGTTGGTTAGCACCGCTTAACAAAGATGAAATTATGCAGGCTATTTCAGGCTTTGCTAAGGTGTTAATTGTTGATGAATGTCGACAAACCGCTTCAATTAGCGAAGCTATTACCACCATGATTGTTGAGTATTATCAAGATAATAAGATGAAGCTACCGCAAATCAATCGTATTACTGCTGAAGACTGCTTTATTCCATTAGGTAGTGCTGCCATGACAGTGTTACCTTCAGCTGATGAAATTGTTGAAACCGTTGAGAAAATGCTATCTGATACCTCAATTTCTAGCCTATACCAGAGAGATTAATCATGAGTGAAATAAATAAAAAACAGCGTGTGGTGGTTATTTGTCCTGGGCGAGGTACATACAATAAAGAAGAGCTCGGTTACTTTCACCGTTATCATCAAGATAAAATGGCGTTATTATCTGTTATTGATGCCCATCGACAAGCGCAAGGACAAATAACCGTAAGCGAGTTAGACTCAATGCCTGCTTATAATATGCGTTTACACACCTCAGGAGAAAATGCCTCATCTTTAATTTATGCTTGCTCGTTGGCTGATTTTCACAGTATAAACCGTGATAAATACGAGATTGTTGCGGTAACTGGCAATTCTATGGGCTGGTATATTGCGCTTGCTGTTGCAGGAGCTCTTGCTCCTGAACAAGCCATTGAGCTCATTAATACCATGGGCTCAATGATGAAAAATGGTGTTATTGGTGGACAAATTATCTACCCTATTGTTGATGAAAATTGGCAAGAAGATGCTAAAAAACTTGCGCTTGTACAAGAAACAATAGAAGCGATAAACCTTAGTGAGCATTGTGAAGTTTATATCTCGATTAAATTGGGCGGCTTTATTGTACTCGGCGGTAATAAGGCAGGATTAAAAGCTTTAGAAGAAAGACTACCTAAAGTTGATGATCGCTATCCGATGAATTTATTTAATCATGGTGCTTTTCACACGCCATTATTAAAAGAGATTTCACTAAAAGCGAAGCAACAACTCGCAACAACCTTGTTTAATGCGCCTAAACTTCCTTTAATTGATGGCCAAGGCAAAATTTGGCAACCCTACAGTACTGATGTTAATGCCCTTTATGATTATACACTCGGTAAACAGGTTGTTGATTATTACGATTTTACTAAAGCAATAGAAGTCGCGGTAAAAGAATTTGCGCCTGATAAATTAATTATTTTAGGGCCAGGAAGCACTTTAGGTGGTGCTACTGCCCAAAGTTTAATTAAGCACCAATGGCAAAATATAACCAGTAAAGCTGATTTTATCTCACGTCAAAAGCAAGATCCTTTTATCTTAGCCATGGGGCTTACAGAGCAAAGGCAACAGGTTGTTTAAACCTATCCCTTGTTAAGCTTAATCATTTGATAATGCTCTATTATGTAATAAAGAATAATGTCGATGTTTAAGCGTTTATTTTCTTTTTAAACTTATACTAACTCGAATAAATAACTGATCAACCTTGCTGGTTAAAATAATGCCTAGCTTCGTTATGAATTTTGCAAGTAAAATAACTACTTACTGCAATTCAAGCCTTGCTAACCATCATTTTTACTGCGCAAATTTTAGATCATTTACTTAATCGAATTGGTATTACTTCTTTCTCAGTAAAACTAGTAGGTAAATAAAGATCATAACCTTTGGTTATTGATCATAAAACAAAAGGAATAAACTATTCTTTATTTTTATTTAATTAGGAAAAAACTATTTACTTTTGTACTTTAGCTGTTATGTTTAGCAAACAATGTTGATTTAGCTATTGCTATATCATAAGGGCTGGCAATGAACATCAAGCAATTTTATTTACTTGTAACATTATGTTTTTACACGTTTATTTCTTACGGTGCTGATAACTATGAATTTAAAACAGACGTAATTGGTGTGCAAGAACAATATTTACATACTCATTTTTGGTTAACTAAAGTAGCACAAGATAAAGTGTTGATGTCAGGTGCAGCAATTAGTCAATTTAATCAAAAATTATTGTCTACTCATTCACTGGTTAATGATCCTTTGCTTGTGCCTGCACAAGTTACTCGACAAGCTTTAGCTGATATTATTGCAACGATTAGCCAGTTACCTAGTTCTGTGCGTTTTAACCTTAAAGGCAAAGCACTCACGCCTGATGATTATCAGCAATATCTATTAAATACCAATCAACAAGCGATCAGCTCAATGAATGATGTGCGTTATGGTTTAATTGTTAAAAGGGCAGATTTACGTACTTTTCCTACTGATGACAAGGTGTATAAATCAACAACAGATCATGACTTAGATCGTTTTCAAGAAAGTGCTGTCTTTCCCGGAGAAGCTGTTGCTATTTTACATGTAAGTAAAGATAAGCACTGGTTTTTGGTACAAAATTACCACTATATTGCTTGGGTAAAGCGTGACGCGGTTGCTATAGGTAATAAAGAAGAAATTAAAGCCTATCATGAAAATAACCATTTTCTGGTGATCACTGGAAGTAAAGTTTTTACTAATTTTGTTCCCAACAAGCCTGCTATATCAGAATTGCAATTAGATATGGGCGTTAAATTACCTTTAGCAAAAAGAGGGGAGTTCTCAGATCAATTATACGGACAAAACCCTTACAGCAGCTATGTAGTTAAGTTGCCGGTGCGAACTCCACAAGGAGAGCTTCGTTTTGCTTTAGCGCTTATTGCCCGTAGTCAAGATGTACATCATGGCTATTTACCTTTTACTCGGCAAAATATCATCAAACAAGCTTTTAAATTTTTAGGTGAACGCTACGGTTGGGGGCACGATTATAACGGCCGCGATTGTACAGGGTTTATTGGTGAGGTCTATAAAACTTTTGGTTTTATCATGCCGAGAAATACCGGCCAACAAGGCAGAAGCCAATATGGTGATAATCAATTTTTTACTCAGAAAACTTCAGTTAAAAAGAAAATGGCTGCACTGAAAAAGCTAAGGGTGGGTGATTTATTATACATACCCGGGCACGTAATGATGTTTTTGGGCTATGAGAAAGGTCAACCTTATGTCATTCATGATGTTAAAGGTTTGGCTTACTTCACCCCTAAAGGGCATCTTTATCAAGGCACACTCAATGGTGTTTCAATAACCCCTTTCTTGCCTTTATATGCCAATAAAAAACAGCGCTATGTTGATCTTCTTTATAATATTAAGCGTCTAATACCTGCAGAGGAAACTTTATTGTGATAATTACCAACATTAAGTTTGCCATGCTTAAAGTACCGCTAACAACGCCATTTAAAACAGCGATCAGACAAGTAAATGCAATTGAAGATTTGGTGGTTTTAATTGAAACCGATTCAGGAGAAATAGGTTTTGGTGCCGCCCCCGCTACACCCGTTATAACAGGAGATACGCACAAGTCAATAATGGCCGCTGTGGAAAACCATATTAAACCAGTACTGATCAATCAAGCGGTTGAACAGCTCAATAATCTTATTAATCAAGTGCATGGCGCTATTGTGCATAATATGAGTGCTAAAGCCGCTGTTGAAATCGCCTTATACGATTTATGGGGAAAACTGTATCAAAAACCGCTTTATCAATTACTTGGCGGAGGTACGGCTAAACTTACCACTGATATCACTATTAGTGTCGATAGCATTGAAAAAATGTTATCAGATTCTCTGCACGCCATTATGCTTGGGTTTGAGGTATTGAAAATTAAAATTGGCAAAGACATACATCAAGATATTGAGCGAGTAAAAGCAATTTATCAAGAAGTTAAAGGTAAAGCGGTGATCCGCTTAGACGTTAACCAAGGCTGGACAGCCAAGCAAACCGTTTTTGCTGCCCGTAAACTTGAGCAAGCAGGGGTTGAGCTTGAATTAATTGAGCAGCCAGTAAAAGCAGATGACTTTGCCGGCATAAAATACGTTACCGAACGTGTTTCAACACCCATTATGGCAGATGAAAGTGCTTTTTCTCCTCGCCAAGTTATTGAACTTATTCAAGCACAAGCTATTGATATTATTAATATTAAATTAATGAAAACGGGGGGTATCAGTAACGCAATTAAAATAGCCGATATCGCTAAAATTTACGGTATAGATTGCATGATAGGTTGTATGCTTGAGGGCAGTATAGGTGTTGCTGCCGCAGCCCATGTAGCTGTTGCAAAAGCAACAAGTATTACCAAAATAGATCTTGATGGCCCTGCCTTAGGTAAGTTTGACCCTGTTATAGGCGGTGTCTGTTTTGACAATGCACATATTACCTTAGGTAATGGTTCGGGGTTAGGCATTCAAGAGATATCAAAATTACATTATTTTTAATTTCAAATCTTCCTTTACTACATTGTAGTGGTCTGCCACGCTATAGGTGACTTAATAGCGTGGTTTTTTTATCTTATACCGACAACAATATAGTAAATTCTTATATTTACAACAATATTAGAATAATATATTCTTAAACTCCTAATTCTCAACAATAATAAGATAAACAATGGCGGCAAATTATACATTACTCGATTGGGCTGTGTTCTTTGCCTATGGTGTTTTGTTATTATTTTCAGGCTGGTGGGTTAACCGCAAACAAGCTAAGAGTAGTAATGACTATTTTCTTGGTGGCAATGCTATGCCAATGTGGATGGTTGCTATTTCTGTACTGGCAACTTCACAATCAGCGGCTACTTTTTTAGGTGGCCCTGATATGGGCTATCGTGGTGATTTATCTTATCTTTCTACCAATATTGGTGCTTTTATCGCTGTATTTTTTGTCGCATATTTCTTGATCCCAAAATTTTACCAATACAAAGTTTTTACCGTTTATGAATTACTTGAACAGCAAATAGGCAGTAGTGCCAAAAAACAAGCCGGCATCATGTATTTATTGGGTCGAGTGTTTGCCAGTGGGGCGCGTTTATATATGGCAGCTATTGCTGTTGCGATGATTTTATTTGGTGATATCAATGCTGATAGTGTCATTATTGCCACAGTGGTGATCACCATTGTTGGTTTATTATTTTCTGTGTTTGGCGGTATTCGCTCTGTTATTTATTCTGATGTTATTCAAGCTGTTGTTTATGTTAGTGCAGCAATTTTTGTGATTTATTTTTTACTGGCTGCTATTCCTGCTGATTTTGAGCAAATTATTACAGCTTTAGAAAACCCGACCGATGGGCAAGGTTCTAAGTTAACATTATTTAATTTTTCTCTCGATTTTAGCAGTGCTGGTGTTTTTAATTTTTGGTCAGCCATTACGGGGTTTGTGTTGCTTAATATTGCTGCTTTTGGGCTTGATCAAGATATGACCCAACGAGTATTAACCTGCAAAAATGCAAAAGAAGGCAGTAAAGCCATGCTTATGTCTATTGTTATGGTTATACCGGTGATGTTGTTGTTTTTAATTATAGGTTTGCTCTTGTATATTTTTTATCAGCGACCCGACTTAATGTTTAGCTCTGAGCATGAGCAAGCTATACAAAGTTTTCAAGGTGAAAAAATAACCGTTTTTATGGCATATGTTCTAAATGAAATACCGTCAGGAGTAAGAGGTTTAGTGACTATTGGTATTATTGCGGCAGCACTTTCAACCTTGAACTCAGGGCTTAGTTC